>CAYUSM010000541.1:0-2059 GCA_964447345.1 uncultured Sulfitobacter sp. | reverse complement strand
GCCAGCCGCGCGATGCGGCGCTGGTTGTCGAGGCTCAGCCACTCGCGGTGGCTGATCTGGGTGCCTGACATGCGGGTGCCGCCGATCCGTTTCACATCATCCGGCGCATCCGCATAAGGTGCCACGGCAGCAGCCGCATCCGCGTCGCTCATGCCAACAGACAAGGCCGCACCGAGAAGCTTGAGGTAGAGCATGAAATGCGCCTCGCTGTCGATCTGCGGCTGCCGGTCACGGATCACGGTGGCGCCTGCGGCCTCCAGCTTGTCAGCAAAACCCGCAAGCGCGTCGAGATAGGCCTGATCAACCGGGGACGCCGGATCGCCCAGCTTGAGCGCCACCTTGAACTCCGACAGAGAGCGGCGCCCGTCAACGGGCAGGTTCAGCTGCCACTGCGAGGCATCAAAGGGGCCGGGGCCTGCCAGTACGTCAAAGGCCAGCGACAGGTCCTCTGCCGTCCGGGCCAGCGGCCCTGCCACGGCAATATCAACATCCCCGTACCAGCCTTCCAGCGTGTGCCCTTTCTTGGAGACCGCGTTCCACGTCGGCTTCAACCCGTAGACACCGTTGTAATGCGCCGGGTTACGGATAGAGGAGCCGATGTCGCTGCCCACTTCAAGTGCCGCCATCCCGGTGGCGACCGACACGCCCGACCCGCCCGAGGACCCCCCGGAGGTACGCGACAGGTCCCAGGGGTTCGAGGTGGAGCCGTAGATTTCGTTAAAGCTCTGCCATTCCACCAGCTTCAGCGGCACGTTGGTCTTGCCATAGACGATCCCCCCCGCCGCGCGGTAGCGCGCCACCGCATCGGAATCCTCTGAGCGGATGTTGTCGCGCAACTCAGGCATGCCCCAGGTCGTCGGGCTGCCCTTCATGTCAAAGCTTTCCTTGACGGTGATCGGCACGCCATGCAGCGGGCCGCGGCTCTGCCCCTGCGCTGTCTCGGCGTCGCAGGCTTCGGCCTCGGCCAGGGCCCCTTCCCTGTCCTGCCAGATCACGGCATTGACCTGGGGGTTCAGCGCATCGACCCGCGCCCAATGGGCCTGCAGTTGCTCAACGGCAGAGGTTTCGCCCGCGCGGATCGCGGCGGCAATCTCGATGGCGCTCAGCATCAGCCGGCCGCCAGCGGCAAGCGGCGTTCCAGCACCCGCGCCATCACAGAGGCCCCCACAGGCAGGATTTCAGGGTCCAGGAAGAAGCCCGGGTTGTGCAGCGGCACGGTGCCGGAATGCCCAACGACGACATAGGCGCCGGGTACGACCTTCAGCATATCGGCAAAATCCTCCGACCCGGTGGCAGGGTCTTTCTGGTCTGTGACGTTTTCCACGCCGACCACATCTGAAGCGGCTTCCAGATAGGCGTCGGACAATTTGTCGTCGTTCACCAGCACATCAAAGATGTTGCGCAGATCGACCTCGATCTCGACGCCATAAGCCTTGGCCATCCCCTCGCAAAGGTCTGTGATCCGCTGCTCTGCCATCTCATAGACCTCGTCTTTGAAATAGCGGATGGTCCCGGCGAGCGTCGCGGTGTCAGGCACCACGTTATAGGCCGCACCGGCGTGGATTTGCGTCACAGAGATCACGCAGGCGTCCAGCGGCGGTACGTTGCGGGAAACGATGCTCTGGATTTGCCCGACCAGCGCAGAGGCGATGACCACCGGGTCGCGCGAGGCCTGCGGCATGGCCGCGTGGCTCCCCCTGCCCTGCACCTTGATGTCGAAGAAGGACGCCCCCGCCATCGCGGTGCCCTTGCAGATGCCCACCTTGCCCGGTGCGCCATCGGGGAAATTGTGCATCCCGTAGACTTCGTCACAGGGGAACTTGTCAAAAAGGCCCTCTGCCAGCATCCCGCGCGCGCCGCCCAGACCTTCTTCGGCGGGCTGAAAGATCAACACCGCCGTGCCGTCAAAATCCCGTGTCTCTGCCAGATGTTTGGCCGCACCCAGCAGCATGGTTGTATGCCCGTCATGCCCACAGGCATGCATCACACCGGGGTTCTTGGATGAATAGGGCAGGTTCGTCTGCTCATCGATGGGCAGCGCGTCCATGTCCGCGCGCAG
>CAYUSM010000540.1:0-2065 GCA_964447345.1 uncultured Sulfitobacter sp. | reverse complement strand
CTGATCGTGCGACCACGCATGAGCTACTCATTGATGCGATCAGCTCTGGTCTTGGTCTGTAGAATGGCTCTAGTTTGATGCACCCATGAAGGGCCCGCCCCCGACCCAAGGCGTAGGGGGCGGCGCTGGACGGTCAAAGCTCAACCACTCTTGTTTCGCGTGCCCAATAGGGTCGAAATGGATACGAGCTTTTCTTTGGCAGGTAAAAGGACTAGTCATGTTTGCCTGCAAAAAATGACCTAATCTACCGAAGAACTCTCGACTTCCGTTTCCAGGATTGTTTTGGCGATAGCCTGAAGAATAACCGCATTCGTGTTCAAATCAGTATAGCTTGTTGTAACTCGACCGGTCTCGCTAAAAATGCTCGAAGCGAAGCCGCGTTTTGTTCGCGCTTTGCTACGTACGTGATCAAGTAGCTTGCTGGAGTATTCGTGCGGCCGATAGGCCGACCACAGAAAAGCAGCTTTGCTGCTTACCACCAGATTGTCCTGCCAAAACTTCGGATTTGCGTACTTGGGCTCATATCCTACTGTGTCTAGTGCCCAAGTCCGGCGTTGTGCGTCCATCTGCAGACCCTGATACGTGAACCAGGGCTCACGATCGATAGGACCTTCTGATACTGCTGTAAGGCGACCAGTTTCTTCGTATTCCTCTACTTGGGCAGCAAAAAGCACATCAGCAAGGTAAGCGCTTTCCTTTGACATTCCCAGTTCCATTGCCTCTAGCAAGAGGGGTTCAGCCCCAAGGGGTCCGATCCAAGAAACAGTTTCAAGAAGCGCCATTTGATCATCGTAGTTGGGACGGCCGTGGAAAACTTCATATGGCGACGCAACGCGGATGCCCCAGGAACGGAAAGCCCGCGCAGCGTAATGCGCGCTATGTGATCGATAAACGGAATGTAACTCTCCTTCAGTTACGGAATGAACTTCACCTTTGACTACGATCTTATCCAGATCCCAGCTCTCAACTAGCTCGTTCAACTGCTCTCTTCTGCCAAACGTGCGACGGAGATTGACGAACGACGCCAGAAGGCGGCCAGCGTCACTGCCGTCAAAATTCTTGTTCCCCCATTTTTCCCGATCTACTCGCAACCAACCCTGAGGCAGAAGGCGATCTTGAGATCGCCGACCACGAACCTGCTTCAGTATCTGCGATATGTTTTCATCAAACCTTTTCGCACTGACCAAGTCTAGCTGCCTGGCGGCGACCAAGGCGTTTATGTGGCTGCCGACATCCCACATCGTAACAGTGGGATGCACCCGCGGGCTGGATTCTGAGAAGTTGACAGTTGCTGGACACAAGCCTGTATTGCGGACTGTATTCTCTTCGAAGTAACCCCATGCAATGCGCGCGTCTTCCAGCAGAGCCTTCCGGTGTGCATCAGTTACGTTTTGGCGGCGCGGACGTATGTTGGGCAAACTGGCGACTGTGCGACGCTGGCGTTCAATTTCTGCTCCTTCTGGAGCATACATTTGGCCAAGGAGTTGAGCCGGAACAATCCGCGTAACGCCGTCTGCGGCCATCTTCAACAATTGATCTAGGAGCCGAGTTCGGACAAATGGTAGCTCTAGCGCTTTGGGTAGAATGGATATTACAACATCTTTGGTCTGACCAAGACGAGCCATGAAACGATCGGCGTCGCGAGCCGTTGCAATCTCAATGCATGGCAACCAAAGGACACCGCATTTGTCAAAGCCTGGTACGTCATGAATAGCATCTCCAAAAGCCACGCTGTGTCCGGCGGGGAGTGCTTTCTTGGGGGCTTTGGGTAGCTGAACGACATCTGACATGCAACTACGGGTAACTTCTGTGAGGTTCAAATCGAGCTCTGAGCGGGAGCCGTGAGCCGGGACCGGCAACCAATAGTCATGTTTTCGTTTCGCTCCGAATATTCCTCGTTTGTCCCCAATACTCAGCGGAATGCTATGCTCGCCCAAATCCTTTACGAAAGCTTCATAGCCACTTGCAGCTTGGATGTGTTTTCCATCAGGACGAGATAAATGCAGGGCCACGAAGCGGTTGAACCCGTAGTGATCCCGTAGCTGGAGGTCCGAAACCAACTGCA
>CAYUSM010000539.1:0-2084 GCA_964447345.1 uncultured Sulfitobacter sp. | reverse complement strand
CCCCCTACCCCTCCAGCGCCGCCACGAAATCCGCCGCCACATCATCCCAGCCGCGCAAGCGGGCCTGCGCAATCCGCGCCTCCAGCATCTCACGATGCGCGGGCTCCGCAATCAGCTTGCGGCAGGCGGCGTGGATGCTGTCGAGGCTCTGGGCGTCGCAGTATTCGACCATGTCGCCGCCCACCTCGGGCATCGAGGAATTCTCGGCCACCACAGCCGTCTTGCCAAAGGCCAGGCTTTCACCAATGGGCAGGCCCCAGCCTTCGTAAAAGCTGACCATGGCGGTGAAAAGACAAGTCTCGTAAAGAAAGGCGAGCTCGGTATCGTTGGGCTTGTCGGCAAATTGCACCCAGCCGCCCAGATTGCCCGTGGCCTCCATCAGACCCTCGAAATCATCGTTGAACCAGCCCGGCTTGCCCGCAAAGATCAGCTTGGGCACCGCCAGCCCCTCCTCGCGAGAGAGCCGCTGCCAGGCCTGCGCCAGACGCCAGATGTTCTTGCGCGTCTCCATCGTGCCCACCACCAGCACGAAAGGGGTTTTCTGCATGTTGAGAATGTCGCGCCGGATGCCGCGGCTGCGCTGCAGCCGCCCCTTGTAGCTGTCTGCCGGGGCCGACAGATCGCGGGTCTTGGAGGGGGCGTTAAAGGCCTGGGCCAGAGGCACCACCTGAATGGGCCGGGTGATGCCAACCTCTGCCATAAAATCCTTCAGATCGCGCGCGGTGTTCTCTGAGTTGGCCAGATAGCCGGTGCAATAGCCCATGGAGGCCTTGAGCCAGCGGTAGAACTCCGCGGAAAACTCGCTTGCCACGTGATAGGGCGTAAGGATCGGGATGAGGTCATGGATCAGCTGCCGGATTTCCAGACCCTGCTTGTCTGCAAGATCCTGAAAACATTCGTCTATGCCATCAATGGCCCAGGTGGCCCCCATCACCATGAGCGAATCCCCCCGCTGCGCGATCTTCGTGATCGGCACGCGCGGGATGTCGCGGTAAGAGGCATGCGGATCCATCTGGGATTTGGCGGCAAAGCCCTGCCATTCCGCCAGGCTGGAGCCGTGCCGTTCAAAATGCATCTGATTGCCCCGGGCCGCATGATAGCTGCGGCGCAGGAAATGAAACCAGTATTTCAGCGGCCGGTTGCGGTAGCGCTCCAGCGTGGGGCGGGTGTCCTCGATGGACCGCGCGCCCTTGCCAAAGAACACCGCACTCAGGATATCGGGGTCAAATTCGCCCATCTCGACCAGGAAATCGGACGGGATGGTGAAATACTCCCGCTTGACCCGGTCCCAATAGCCCAGCCGGACCGCAGCCCTGCCATGCCGCGCGATCATCTTGCGGATCACCTCGAAAGACACCCGCTGAATGCCCGAAATGCTTGTCTCCCGCTCTACGTAAAGGACAATATCGGTGACATCGAAGAAATAGGTTTTCATGGACTTTTATCTGTTACGGCACTGCTCGCGCCCTCTTGACGGCTATTGATGTGTTTCTCAACCCCCAGCCCCCCTGCCCGACAGGCAAAGTTATTCCGGCCCGGACAGGGGGATGCGCCATTTCTTGCGCTGCTGTGATCTTCTGGCGGCATGGGGGGCCTTGTGAGGTTCCACCGACGCGCGTCATGCTCTAAGAGGCGCTCATGGGTGTGCTTTATTACGACCTTTCCGAGCAATTCCTGACCTCAGGGCTCAAGTTCAAATACTACGGTATTGCGCGCACCGTGATGGAGGTGGGCTATGAGCTTGCCATGTCTGACGCAGACGTGCGCTTTGTCATCTTCTCGCCCGCCCATGAGAAATTCTTTGAGGTGACCCCCCGCATCGGCAGCGCAAGCCCCACCGGCGTGCTTGACCCCGGTCTGCCGCGCGAGGCGAGCCCCATCCGCATGCGCTACAGCTTTCCCAAACCCAACAGGCTGCGCGATGCGCTTTATCCTGCGGCCCTCTGGGCGGCGCGCCGGGTCAGCCTCAAACGCTGGCGCGCGGTGCCTGCGGGGCTGGCGCGCCCGGTCGATCTGCAGGGCCAGACGCTGGTGTCACTGGGCCGGCCCAAGATCATGGCCGATTACCTGACCGTGCTGGCGCG
>CAYUSM010000538.1:0-2089 GCA_964447345.1 uncultured Sulfitobacter sp. | reverse complement strand
AGGAAGAAATAGCCTACCGCGAGACCTATGCCTGCAACCACTGAGGCCACACCGATCAGGAGCCGGTCGGGCCCGCTTGGTACGCGCGGTACGCTGGCGCTCTCAATCACAGTGATCCGCTGCCCTTGGGCAGTGGATTCCAGTCTCTCGCTCATGCGCGCGGCATTGAGATTGGAGACAGCTGCCGAATAGCGGGTCTGGGTGATTTCATAATCGCGTTCAAGCTCTGCGAGTTGAAGAGCATTAGAACTGCTTTGAGCAATGTTTTTAAGCAGATCTTCCAGTTCTTCGGTGGTGTTTTCAATCGCTGACTGAACGGCTTCCGCCTCACTGTCGATATCGGCTAGAGTAGCGTCTAACATCATTTTTTCGGGTGAGGTCTCTGTCTGTTCAGTATCCTCGGTGTTCACAGCATTCTGAGCACTCACAATCGCTTCAAGACGATCAATCCTGTTTTCCAGCCGAATGATCATCGGATTGTCGTTGTTATAGCTTTCCCGCAGGTTCTGCAGTTCGGCCCGGCTAACGATCAATTGCTGTTCATAGGATGTCAGCTGGTCGTCTGTATCGCGCGACGCAAGGCTACCCGTAGCCTCGAATGTGCGCAGGATGCTCTCACGGCGCTGTTCAAGGGAATTCAGATCTCGTTCCAATAGTCCGAGGCGTTCTTGAAGCAATGCTCGCCGCCCCAGCCTGAATGGCTGATCCTGGGGCAAGGCGTCGCCATTCTCGGCCTTGAAGACGGCAATAGCTGCGCTTTGACTGTCAAGATCATTGTCAAGTTGCTGGACCTCTTGTTGGAAGAACTCCAACGTGTTTTCCGCTCGCGCCGTCCGGAATCTTGCGTTCTCCTGTAACACCAAAGTCACATATTCGTTCACAACAGCAGCAGCAATTTGGGGAGTCCGTGCTTCGAAACTGATGGTCATCAGCGTAGCGAGGTTGCTGTTGCGGCCACCGCGGGACCGTCTGATGGTTGTCGCAGCGCGCATCGCTGTGACGACATTGTCCCGCTCCATTTGGTTCAGGTTTTCAAAGACATCGAATTGATTGGCGATATCGATCAGTTTGGCGCGGGTCAGTAGCCTTTGCTCAATGATCTCCAGCTGCTCCACCGCGCTGGTGCGCACGGTTGATGACACCATGCTGTCAGGGATGAGTGACTCCTCGACCAAAAGCCGGGCAGATGTGGAATAGACGTTTGGCAGTTGCAGCGCAGTGACAACCCCCAGTCCCGAGAACAGCAACACAAAGAGGATCATCACCGGCAGGCGGCGCAACAATAGAGCCCAGTAAAAGCTAAGATCGAGGGTCATTCCGCAGCCTTTCTGGGACCGGCGATCTGGGTGGTGAGCAGGAGGGCGGGACGCCCTGATTGAAAGACCAACCCGTCGCTCAGCACCTCCCGGACAGTAGCGATATCCACCTGTTTTTCCTGCGTACTGGCGGCATAGACAAGCACAAGGTCGCAGAGCTTATTGACCAGTCGCGGGATCCCGCGGGCCTCATCGTAGATACGGCGAATGGCGTCTTCGGTGAATTCCTGCCCTGTGCCACCCGCATGTTGCAGCCGATGTGTGATGTATTTCACCGTCGATATCAGTGACATTGGCTCAAGATGGTATGTCGCCATGACCCGTTGCGCAAGTTGATGCAATTCCGGCATCTTCAGCGTGTCGCGCAATTCGGGCTGGCCCACGAGGATGATCTGCAAAGGCTCATCCTTGCCTGAATTGATATTCGTGAGCAGCCGCAGCTCTTCGAGCGTATCCATCTGGAGGTTTTGCGCTTCATCGACGATCAGCAAGACATTCCGCCCGGCCGCATATTCGGTCAGGACGAAGTCCTGCAAGGTCTGAAAGAGCGTTACATAATCCGCATCTGCCGGAACAGGGATACTGAAAGCATTCAGAACCCACCGCAGCAGCGCCCCCTGGCCACCATGAATGTTTGAGACCAGCCCAACAGTCACACTCTCTTCAATGGCCCCCAGCAAGGCCTGAACAAGGGTGGTTTTGCCCATGCCAACCTCACCTGTGATGACGGTGAGCGAGGCGCGGCTGACCACACCATACTCCAGCACCGAAAA
>CAYUSM010000537.1:0-2092 GCA_964447345.1 uncultured Sulfitobacter sp. | reverse complement strand
CGCGATCTGGGATCGCTGACCGACGCCTACACCGAAGTGGCACGGCGGCTGGGTGTGATGCCCAAGACATCGGCGCCGATCACCAAACCGACACTCATCAACTGAGGCCGATGTCGGGTTTGAATTGTATTGGAAAGATGAAGCAGGGGGTGGCACCATGAAGGCACGGGTACATGTGATGTTGAAGAACGGTGTGCTCGACCCGCAGGGCGAGGCGGTGCACCACGCGCTTGGCGCGTTGGGCTTTGACGGGGTCAACAGCGTGCGGCAGGGCAAGGTGATCGAGCTTGACCTGGCGGATGGAACAACCGAAGCGGATGTCACCGCGATGTGTGAAAGGCTGCTCGCCAATACGGTAATTGAATCCTACTCGGTGGAGATGTCCTGATGCGCGCAGCGGTTGTTGTTTTCCCCGGATCGAACTGTGACCGTGATCTGGCCGTTGCTTTTGAAGCGGCGGGCGCGGATGTCCAGATGGTCTGGCACAAGGACAGCACGCTGCCGGACAACGTTGATATCGTTGGCATTCCGGGCGGGTTCTCTTACGGGGACTACCTGCGTTGCGGAGCGATTGCCGCACAGTCGCCCATTGTGAAGTCGGTGAAGGCGCATGCGGAACGCGGTGGCTATGTCATGGGCATTTGCAACGGCTTTCAGGTGCTGACCGAGACTGGTTTGCTGCCGGGTGCGTTGCTGCGCAACGCGGGCCTCAAGTACATCTGCAAGACGGTCGGGCTGAAGGTGGAAACATCGAACAGCGACTACACCATCGGCTACAACGCAGGCGATGTCATCGACATCCCGATTGCGCACCACGATGGCAATTACTTTGCGGATGCAGAGACCATCGCGCGGCTGCAAGGCGAAGACAGGGTTGCCTTTACCTACACCGACAACCCCAACGGTGCGCAGGCGGACATCGCAGGTATCCTGTCAGAAAACCGGCGCGTGTTGGGGATGATGCCGCACCCTGAAAGAGCGGCGGATGCTGGCCATGGCGGCACCGATGGGGCGGCGCTCTTTCGCGCATTGGCGGGCGCGCTGACGTCGGCGTGACTTGAGCCAACGGCAGTGGACGCGTAGTCTGCCGCAATGAGCGATACCTCGGAAACCAAGCCTGCCCTGACCGTATCGTGGCGTGTGCGACTGGCCATTGCCCTGTTGATGATCATCGCGGTGATCGTGATTTCGGTCACCAACAAGCTGCTGACCGACAGGTTTACAGAAAATACCCGCAATCGGGCGGAGCAGAGGATCTTGCTCTACAGCGGCAACCTGATGGCGGAGCTGCGCCAAAACGCCATCGTGCCGCAGCTGTTGGCGCGCGATCCCAGCCTGATTGCTGCGCTGGACGGCGCGGATTACTCGCTCTCCACGCAGCGCCTGATCTCCTTCGTTGAGGAAATCGGTGCTGCCTCCCTGATGCTCTATGACATCGACGGACGCACGGTTGCGGCGACGGACCGGAATCGCTTGGGGTCAGCGCATCGCTCTGAGCCTTACTTCGTCGATGCCATCCGGTCCAATGCGACGATCTTTACGGTCATCGAGCGGGAAGCGGGGGGCTATTCCTTTATGTATTCCCGGCGCATCCAATCCGGCGGCAACACGCTGGGTGTGATCGCAGTTGAAGTAGACCTGCAGAAGTTTGAACGATCCTGGGCCGGAATTTCGGATGCGGTTGTCGTGATGGACAGTGCCGGCAAGATCATTCTGGCCACATCCCCGCGTTGGCGTGGGCTGACCGAACCCGAGGCTTTGGCCAACCATACACCGCAGACAGCCATCGAACGGGCCATCCAGGCCACCGCGGACTGGACTGCGTTGCCACCTGACGCCTACCTGCAGGGCGAGGCGGTGATGCGGCTCGAAAAGCGGGTGCCGCACCGGGGTTGGCGGATTGTCAGCTACACGACCTACACCTCCGTGCGGGAACGCGTGAACGGGGTTTTGGCGCTGGAAGTGATGGCATTCGCGATTCTGCTGGCCTTGACCTTCTATTTCCTGAGCCGCCGCACCGCGGGACGCTTGGCCATATTTCAGCGTGAATCGGCCAAACTCCGCGCATTGAACTCTGCCTTGCAGCGGGAAA
>CAYUSM010000536.1:0-2095 GCA_964447345.1 uncultured Sulfitobacter sp. | reverse complement strand
GCATGACATCGCCTGCGGCCAGATCGACATCGGCAATGCCGAGACGGATATGGTGGCAGAGCTGAAAAAGCGCAGCCCGCAGACGGAGACAATGGCCGTAGAGAACGCGGCGCGGTCGGTGTTGCATATGGCCCAGATGCCCAAGGACGCCAACGTGCTTTTCATGACGGTGATGGCCAACCGGATGCCCTATGTGGGGCGGGGATAGCCATGCACGGCACTGCAGATCGGCCCAGGCTTGAGTTCTGGTACGAGTTTGCGAGCACCTATTCCTACCCGGCGGCGATGCGGGTGGGGGAGGTGGCGAAGGCCAATGCCATAGATATCATCTGGCGGCCCTTCTTGCTTGGACCGATCTTTGGCGATCTGGGTTGGCAGACCTCACCCTTCAATCTGCAGCCTGCCAAGGGGGCCTATATGTGGCGAGACCTTGAGCGGACATGCGACGGCCTCAAACTGCCCTTCCAGCGGCCCCACCCTTTCCCTCAGAACGGTTTGCTGGCGGCACGGGTGGCGACTGCTTTGCCGGATGACGGAGTGCGCGCAGCGTTCAGCTGCGCCGTCTATCGCGCCCAGTTTGCAGAGGGCGCTACGATCTCGGACACGGAGCTTCTGGCGGGGATTGTGAGTGGCCTTGGTCAAGACCCCGAGCGCGTGTTGGCTGATGCGACGGGCCAGGTGGTCAAGGACGCTTTGCGGCAATCTACCGATGACGCGCGTGAATTTGGCATTTTCGGCGCACCCACCTGGCGCACAGAAGATGGCGAGATTTTCTGGGGAAACGACCGGCTGGAGGATGCAATCAGCTGGGCGCAGCAGATGCGGTGATCACCGCCGGAAGACGGAGAACACGGCCGATGCGCTCCAGCCTGCGGCAATCGCGATGGCAAGCGACATCAGGCCATAGAGAAACGCGTTTTCGCGGCTTAGAGTAAACAACCAACGTTCCAGTCCAACTTTGCGGACAAAGATGCTGGTCTCGTATTTCGAGATCACTTCGCCGCCGCGCGTCAGAAAGATACGGGTCTGGTAGTCACCTTCGGTCAGTGCCGCAGGCAATTCGATCCGCGTGCGAAAGAGCGTTTGCTCATCCACGCTGACGGTGCCTTCGTTCAGCTGATATTGGCCCGAGCGTTTCTTGATGCGGATCAGGGCCTCGGTGAAGCTTTCGCTGTCCATGATGTTCATCGGCGCGCCAACGGACCGGATCGCACGAGGGATGGAAACCTTGTGGCGGATGTCTTCGGTGTTGCTGAGCGACAGGCCCAGTAGGGTGCTGGTGGAAACCGCATAAAAGCTGGGCGCGCGGTCTACCTCGACAGCATCGGTATTCACCCAGATGCCAAAGCGCTTTTCCTTGCGGCGCACCGTGATTGGTTCGGACGGTCCAGAGACTGTCACGATGACCTGCATTCGTGGGTCGTCCTGAATTGGCGCCTCGCGCTTGACCGCGCCAAAGATCAGGATCTCCGAGCCGTCAAAGCTGGTATTGATCGATACGGTGTCCTTGGAGAGCCCCAGCACGATGTCTTCGGCGAGCGCAGGCAGCGCGATCAGCATCGTCAGGGCAAGCACCAAGAAGCGCATCAGTGCCCCCCGGCCGCGCCGAGCGAGTAGAGCTCAGAAGGTTGCAAAAGAAGGTCCAGCGCCAGCTTGCCGCAGACCGCAAGCACCATCATGGCCAGCAGGATACGCAGCTGTTCGGCCTTCATCTTGACGCCGATGCGCGTACCAACCTGCGCGCCAATCACACCACCAACCAGCAGCAAAACGGCCAGGACGACGTCCACGGTGTAGTTTGTCGTGGCGTGCAGCATGGTGGTGAAGGCGGTCACGAAAATGATCTGGAAAAGCGAGGTCCCGACCACGACCTTCGTGGGCATGCCCAGAAGGTAGATCATCGCGGGTACCATGATGAATCCACCGCCCACACCCATGATCGCGGCCAGAATGCCGACGCTGATCCCAACCAGAACGGGCGGGATGACAGAGATGTACAGCCCCGACACGCGAAAGCGCATCTTGAACGGCAGGCCGTGGATCCAGTTGTGTTTCTTGCGTTTGGGGGGCTGGCCGCGCTTGGTGTTGCGGATCG
>CAYUSM010000535.1:0-2097 GCA_964447345.1 uncultured Sulfitobacter sp. | reverse complement strand
CGGGCGGGAAGGCGCGGCAGTGCTCATGGCTCTTTAGTGAGCGCCGCACCGCCGAAGCGCAAGGTCACATGAGCAAAAGTTTTGCCGCGATGGCCCACATCGTCAGGGCAATGACGGCGTCAAGGATTTGCCAGCTTCTGGGGCGCGCAAAGATGGGTGTGACCAACCGCGCGCCGTACCCCAGCGTGAAAAAGAAACTGATGCTGGCCAGAACGGCACCCGTGCCAAAGGCAAGCCGGTCTGGATACTGGGCCGAGATGGAACCGATCAGCACAACGGTGTCGAGATAGACATGGGGGTTGAGCCAGGTCAGCGCCAGCAAGGTGAGGATCGCCTTGGTCAGGCTTTGCGTGCTCGCCCCGGATGTATCCAGCACCGCCCCGCCCCGCCATGCAGACCGCGCGTTGAGCCAGCCGTACCAGATCAGGAACGCCGCGCCACCATAACGCATCACGGTTTCAAACCACGGCATGGCTTCGGAAAGTGCGCCGATCCCGGCCACCCCTGCAACGATCAGAATGGCATCGGACAACCCACAGGTCAGACAGACCCAGAACACATGCTCGCGGCGGAGCCCCTGCCGTAACACGAAGGCATTCTGCGCGCCGATGGCGACGATCAAGGTAAGGCTGAGCACAAAGCCTGGCAGGAAGGAGGTAAGCATAGATATCAGTCCGCATAAGGTGTCGTTTGACTATGCGGCAACCTCACATTAATCCAGTTAAAGTTCATTACTGTAGATTAGCTGAACTTATGCCGATTGATCAGACACAACTCGCCGCATTGGCCGCCATTCTGCGGCTTGGCAGTTTTGACGCTGCTGCGGGCGCGCTGAACGTCACGCCCTCGGCCATCTCACAGCGCCTCAAGGCGCTGGAGGAACAGGTGGGTGCTACGCTGGTGCATCGCAGCCAGCCCTGTACGCCGACCCCGCTTGGCGCGCGGCTGGCAAAACACGCCGAAGACGTCGCCTTGCTGGAAGCGCAGGCGCTGGGGGAACTGGCACCGTCAAAGGGGCCGCCTGCCCGGCTCACGCTAGCCGTGCCCGCAGACAGTCTTGCCACCTGGCTCATCCCGGCTTTCGCCGATGCACCCGACATGCTGTTCGATCTGCGGATTGACGATCAGGATACGGCGGATGACTGGCTGAAACGCGGGGCGGTCAGCGCGGCGGTCACCGGGCATGCGCGCGCGGTACGCGGTTGCGACCTGCATCCCCTTGGCGCGCTCCGCTATGTCGCCACGGCAAGTCCCGCGTTCATGCAGCGATACTTCGCCCGCGGTGTCACGGCAGAAAGCCTTGCCAAAGCGCCGATGCTGACCTTCACGCCAAAGGATCAGCTACAATCGCGCTGGGTGACGGAGAAGACCGGAAAGGTTCTGCACCCGCCCAGCCATCAGATGCCCTCCACCCATGCCTTCGTGGATGCGGCACTGAAGGGGTTGGCCTGGGGCATGAACCCCGAGAGCCTCGTGCGGGAGCATCTGGCCAAGGGGCAACTGATTGCGCTTGATCCGAAGCTGCCGCTGGATGTCCCGCTTTATTGGCAAATCACACGTGTGATGGCCCCCGCACTCGCCCCGCTGACCGCAGCTGTGCTCAAAAACGCAAAGAAACATTTGCAGCCCGTCGGCGGAAATTCTCGCACGAAAACACACATCTGAGTGATCCGCACGGTCCCTTCTAGCGTAACAGGTACATGCACCCTACATAGGGGGCATTGGTAAAGGATAAGACATGCCCGCTAGACAACAAAAGCTGGAAATCAGCGCAGAAGAATTCGCGGTAATCGAGGCTGCATTGCACACGCAGTCCAAGATCCTTCACGTGCAGGCGACAGCCGGTGGCACGGCGGCAAACACGCGTCTCAATCAGGTCAAGCGCACCCTGTCGACACTCGCCCAGCAGAAGCCGGTCGAGAATGACCGCACGCCCTGTGCGCCTGGTCGCTGGTTCGGCATGTCGCGTATCTTTGGCTGACTGAGAGGCTAAAGCCGCTTTTTCATTTCAAACCGGACGAGTGTTTCCGAGCCCATCTGAACAGTTTCCTCCATGATGACCTCAAACCCGTGGGCCGCGAAAGCGGGCCGCGCGGC
>CAYUSM010000534.1:0-2106 GCA_964447345.1 uncultured Sulfitobacter sp. | reverse complement strand
CAACAATAAATCTCGCGGGGGGATAACAAATGATCCGGTCAGAACTCATCCAGAAAATTGCGGATGACAACCCACACCTCTACCAGCGCGATGTCGAACGGATCGTGAATACCATTTTCGACGAAATTACCGGGGCCATGTCCAAGGGCAACCGGGTGGAGCTGCGCGGATTTGGCGCGTTTTCCGTCAAGAAGCGGGATGCGAGGGTCGGACGGAACCCCCGGACGGGTGAAACCGTTCACGTGGAAGAGAAACACGTCCCGTTTTTCAAAACCGGTAAACTGTTGCGGGACAGGCTGAACGGGAAAAGCTGATGCGCTACGTACGTTATCTTTGCATCGCCATCTTCGCGGTGGCGCTTATTTCTGTTGCCCTTGCGAACCGCGACATGGTGACGTTGCAGGTACTGCCGCAAGAGGTCGCGGGCTGGTTTGCGGTGAATCCTTCTGTGAACCTGCCGCTCTTTCTGGTGATCCTTGGCAGCATCGTGGCAGGGCTTCTGGTCGGCTTCATCTGGGAATGGATTCGCGAATACGGCGAACGGGCAGAGAAAGCACGGCTGGCGCGCGAGACCCGCAGACTGGAGCGTGAAGTTGCGCGCCTGAAAGGCGAAAAGCATCAGGGCAAGGACGAGGTGCTCGCCCTTCTGGACGAGGCCAGCTGAGGCGCCCATGCCCTCCCATGTGAATGTGAAGATTTGCGGGGTGAAGACCCCCGCCGATATCGCTGCGGCGGTGCGCGCCGGGGCGCGATACGTCGGCTTCAACTTCTTTGCCAAGTCCCCCCGCTCAGTCGATCTGGCGACAGCAGCCTCCCTTGCATCAGATGTTGATGAGGGCATCTGCAAGGTGGCCTTGGTGGTCAACCCAACGGATGCCGAGCTTGACGCGCTTTTGGCGGATGTGCCCATCGACATGATCCAGCTGCACGGCAAGGAAGCCCCGGACCGGGTGTCCGAGATCAAGGCGCGCCACGGCCTGCCGGTGATGAAAGCTGTGGGGCTGGCGGATGCTGGTGATCTGCCGAAACTGGATGCCTACATGCAGGTAGCCGATCAGATCCTTGTGGATGCCAAGCCGCCCAAAGATGCGGTGCTGCCCGGCGGAAACGGTCTGGCCTTTGACTGGCGGCTGATTGCGGGCCGCCGCTGGCCGGTGCCCTGGATGCTGGCTGGCGGGCTGACGGCAGAGAATGTGGGCGAGGCAATCGCCATGACCGGTGCGCGTCAGGTTGATGTGGCCTCAGCCGTTGAGTCCGCGCCGGGCGTCAAGGATGCGGCATTGATCGCGGCGTTCTGCGCGGCCGCATTGGCGGATTGAGCGCGCAAAGCGCGCATGCGATTTTATGGATTTGTCTTCGCCAAATCGGACTTCTGGGGCTCTGCCCCAGACCCCGGGAATTGATTTGGCCAAAAAGAGTCAGATGGTCTGGTCGTAATCGCCCACGCCGGGTTCGGTGCGGATGACCGCGTCGATATCGGCGAAGATTGCGCGCATTTCGTCCTCGGACGTCGGGCTTTCGCAGACCACCACCAGATTTGGCGTGTTCGATGAGGCGCGCACCAGGCCCCAGGCCCCGTTGTCGAGGATTACCCGGGCGCCGTTGACGGTGACGACCTCTTTGATGGCACGGCCCGCGATCTGCTCACCTGCTTCATGCTTTGCCACCAGCTTGTCCACAAGGCGGGCGAGGATGTCATATTTTTCCTCATCCGAGGCATAGGGCGACATCGTGGGGGTGGACCATGTCTGGGGCAGAGCACGGCGCAGGTCGGACATCGACATGTCCGGGTTCCGGTCCATCAGCTTGCAGATCTCAACCGCCACGCGCATCCCGCAGTCGTAGCCGCGGCCGATGGGCTCGGCCAGAAAGTAGTGGCCCGACTTTTCGAACCCCGCCAGCGCGCCAACCTCCTTGACCCGCCGTTTCATGTGGGAATGGCCGGTCTTCCAGTAGTCGGCCTTTACGTCATACTTCTGCAGCTCGGGGTCCGAGGCATAAAGCCCGGTAGACTTCACATCCGCGACAAAGGTCGCGCCGGTGAGAAGTATTGCCACGGCCAGGGCCAAGAGCAGTGCTCCATTGGCGGTTTATTTCGAGAGGGAC
>CAYUSM010000533.1:0-2109 GCA_964447345.1 uncultured Sulfitobacter sp. | reverse complement strand
TCAACACGTTCGGAATTGGTCTTGCCCGTCTTTGACGGGGCAGGCCGGTTGATTGCTGTCTTTGACATCGACAGCGACCAACCCGATGCTTTCACGCAAGATGATGCAGAAGAATTGGGCAAAATGCTCGAAAAGGTCTTTAGCGCCGTGAAATAATACTGGATTTTTTCACGAGAATCGATGATCGTGAAATTCAGGGAAGAATTTTCACGGAATCGCCATGCAGCACAGCACACCAGATGCACCGGATACGCTCGGCGCTGATCTGCGTGCGCTGCGCAAACGGCGTGGGCTGACGCTCAGTGATATGGCTGATCAGTTGGGCCGATCTGTCGGATGGCTGAGCCAGGTTGAGCGCAACATCTCTGAACCTTCCATCACCGACCTGCGGGACATCGCGGAAAAAATGGATGTTTCGGTCTCCATGCTGTTCCGGCGGGCGGCGGCCCCCGTGCATGAGGCGGATTACATCGTGCGCGCGGATGCCCGGCGGCCCATCGGCTCGCATGTCGAGGGGTTGGTGGAGGAACTGCTGTCACCGGATCTGACCGACGACTTTGAGATGGTGCATTCCACTTTTGCGCCCCACAGCCGTATCAAGGACAAGGTCACGCGGCCGACGCAGGAGGTTGGCTATCTGCTGTCCGGCAAGCTCGATATCGAGATTAAGGATGTGACCCACCACATCAACCCGGGCGACAGTTTCCGTATCCGTGGTGAGGCCTTCCGCTGGGCCAACCCACATAATGAACCTGCCGTGGCCATCTGGGTCATCGCACCGCCGGTGTATTGAGAGATGAGTTTCGAGGCCTGGGTCATATTCGCAGTGTTCTGGGTGGTCTTTGTGACCACGCCAGGGCCCAACGCGGTCAATTGCATCAACAACGGCATGACACTGGGCTTCCGGCGCGCACTTGTGGGTGTGCTGGCGATCCTGACGCAGGCGACATTGTTCCTGATCCTGTCGGCCTTTGGCATCACCGCCTTGATTGCGACCTCCGAGACAGCGTTTACCATCGCAAAATACATCGGTGCGGCGTTCCTGATCTATCTTGGCGTCCGCGGTTGGCTGATGGCCCGGACACAGCCAAAGGTGCAGGTGCGACCGGCGCACAGCATTTACCTGCGCAGCCTCGCCATCGCGACCATCAATCCCAAAAGCATTGCCGGATATCTCGCCGCGTTTTCCCAGTTCGTGCAGCCCGAGGTGCCAATCTGGTCCCAGATGACAGTCATCATGCCCACCACGTTGATCATAACGGCGATCATCTACTCCGGGTTCACAGCACTGGGCGCAGGCATTGGGCGTGCGGCGGTTGGTGCGATTTTCAACGTCTGGTTCCGGCGTGTGATGTCGGTCTGTTTCGTCATCTACGGCGTGTTGCTGGGCAGCAGCTCAACACCGGGAAGGGCATAAAATGATCCAGGGAAGCTGTCTGTGCGAGGGGGTCACGTTTGAATTGCATGGCGCGCTGCGCGCATCGGTTGCCTGTCACTGCAAGCAATGCCGCAAGACCAGCCGGCATTACGTGTCAGCGACGCAGGTCGGACCAGAACAGCTTAAAATCACGCGTGACGACAGCTTGCAGTGGTACCCATCCTCGCCCAAGGCCGAACGTAGATTCTGCAACATCTGCGGATCTTCGCTGTTCTGGCGACACGAGGACGACAACGGCGCGGTGTCTGTCATGTCCGGCGCGCTGGAGGCACCGACTGGTATCACGACCGGGAAACACATCTTTGTCGCCGACAAGGGCGACTATTACGACATCGCTGACGGTTTGCCGCAGCACGCACAATAACGGAGCATATCATGGCTGAATTCCCCACAACGGCCCGCGTGGTCATCATCGGCGGCGGTGTCGTCGGTACATCGACACTTTATCATCTGGCCAAGGCGGGCTGGCAAGACTGCGTGCTTCTGGAAAAGAACGAGCTGACAGCAGGCTCAACCTGGCATGCCGCCGGTAACTGCCCGAACTTTGCCGGTTCCTGGGCCGTGATGAACATGCAGCGCTATTCCCTGTCGATGTACCGCACGCTGGCCGATGACGTGGACTATCCCATGAACTACCACGTCACCGGTGCCATCCGGCTGGCCCATTCCAA
>CAYUSM010000532.1:0-2111 GCA_964447345.1 uncultured Sulfitobacter sp. | reverse complement strand
GACATGTTGATGCCCTTCTTGTCCGCCTCAAGGCTGACGGACCCGGTGATTGAAGTCTCAAGTGTCAGATCACCGTTGTCACGGGTATGAAACCCGATCGGCAGGCGAAAGTTGGATATGCCGACGTGCTGGATCTGCTGCTTGGCACCGCGGATCAAACTGGATGGCCCGTTCTGCAAATCCGGGAGAGTGCTTTTGTATCCATCGCCAACGGCAAAATCCTCCGGATAAGTCCGGTTGAACTCGGGATACCCTTCGCTGGTCGCCAGCAGACGCGCCACCGCTGGATCAAGCGCCTCAATCTCCGCTTCTGTCGCGCCGGCCGCCCAGGCTTTCAATGTCGCAAGTGCTTCTTGAGCCTCGGACCGCTCCGGTGCCTTTTCAACGGAAGTGATTGCATTCATGGGCTTAACTCCCCCTCATCGGTGTGCAGACCATACTTAGGGTGCGGTATGCGGATTACCAATTAAGATATGACATACCTCATGATGACCGCCCTAAGTTCCTGCAAAACCGACAAATTCAGCCCGAAAGCGCCTGCAGAAAATCACGCAGCAGATCGTCAGCGTCCTCAAGACCGACTGAAATGCGCACCAAACCGGGTGTAATCCCCAAGGCATCCTTTTGATCCTGAGGCAGCCGCTGGTGTGTGGTGAAGGCGGGCGGTGTCAGAATGGTCTTGGCATCCCCTAGATTATTGGAAATCAGCCCAATTTTGCAGGAATTCAGGAATCGATATGCTGCTTGCTTACCGCCTTTGACTTCAATCGCCAGCATCGTGCCGCCAGACCCCATCTGGCGGCTGGCCAGATCATGCTGCGGATGGCTCGGCAGACCGGGATAAATGACGCGGCTGAGGTTGTCGTGCCCTTCAAGCGCTGTAGCGAGCTTGGCAGCCGTTGCGGCTTGCTCACGCACCCGCAGGCGCATCGTCTCAAGCCCCTTGAGCATGATCCATGCCGTGAAGGGGCTCATCGATCCACCCGTATGCTTCATGTAGGGCTCGACCGTTTTTCGGATCATCTCCTTAGTTCCAAGGATGACGCCACCCAACGCCCGTCCCTGACCATCGATGTGCTTGGTTGTAGAATAGATAATCAGATCAGCACCTTGGGCGACGGCGTTCGAGTAGACCGGTGTGGCAAACACATTGTCACAAACAACCAAAGCCCCCTGCGCATGTGCCAACTGGGAAACTGCTTCAATATCAACCAGTTCCAATGCAGGATTCGACAAGGACTCAAAGAAGATTGCTCGCGTATCGGGCCGGATTGCCGCTTCCCACTGACCAAGATCGCTACCATCAACAAAGGTCACTTCCACCCCAAAGCGCGGCAGGATTTCCTCTGCGATGTAAAGACAGGAGCCAAACAGTGCCCGCGCCGCCACAACGTGATCACCCGCCTTAAGAAGCGACATCATCGCGCCGTTGACCGCTGCCATGCCAGAGGCCGTAGCAAAGGCATCTTCAGTGCCCTCTAGACCAGCAATACGCTCCTCAAACATGGCCACCGTAGGGTTGCCGTAGCGGGCATAGATGAACTCATCCGGCCCTGCCTGCTCAAACCGCGCCTCTGCGGCCTCGGCACTGTCGTAGACAAAGCCCTGCGTCATAAAGATCGCCTCGGACACTTCGCCGTATTGGCTGCGTCGGACACCACCGTGCACTGCCTTGGTGGCCTTGTTCCAATCGTCGCTCATATTCCTGATCCTTCCGACCCCGGCCTAAAGGCCGGGCAATAAAAAACCCCAGACGCGGTCAAGCGAAAGGGGGCTTTCATCCTGACCTTTTAGCAGTTTTTACGGGTCTGGCCCGCGTGGCCCGCAATCCGGTTACAAATCGCCACGTCTTTTCCTTAGGGCTTGCGATCTGGCACGTCAACACCGTCGCGCGTTTGTGTGACAGTTTCAGACCTGCGCCGATTTCTTCAAAGAAATCGCACCGGCATTTTCAAAAATGCCGGTCACTCCTCCGCCCCATCCGTCTCTGTATACTTTTCCAGCGCGACGATCTGGCTCCACAGGAAAAGGAACATCAGGATCGGAAAGCCGAAGGTCTCGATCTTGACCCAGGCGTCGGTGGACATGGTGCGCCAGACCACTTCGTTGGC
>CAYUSM010000531.1:0-2117 GCA_964447345.1 uncultured Sulfitobacter sp. | reverse complement strand
TGAAACTGGGCAAACAGCTGTCGGTCACGGATGTGCTGCTTTTTTCCGAAGGGATGGATCAGCCTGTGGCGCGGGCCAGCCTGACCTATGCCATTCCACCCAAGAGCATGGGATGAAAAATGGGCCGGGAAATCCCGGCCCAGTTAGAAGAGGTCTGACGGTCGTCAACGGGGATGTCACGACCGCCAGAACACACGACGGGATTCAAAGTCGGCCTCCGTCGGTGTCAGTCCCACGTCACGCAGCTGCCATGGCTCAAGCCGGGAGAGGGCGAGCCGTGTGCGGCGGTGAGTGGCCCATTTCGTCACCAAGACCGCGAATGTGACCGCCAGACGCGCGGCAAGGGGCGTGCCGGGCTGGGAAAGAACACTCAGGGTGTCGGTCGGGATCGATCTTGCGTGTGCCATGGGAAATCTCCTTACTTCACAATTGTATTGACACAATATAGCTGTTTGCTACAATAATAAGATACAAAGATTGATACAAAGCCGCTAGGGAAACATTGTAATGGATACAATTTGGTCTCCGGATGCCATTGATACCGCTAAACCAAAGTACAAAGCGGTTGTTACAATGATACGTGACCAAATTGCTGTCGGGGGGTTACAGATTGGTGAAAAGCTGCCTCCGGTGCGCGATTTGGCCTGGCAGCTCAAGATCACACCTGGGACTGTGGCACGGGCCTACACGGTGCTCACGGATAGCGGTGTGCTGCAGGCGGAGGTCGGGCGCGGGACCTTTGTGGCAGACCCCAAGGTGGTGATGGAGGATAATACCCCACCGATACCGCTGAACCTGATCGAGATTGACTCCGTTCGGCACAACTCTGGGAGTGGCGGCGAGACGGTCAATCTTTTCTCGCCACATTTGCCAAACGGGGGACAGGCCGAGTTGATCCGGCATCTTCTGGCAGAGATCGCGCAAGATCCGCCCTCGGGCGTCATGCACTACCCGTCCCGGCGCAGTGCGACGCTTGCGCGCGAGGCGATGGTGAAATGGCTTCAGGGCGCACCGATTGGACCTATCTCATCGGATGATATCGTGTTGTCGCACGGTGGACAGAATGCCATTCTGCTGGTCTTTCAAACCATACTCAGGGGCAGGCGGCCCACTATTTTTGTCGAGGAACTGGCCTATCCCGGCTTCCGCCGCGCGGCAGAGCTGGTGCGTGCAGAGGTGGTCTCCATCGCCTGTGACGAAGACGGGATCATCCCCGAAGCGCTGGCTGCAGCAGCCGAGCGGCATCCTGAGGCGCAGGTCCTTTGTACCTCACCCGAAGTACATAGCCCCACATGCGGCTTCACGCCGATGGCGCGACGGCATGAACTGGTGAAGGTGGCGCGCAAGGCGGATCTGCAAATCCTGGAAGATGATTGTTACCGCATGGGCCGTGCGGAGGGTGATGGCTATCGCTGTCTGGCGCCGGAGCGTGGCTGGTACGTCAGTTCGCTGTCGAAATCCATCACACCCGCGCTGCGGATTGGTTGTGCCATTGGGCCGCGCGGGATGTCTGGGGCGCTGCATCGCTCGGCCGAGCATGGGTTTTTTGGATTGGCGACACCGATGATCGACCTGACAGCAGCCCTGCTGTCGCATCCCCAATTGCCCGAGATCATGGAGCGCTCCCGGCTGGGCGTCGAGGAATACGTGAAAATCGCTGTGAACACGCTTGGCAGCTTCAATCTGCTGTGGCGGCGGGATGTGCCGTTCCTTTGGCTTCATCTGCCACAGGGTTGGCGCGCCTCTGCATTCTGTCAGGCGGCAGAGAAGCAAGGCATTCAGGTTCGCGCGGCAGAGGAGTTTGCTGGACGCGATGCGCCAAGCCCGCATGCGGTCCGCATGGCCATCAATGGGGCTGTGTCTTTTCAGCGGTTTGAGGCCGCGATGGAGAAGCTGCGCAACATGCTGGACAATCCGCCCGACCAAATAAGCGTTTGATGTGGGGTATTATTATACCTAATTTGTAGGATGTTGTTTTTGAACATTTAATTCCTGTTTGGTGCGCTTGACGTTGTTTGCGCAACCCTTATAACCCGCCCATCACTGATGCGTGCCGCCTTTGTGCGGCCCCGATCACCGTTAAACAGGAAACACCGATGAAAACCTTTACTGCGACA
>CAYUSM010000530.1:0-2119 GCA_964447345.1 uncultured Sulfitobacter sp. | reverse complement strand
TCGATGGGCTGAATGTTTGAGATGTTCCAATGGGTGCGCTCCCGGATGGCCTGAATGGTCGGCTTGGTGGTGCCCACCAGCTTGCCGATCTGCCCATCGGTCAGTTCGGGGTGGAACTTCACCAGCCACAGGATTGATGCGGGACGGTCCTGGCGCTTGGACAGCGGGGTGTAGCGCGGACCACGGCGCTTTTCCTCGCCCTGGGCTGCTGCGTTGAACTTCAGCTTCAGCTTGTGCAGCGGATTGTCCTGCGCGGCATCAATCTCTTCCTGTGTCAGCTGGTTGTTGGCAATGGGGTCAAAGCCTTTGACGCCCTGGGCCACATCACCGTCAGCAATGCCTTGCACTTCCAGCTCATGCATGCCGACGAAATCTGCGATCTGCTTGAAGCTGATGGTGGTGTTGTCCACCAGCCAGACAGCGGTGGCCTTGGCCATGATCGGTTTTGCCATTGTGGAACTCTCCTTCGAAAACGCAATTTTCCCGTTGCCTGAAAAGGCTGTCTCGGATTTTCCGAAACGGTTTCCATTGTCGGGGAACTTGGCGGCCTTATACTGGGATGCGGATGATAAGGAAAGACCCAATGCGTATCCTCTTCGCCAGCCTTCTGGCTGGGCTCATCGGCATGTCGGCGGCGGCCGAAGGCGAACGCGCGGGCGACTTTGACTACTATGTCCTTTCACTCAGTTGGTCGCCCAACTGGTGCCTGCGCGAAGGTGACGCGCGCAACTCTCCGCAATGTGCATCCGGCACCGGCCATGGCTGGATCCTGCACGGGCTCTGGCCGCAATTTCACCGCGGCTACCCTGCGTTCTGCCAAACCGCCGAGCGGCCTCCATCGCGCGCGATGACCCGTGACATGGCCGACATCATGGGCACCAGCGGCCTGGCCTGGCACCAATGGAAGAAACACGGCACCTGCACCGGGCTGTCCGCGTCGGCCTACTATACCCTATCACGTGACGCCTATGCCCGCGTCACCCGGCCCGAGATTTTCCGCAAACTGGCGCGCACCGTGAAACTGCCCGCCTCCGTGGTCGAAGAGGCCTTTCTGAAGGCCAATGCGGACATGGAACCGGATGGTGTCACCATCACCTGCCGAAACGACCAGATACAGGAGGCCCGCATTTGCCTCTCGCGGGCCTTGGAGCCGGTGCCCTGCGGTCAGGACGTCGTGCGCGATTGTCGGATGAAAGATGCCCTTTTTTCGCCGGTGCGCTGAAACATCGAACGATTCGCAAATGGCGGGTGTTCCAAAGCCTCCGGCGGGGAATTGATATGGCCAAAAAGAGTAACGATCCATTAACCAAAGATTGCCATTCTGATCGCGCGGTACAGGCTTGGAATCCGATGACCGCGCCAAGAAGAGAGCTACGGTTCTTTGAGGGAGAGGAGTGGCTCAAGCAGCCCTCCTCTCTTTTTGGCCTTATCAATTCCCAGAGCGCGAGACAGCGTCTCGCAAAACCGATTTGGCGCAGACAAATCCATCAATCATGTCGCAGGCTTGCCTGCGTCCTTTGGCTCAGCCGCCCACCTCAAGCACGATCTTGCCGATGTGCCCGCTGCTCTCCATGCGCCGATGTGCATCGGCCGCGTCTGCCAGCGCATAGCTGCTGTCTATCACCGGCGCCACGCGACCGGCGTCCAGCAAGGGCCAGACCGCCTCCCGCAGCTCTTGTGCGATGCGGGCCTTGGCCAGATCGCTTTGCGGGCGCAGGGTGGAGCCGGTCATGGTCAGCCGCCGGGTCATCAGCATGGCAAAGTTAACCTCGACCTTGGGGCCCTGCAGAAAGGCGATCTGTACCAACCTGCCATCCAGATCAAGGGCTGCAAGGTTGCGCGGGATGTAGTCTCCACCCACCATATCGAGGATCAGGTCGGCACCACCTTCGGCCTTCATCACATCGACAAAATCCGTATCGCGGTAGTTGATCGCTGCTTCGGCCCCCAGTTCAACACAGGCCGCACATTTGATGTCGGTGCCCGCCGTCGCAAAGACCCGCGCCCCAAAGGCATGGGCCAGTTGGATGGCGGTTGTGCCGATGCCCGAGGAGCCCCCGTGGACCAGAAAACGTTCGCCCGCTTTCAGCCCGCCGCGCATGAAGACATTGGACCAGAC
>CAYUSM010000529.1:0-2140 GCA_964447345.1 uncultured Sulfitobacter sp. | reverse complement strand
ACCTTCCGCACCGCGACATTTGACGCGGCAGGCGAAGGCGGGTCCGCACCGGTTGAAACCATTGGTGCCGCAGCCGATCCGGGCCTGTCTGCCTGGGTTGAAGACAAGGTCGCCGAGAGCGATCGCCCCGAGCTGACCTCGGCTGGCGTGGTTGTCTCCGGTGGTCGTGGCGTTGGCTCCGAAGAGGACTTTGCGCTGATCGAGAAGCTGGCGGACAAGCTCGGCGCTGCCGTTGGCGCTTCTCGCGCGGCGGTGGACAGTGGCTATGCACCGAATGACTGGCAGGTGGGTCAGACCGGCAAGGTCGTGGCACCGGACCTCTATGTTGCCGTCGGTATCTCTGGCGCGATCCAGCACCTGGCAGGCATGAAAGATTCCAAAGTTATCGTTGCGATCAACAAGGACGAAGAAGCACCGATTTTCCAGGTTGCGGACTACGGTCTTGTGGCCGACCTCTTTGAGGCCGTGCCTGAACTGATGGAAAAGCTGGGCTAACAGTCTGCGCCGATAGGCAAACCTGATCCATTCAGAAGGCCCGCTGACGTCAGCGGGCCTTTTGCTTTACAGCATAGCGCCGATTTTCCTGATCAGCGCGTCGGCAGCCTCTTGATGGACCATGGGATTGAGCATTTCGGCAGCGGCAACCGCGTCCATTTCGCTGAACAGCATTCCGTCGGTTCCGGCCTTGCGGGCCTCGGGTGAGCCGACAACTTCGACCACTGCAGTGGCGTGTGCGGCCACGTCATTCAGCATGTCGCGGGTCACAAAAAGCGGCTCCGCTCCGATACCACCCTCGCCCAAAGTTCCGCCATTCTCCGGTGCGCGGTCAGACATCCAAAGAAGAACGGTCTTGCCGCTGATCTGTTTCAGCATCAGGCGCATACGGGCTTTCCACGCTTCCTGTAGTTCCGTCCGTACTGCGTCAAAGCGGTCTGGTGCGTTCTGGTAGAGAGCGCTCAACATATGCTTGTTGAAGTGAAAATCCGCAAAATCCACCTCTCGGAAGATGGTTTTGAGCAGGGTTGACGCCGCCACAAACCGATCATTGCGGCGCGGATGGACTGTATAGAAACGGTTGGTCATGTTCTGCGCGCCCACCACCTGAATGACCGCAACCTCGGCATTGGAAGCGGCCTCAAGCACGAAAGGGTCGTGCATGAAAGCATCAACCCCGGCGTTGAGTTGGCCAAAGTTCACGCAGGTCGTACCCAGCCCCTTTTCCACAAGATCAGGAAACGGGCTGGCGATGAATTTCCCGTATGTTTCAGTTGCGCCGATGAAGGCGATATAGGGCGCCTCAAGCGACCGTCGGGGCCCCCGAAACAACAATCGCGACGTGCCATATCGGCACGGCAAGTAGTCAAGAGGCCCCGGCCCCAGCACATCATAGGTCATCACACCCACCTTTTTCATTCACCCGGGAGCGACTGTGCATGGCGCGGCTTGCGATTCCCTTAATCGGCGCATTTGACGGGCTTTTTCGTCAAACCCTGCCCTTGCGGCGGGCCGCCCACACTGCATATTGTCATCCATCATCATGAAAGGGCGGGGCATGGACATCCAGACAATCGGCATTGTGGGCGCGGGACAGATGGGCAATGGCATCGCGCATGTGATGGCCCTTGCTGGCTATGATGTGAAACTGACCGATGTCAGCGAAGACGCGCTTCAAAACGCGGTCAAGCTGGTGGAGGCAAACATGGCCCGTCAGGCCGGGCGCGGCAAGATCACAGATGATGAGATGACATCGGCGCTGAGCCGGATCGAGACGACCACAACGCTGACAGACCTGGGCCTGAGCGACCTGATCATCGAAGCCGCGACAGAGCGGGAGACGGTGAAACAGGCGATCTTTGAAGACCTGTTGCCGCATCTGAAGCCGAATACGATTCTCACGTCGAACACGTCCTCGATCTCTATCACACGGCTTGCCAGCCGCACGGATCGGCCCGAGAAATTCATGGGGTTTCATTTCATGAACCCCGTGCCGGTGATGCAACTGGTCGAACTGATCCGGGGGATTGCCACGGATGAAGATACCTATGCCGCCTGCAAGAACGTGGTCGACCGGCTGGGCAAGACTGCGGCATCGGCAGAGGATTTCCCTGCCTTTATCGTCAACCGCATCCTGATGCCGATG
>CAYUSM010000528.1:0-2140 GCA_964447345.1 uncultured Sulfitobacter sp. | reverse complement strand
GACGGACATTTCCTGCTGGCGGTGGGCAATGATGCGCAGTTTGCGCGCTATGCGGATGTGATCGGGATGCCGGAACTGGCCGAGGATGCGCGCTTTGTCACCAACCTGGGGCGGATCGAGAACCGCGCGGCTTTGATGGACCTGATCCGGCCTGCAATGAAACAAATAACCAAGGCGGACCTGATCGCGAAGCTGGAAGCGGCCAAGGTGCCCTGCGGGCCGATAAATACGATTGAGGAGGCGCTTACTTCAGATCAGGCGCAGGCGCGGGGTGCCGTTGTGGAGGTGCCGCGTGATGACGTTACGGAGGGGCTTGTGCGGTTGCTGGGCAATCCGTTGAACTTATCCGCCACCCCTGTGCGCTATGACCGTGCGCCGCCGCGATTTGGGCAGGATACGGACGAGATTCTTGAAACATGGGGGCCTGATGCTGAAGATTTGGGCAGCTAATTCCCCTTGATATCAGGCTATTGTGCGGAAACTCGCCTAAAAAGGGTGCTCCGCCCCAGCTATCTGACACAAAACTTCACGAAAGCCCGCCGCTCCTTCACGTTGGCGTGTGAGATGGCATTTTCACATACTTCAGCGCCGTCAAACGGCTTAACTGTACGTCGAAACTGATCGACCCAAACGAGGCGCGCCACATGAGAACAGACATCTGCAATGCCCCCGTCACGCTGGAAAACGCGGGCACGGTGGAGAGTTGGAATGCGATGATCCGGGCGTTTCTGGCGCACAAGGCGGCGACGCCCACGCATCTGGGCGCGGTGCTGGAGGCTGAGCCGGGTTTTGCCATGGGCCATGCGGCGCGCGGGCTCTTTTCGCTGATGATGGGCCGCGCGGAGATGTGGCAGGTGGCCGAGGATGCGCGCGCGGCAGCACATGCGGCGGCGGCAGGCTCAGAACTGAGTGCGCGCGAGCGGGGATGGATTGACGCGCTGGATCAGTGGCTGGCGGACAGCCCGACGGGCGCGATTGCGGCGCTTGAGCGCATATTGGATGACATTCCGACGGATACGCTGACAGCCAAAACGAGCCATGCGATCCGGTTTATCCTTGGCGATGCCGCTGGCATGCGCTGGTCGGTGGAGCGGGTCCTGCCCGCCCACACTTGTGACCATCCGCTGCGAGGCTACCTGATGGGCTGTCATGCCTTCACGCTTGAAGAGACCGGGGATTACGCCGCCGCCGAACTGGCCGGACGTGCCGGGCTGACCTATGCGCCGGATGATGCCTGGGGGCTGCATGCGGTGGCCCATGTGCATGACATGCGCGCGGAGCCCTCTGCCGGTATTCAGTTGATTGAGGATCACAAGGCCGTTTGGGACGGCTCGAACAATTTCCGCTATCATGTGTGGTGGCACAAAGCGCTGTTGCATCTGGACCGTGGGGAGGTGGACGTAGCGCTTGAGCTTTATGATGCTCAAATCCGCGCAGACAAGACCGATGACTACCGCGATATCGCCAATGCGACGTCGCTGCTGATGCGGCTGGAGCTTGAGGGGCGTGACGTGGGCGACCGCTGGAACGAGCTGGGTGCGCTTGCCGAGAACCGGATCGACGATGGCTGCGTGGTCTTTGCCGATCTGCATTATCAGCTGGCGCTGGCGGGTGCTGGCAAGGGGGAAGCGGCGGAGGCCATGGCAGCACGTTTTGCCAGAGATGCCAAACAGACAGGTGATATGGCAGACCGTGTGGCCGACCCCGGCCTTGCAGCACTGGCGGGTCTCAATGCCTTTGCCGAAGGGCGGTATGGTGATGCCTTTGCCCAGATGGTGACGGCACGACCGAAGATGCAGACCATTGGGGGCAGCCACGCCCAGCGCGATGTTTTTGAGCGGATGACCATTGACGCAGGGCTGCGTGCAGGCCATTTCGACGCCGCAGAACAGGTGCTGAGCGAACGGCTTGCCCTGCGCGCGGGCAAGGAAGACCGCTTTGCTGCCACCCGGTTCGACCAGATTTCGCGCGCGCGGCGCATTCCCGCGCAGTAACCATCACAGGCCCGCTGCCACATGAGCCTTGCAGACCCCGTGTCCACGCCGCAATCCCGGCCCGTTACCGCTTTAGGTGATCGCTCGGCCACGCGTATCCGCGATCTGCGTCTGGATTTCTTTCGCGGGCTGGCGATGTTCATCAT
>CAYUSM010000527.1:0-2141 GCA_964447345.1 uncultured Sulfitobacter sp. | reverse complement strand
TCCAGATCGCCGTCCTCCTGACGGCCCTTTTCAATCGTCCGCACCCAGAAAGCGCGTTCCTCATCATCCGCCTGCGCAACCGCTTTGATCACTGGTAGCGTCAGCTTCCGCTCACGGAAGTCATCACCGACGTTCTTGCCCGTAGCGGTCATATCCCCCTGATAATCCAGCAAATCATCAACGATCTGGAACGCGATGCCCAAGGCATCGCCATAGTCAAAGAGCGCCTGAACCTGTCCATCGTCTGCCCCGGCAATCACACCGCCCACTTCGGTCGCGGCTGAGAACAAGGCGGCGGTCTTGCCGCGCACTACTTGCAGGTAGATACTTTCATCGGTTGCCAGGTTCTGTGCCGCTGTCAGTTGCAACACCTCACCCTCCGCAATCGTCGCCGCTGCATTGGACAGGATCTTCATCACCCGCATTGACCCGGGTTCCGTCATCAACTGGAACGACCGCGCGAACAGGTAATCCCCCACCAAGACCGATGACTGGTTGTCCCACAAAAGGTTGGCCGTGGGCCGCCCGCGCCGTTGCTGGCTCTCGTCCACCACATCGTCATGCAACAGCGTCGCCGTATGGATAAATTCCACCGTGGCCGCGAGGTGCACATGGTACGGTCCTTCATAGCCACACATCCGCGCCGCAGCCAGCGTCAGCATCGGGCGCAGCCGTTTGCCGCCCGCACCAACCAGATGGGCCGTGACCTCGGGAATGCGCGGCGCGTGCTCCGACGCCATCCGCTCCGCAATCAGCGTGCCGACCTTGTCCATGTCACGCGCCAGATAGGCGGCCAGCCGGTCATGTGGTTTCACAATTGCATCCATGTCTCTCCAAGGGCTCCTACCCATGACCCCGCATTGAGGCTCGACAATTTGGCCGATCTGGCCCACACCACTGATATGAAGGAACTTTTACGCACCACAGATATGACGATTATTGCCTTCGCCCAGGCCCTTCTTGAGGGTGAGGATATAGCCTCATTCGCGATGGACGTAAATATGAGCGTCCTGGAAGGCGGCATCGGAATTTTTCCGCGCCGCCTGATGGTGCATCCCAATGATCACGACGCCGCGGTGCGGGTGATGCACGACAACGACATTCCACTCGGCCTTGACTGAACACAACGACAACCACCTGACCCATGACGCTTTCCTTGGCGGACGCCTCCATCTTTGGCAGCCGCGCCATGGCTACCGCGCGGGGATCGATGCCGTTCTGCTAAGTGCCTCAATCCCAGTGGAAAAAGGCCAGCGTGTGCTTGAATTGGGCTGTGGTGTCGGCGCGGCCATCCTGTGCCTCAACGCCCGCCTGCCCGGCCTGGAGCTTACCGGCGTAGAGCGCGAACCCGCCTTCGCCGACTTGGCCCGGCGCAATGGAGGAGAGACGCTAGAGGTGGTTCAGGCTGACCTTGCCGATCTGCCACTGAACCTGCGTCAGCGGCAATTTGACCACGTACTGGCCAATCCCCCTTACTATGACCGGAGTGCTTCCGTCACGTCAGAAGACCCAGCGCGCGAGGCCGCTCATGGGGCGGAGACCCCGCTGGCGACCTGGATCAAGATTGCGGCAAAACGTCTCGCCCCCAAGGGACAGGCGCATTTCATACACCGGATCGAGAGCCTGCCGGTGATATTGCGCGCCCTCCCACACGAAATGGGCTCCATCGAGGTTCTGCCGCTTGCAGCTCGGGCCGGTCGTTCTCCCGACCGCATGATCCTACGCGCCCGCAAGAACGGGCGCGGCGCATTTCGCCTGTGTTCTCCGCTGGTTCTGCACAGCGGTGAACACCATTCAGGTGACGCCGTGGATGACTACACACCGGCGGTCGCTGCTGTCCTGCGCGACGGCGCGGCGCTGCCTTTCTAGGCTTTTACGCATCCTGTTAAGCGTATCTTTACCCAACGGCACCCTATGCTGCGCGGCAGCGTGACTTGATGCCCAATCTGTGGTCCACTCAAAGTCCATATTCACCATAGGAGGATTACATGGCTCTCAATGCACATCTGGACACCCTCAAGCGCAAGCACCAGGAGATGAGCGCAGCAGTAGAAGCGGCACAACGATCTCCCGGCATTGATGATCTGGAAGTTGCAACGATGAAGAAAGAAAAACTGCGTCTCAAGGAAGAGATCACGCGG
>CAYUSM010000526.1:0-2150 GCA_964447345.1 uncultured Sulfitobacter sp. | reverse complement strand
TTTCACCCCAGGTGGTGACACGGAAAAGATGACCGAAGGAATTCATGGACATGGGTGCGCTCCTGTTGGTGTGGAGCATTAGCGGGGTGGGGGCGGTGGCTCAAGGGGCGGTTTTTGCGGGGCGCGAGCGAGAGGCGGTTTCGCGGACGGAGCGGCCATTTGCTGCGGTTGCGCCAATAGCGGCTTTGGCGGTGCCCGCAGTGTCGAAAAAGTGGTATACTGTGCGGCCAGAAACGACAGGCAGACCCGGCCCACAAGCCAAAAGATGGCGACGAAAATACGGCAGCAATACAAACCGCCAACTAGGATTAGATTTCTTTGCGGTTCCGTCTCTCGTCAGGTCAGCCTAAAAACCTCCACCGGTTCGCGGATGCCTTTGAGCGTGGCTTCGCCTGTAGATACTGTTTCGAATTCATCCTCAACCGCGATAGCCACGCGGGTGCTCAGAAGTATTTCACCGTCGTCTGCCATCTCGCTCAATCGCGAGGCGACATTGATCACTGTGCCCGAAGCGGTGTAGTCGTAACGGCCCTCGTAACCGACCATACCCACGGTTGCGTAGCCTAGCGAGACACCGACACCAAACCCCAGCCGGAACCCCATGCGCCTCCACTCCTTGCTCAATTCGGCCATACGGGCGCGCATGGAAACAGCCAGGCGGACGGCGTCTCCTGCCGGATCATCGCAAGCGATAGGATCGTTGAAGAGCACCATGATCCCGTCACCCATACGGTGATCGACGCCCGCGCCATGAGAGTTGATAAGCTTGCCCATCTCTTCATGGTATTTCTGCAGAACCTCGATGGTTTCTTCAGGTTCGGCAGTTTCGCAAAACGCCGTAAATCCGCGAATGTCGCAGAAAAGAACGCCGAGCATAGCTCGATGGCTCTTGAGCATCTTTTCAGAGCCGGAGGAAATGACTGTTTCGGCAACGACCGGCGGCAGAAATCGCTTGAGCCTGCCCATCCGTTCAAGTTCGCCCACGTGCGCCTTCACGCGATCGCCAAGTTCGGAATTCAGCGCCTCCAATTCGCGATGCTGGCGTACGTTTTCAATGGCGATTACAGCCTGAGCGGCAAATGTCTCAACAAGCATGATTTCGTCGGCCGTGAACGGCTTCTGTTCGAGACGGCTCAAGGACATTGTGCCAATTGCCCTTTCGCTTAGCATCAACGGTACCACCAATCGGGTCAACACGCCGTCGCCCTCGACCATCTTCACCACAAGCTCTTCTCTGGCCTTGTAGCCTTCTGTCTCGCGCGTGTCCTCAATATGAACAGTCCGGCACTCCCGAAGCGCTTGGGTCACCGGTGTGTTGATCGAGATTGGCACTTCCATGCCCGGTGTAAAATTCCCTCCGTCAAGCCCGGTAGTCGCTGTGACCACGATGTGCGACTTTGCCTCGTTTAACAGCTGAAGACCACTAGTCTGGGCGTTGCAGAGCCGCTGCGCGCTATCAAGAATAGCACCAAAGACTGGGCCTTCGTCGTCTTTCGAGCGGGAGATGATCTGCAGAATGTCCCGCAATGCAGCCTCCCGCTCGTGCGCAAGCTCAAGCTCGGTTTGCGCGTCCTTCCTGTCACGCCTCTGTGAATGCTTCCGCACGTCATCGTCCTTGTACTCGAACAAGCCAGTTTTACCGTAACCGCAGGGGAAATCCCTGACCAGACTCGCGGCGTCGCGGTATCACGGTTGGGTCAAAATCGTGTTCAATTGGGTCTTCGGCAACAGGCAGGTGACCATCTCTACCTTGGACAAACGGCGCTCTCAACGTCTCCGGGTTTAGAATTTCACGTCGCAAATTCTGGCTGTTTGCATAGCTGAACTTTGCGCCGAAAAAGTCGTTTCTGTCACGCACAGAAATGTGGCCAAAATCGCCGAAAAATATTGGGCTACAAATTTTTAGCAAAGCTCAGTTGATTTTGTCGAGTTTTCGGCAGGAATCGAAGAAGCGGACATGGAGGCAAGGTGCAGCATCCTGCAAAATGGCCTCCAACCATCCCTTCCTCCAAACCAACCCCACCCGACGCCCTTTCGCCTTGCCAATCCGATCCCCCCGAATTACCTCTAGCTATACCTCGGGGGGCCCGTCAGGGCTGAGATTGCGCAAGCTGACCCGTTGAACCTGAACCGGTTAACACCGGCGGAGG
>CAYUSM010000525.1:0-2157 GCA_964447345.1 uncultured Sulfitobacter sp. | reverse complement strand
ACACGAGGATTTTCAATCCACTGCTCTACCCCTGAGCTACCCGGGCACGGGATGCCTTTGACAGGCTGGGTGAGCGGGTTCTAGGAGGTTGCGGGCGGGGTGTCCAGCCTCTTTTTGTGCCTCACATCACTGCTTTGAACCGCTGTGGCCTAATGCGGCTTTTGGGTCTCGTTGAGCGCGGCCTCCGTGGCCTCAATCGCCGCCTCAATGTCCTCCGGGTCGCGCGAAGGTGTGGCGTAGGAGCCGTTGAGCCATTTGGCCAGATCAAGGTCGGCGCAGCGGCGCGAGCAGAAAGGGCGGTAGGTTTTCTCAACCGCCGCCCCGCACATTGGACAGCTCATGTCATCACCTCGCCCAGCGGCGCGCGGGCGCGTTTGCGTTGCAATTCATAGTGGCCCAGCGGGGTCCAGCCGACCAGTGTGGTCTCAACCTGATCGGCGCGGAAAGCGGCGCGCAAGGCGCTTTCGAAGGCGCGACGGTCCTTTTTCGGCATTGGGGCAAGGTCAAGCGTGATCTGGCCGCCTAAGCCTCGCACACGCAGGGCGCGCGGCAAGGCGCGTGCGCAGGCCATGTTGGCTTTGATGCCAGCCGCAAGTGAGGCATCGGCGCCGGTGTTCACGTCCACTGCGACCAATGCGCGCGTAGGCTCTACATACATCGAGGCCCCACCGCCGAGGACAACTTGCGCGCCAGCAGCCGCGTCCAGCGCATCCAGAACGCCATGGTCCTCAAACCCGCCTGGCGTGGTGACCACTTCTGCCGGGTCTACCCATTCGCGCCATGCCAGCACATGCGGGCCATCGCCTTCGGCCAGCACCTCCATGTCCAAGGTGTCGTCCTCCATGACCTTGCTTGCAAGGTCCAGCATGGCCGCGATGTCATCGGCAATCTCCTCTCCCTCGGCCCCCGCACAGGAGGACCGCAGGATCAGACCGTGCCCCGCTTCCCCCGCCGTCTCATGCGCGATCTCCAGCAGACGGTCACGCTCCGCCTCATCCTTGATACTGCGCGATACGTTGAGGCCGGGGGCGTCCGGCGTGACAATCGCATAGCGGCTCTTGAAGAGGATCTTCGCCGTCACCGGAATCGCCTTTCCGGGCTCGGCATAGCCCGAAACCTGCACAAGGATCGGCTGGCCGGGCGCCAACCCCTTGATCTGCCGCAGAAAGGCAGAGCCATCGGGTGTCTTGAGGAACATACCTCCCTGCCCCTTTACGGGTCGGTCGGCGATGGCGCGGTAGATGGTGCCCGGACGCGGCGCATCGCTGTCGATCAGCACATCGTCCAGCTGCCCGTCCACCATAAGGGCCGCCGCCTCGACCTCACCAAGATGGTCAAGGATGATTGTCCTGCCCTTCATGTCTGTGCTCCATAGAGGGGATAGCCTGCTGCGATCAGCAGGTTCGCTGTCTCCGCCAGCGGCAGCCCGACGATGGCGCTGAAAGACCCGCTGATCCAGGGGAGGAAGGCCCCGGCGGCGCCCTGAATGCCATAGCCGCCCGCCTTGCCTTGCCAGTCTCCGCCAGCGAGATAGGCCCGCAGCTCGGGCTCTGACAGCACCTTCATCTTCACGTCGCTCTGCACATCGCGCTCCCAGATGCGGTCCCCGCATCTGACCGCCACGGCAGTGATCACCTTGTGCCGCCGCCCGGACATCTTGCGCAGGAATGCTTCCGCCTCCGCCACATCCTCGGGCTTGCCCAGAATACGGCGGCCCAGCGCGACAGTCGTATCCGCGCAAAGCACCACGTCACCTGCATCCGCAGGAACCGCCGCCACCTTCTCCCGCGCCATGCGCGCGCAATAGGGGCGCGGCAACTCCCCTTTCAAAGGAGTCTCGTCAATGTCCGGCGCGCGCACGGCATCCGGCACAACGCCGATCTGCGCAAGCAGCTCCAGCCGCCGGGGCGAGCCTGATCCGAGAACGAATTTCGGCTTCCTGTCAGACAAAACCAGACCCCCACCCGGAAATGCGACCGGGTGACGGCCACATCTTGCCTCTCAACCATTGACCCACACGGGTCGAAACGCGGTGTCGACCTATTTGAAACGGTAGTTGATCCGACCCTTTGTCAGATCATAGGGGGTCATCTCGACCTGTACCTTGTCGCCTGCGAGGACACGGATGCGGTTCTTGCGCATCTTGCCTGCCGTATG
>CAYUSM010000524.1:0-2157 GCA_964447345.1 uncultured Sulfitobacter sp. | reverse complement strand
TGGTCTTGCGCTCCCAGACCTTGTCTTCGGACATCTGCGCGTTCATCTCGGCCTCTGTCGTGCCGTCGAAGAAATTCCACTTCAGATTGTATTCGCGCACGTGCTGCTGGCAGAACCAGAAATAGTCGTCCAGCACGTCGGGTGCCTTTGGTGCACGGAACTTGCCCGGCTCCTCGCAGCCCTCGTGATCGCAGATGCGGGTTGAGGTCTCGGATGCTCCTGACATGCCCCTCCGGCCACGGGGGTTCTTCTTTTTCGCAGACGACACGGACATGTCGAAACCGAAGGGATCAGATTTGCTCATGGGTTAGACCTTTCCGACTCAGGCGCATAAGTCTAGACGCTGGGCAGGGAGATTGAAGGGGGCGGAGGCAAAAAATTGTGAGTAAAACGATAGAGATTGAAGATCGGCTGAAAGCGGCCTTTGAACCTCGTGAGTTGGAGGTCGTCGATGACAGCGAAAGCCATCGCGGCCATGCCGGATTTCAGGAAGGGGGCGAGACCCATTACAATGTGCGCATTCGCTCAGAGGCGTTCAAGGGCATGAACCGCCTGGCGCGGCACAGGGCTGTTCATGCCGCGCTCGGGCCTGACCTGATCGCACGCATCCATGCGCTGGCCCTTGATCTGGATGTTTAAGAACGCCCTTTAAGCGTCTGTTTTTGCGCTTTTCCGCGCCTCAGCAAGGCTGGTCAGTGTCGTCCCCACGCCTTCGACGTCGCTGGTGTCTTCGACCCCGTTGTCAAACGGGTCGTCCGTCAGCTTTGGCTTTTCGTCAACCGGTTCCGGGTTTTCAGCCTCAGGCTTAGACGGCTCTTCTGACACGCGATCATTTGCCGCCGCCTCTTCAGCGGGCAGCTCCGTTGCGGTGGTCTCCTCCGGCTTACTGGGTTCCGGCGCAGCCGCCTCTGAGGCGGCCTCAGCCACTGCTGCTGGTGCGATGGGGGCGGCTTCGGGGGCGGGCAGCAATTCTGGGGCAAAGGCCTCTGCGTCATTCTCGCGCAGGCGGCGGAAGACCAGCACATTGCGCCACTCGGTGGTGGTGGAAGTCAGGCCGGAGCGTTCAATCGACGGCAGCGTTTCGGCGCGCTGGTACTCCCAGCCGTATCCTGCAAGCCCATTCATAAGCTCCTGGATTGCATGAGAAAATCGGGCCTCGGCACCCTTCACACCCTTGGCCTTCTTGCCCTTTGTGGGGGCAGGCACAACCTTGTACTCGTAACGGGGCATGGGCGGTCTCTCGCTTGGGTCCAAGTGGGTTTAGCGCATGGATTTCGGAAAGGGAACGGGGGTGGAAGTTAAGGATGGGTAAATTGTCACACAGCGTACACAAGGCGTACACCGCCCGTGCAGCGCCGCGGTGCAGCGATCAGAGGGCGGATCGGGTGTGATTTTGACCAGCGGTCGCTTTGGTTGACGGGGTTTTGCCCGTGAGGTGCGCAGTGAATGCGCACCCTACCTTCTGAGGCTGACCTTGCGGCCAATGCGGTCGGCTGGGGGCATTTCGGGTTGTGCTGCTTTGTAGGCTGAGAGCGCGTCCTGAATGTGCTGGGGCATCGGTGCCACCTTGGGGCCGGATTGATCGACGTGCAGGGTCAACCCTTCGGCGGTGGCGGCAAGCCAGCCATCCTTGTGGTGCATCTCCTGATAGGCGTGGAAGCGTTTTTCGTCGTGTTCGATCAGGTAGAAGGTGCAGGTGACCTCATCGCCTTCGTGCAATTCGCGCAGATAACAGATATGGAATTCGGCGACATAGGTCGTGCAGCTGGTGGTCTGCACGTAGTCGAGGCCAAAGCCGATATGCGGGTAAAGCTCATCAACTGACTGGTCGAAGAGCACGTTGTAGTACGCCATGTTGAGATGGCCGTTGAAGTCGATCCATTCGGGTTTGACCGTCTGGAGGGAAGAGCGGAAGGGGACTTGCATGGGCGGCCTTCTGTGGGGCGGGATTGATCCCGCCGTTGGAGTTGTCCGGAGAGGGGACGTGGCGGGGTGAACCCCGCCCTACGATTTGAGTTTCTGGGCCACCAGTTGGTTCACCACTTTTGGATTTGCCTTGCCGCCAGTGGCTTTCATCACTTGGCCTACGAACCAGCCCGCGAGCTTGGGATTCTCCTGCGCTTTGGCGACCTGATCAGGGTTGGCGGCGATGATCTC
>CAYUSM010000523.1:0-2174 GCA_964447345.1 uncultured Sulfitobacter sp. | reverse complement strand
CATGATGCTCTCCTGAGAAGCGTTGCGTTGGGCAGAACCTAGGAACGTGCATGCATGGCGTCAAGGTCGCCTGCCCGTGCCAGCGCAGATGTGACCAGCTGCGAGGGCAGGGGCATCAGCGTCGCATTCGCTGTCCAGAGGATGGCGGTGCGGATTTCATGATCAGGATAAAGCTGTGCCAGCATTGCAGCGTAGGCCCCCATTTGACGCAGGATACCTTCCGGGCAGGCCTCGGGTGTATCAGGCACATGCCTATTTGTCTTGTAGTCGATCAGATCAATGACCTGATCCTCGATGATCAACCGGTCGATGATGCCATGCAGGCGCGTGCCATTGACCATTGCCGTGATGGGCACTTCCGTAAGCGTCTTACGCGCAAAAACATGGGCGACGGCAGGGGCGCTGATCACTTTCAAGGCCTCGTCGATGGCGCGTCGGGCCGCGTCTTCATCACCCTGAGCCGTCATGGCTCGTGCGGTTTCGCTCCGCGTAGGCTCTTCCAGACGCGGGAGGACTTCCAACAGGTTGTGGACAAGCGTTCCATAAGATTTGGCGACCTCACTGTCCTCGCCCAACTCTCCGGTCAGGGCTTTGACGCCTCCGAGGTCAGATGGCGAAAGGATTTCAGTCGCAATCGGCATATCGGTCACTGAAGAGGCAAAAACAGTCTCTAAATGGGGTAGTATCGAAGCCACGACTGGTTCTTCCTGCAAAGGCAAAGCGTCCCAGTCTCCTTCCTGATAGCGTCGAATACCCCTTGTTTCGACCTCTACGGCATTGAGATGGCCCATCGCCTCTTCCGCGATTTGATACCATGCGGAATTGTCTTTAGAGAGGTCCCCGGCCGCAGCCACGATCAGCCACTTCTCGGCCCGCGTCATCGCGACGTACAGCAGGCGAAGCCGCTCCGCATGCTGTGCTTCTTTCATCGCATCTACCGTATCACGCAGACGAGAGGGCAGTTCATCACTGCTGGGCTTCCAAACTGGTGTGTCACCCAGTTTGATAATCTCATCCTTGATCACCACGTCCCGTTTCCCGGTATCGGGCAGGATCACAATGGGCGCTTCCAGCCCCTTGGAGCCATGGACGGTCATCACCCTGATCTGGTTCGATGCGCTGTCGATCTGGCGTTTGATTTCCAGATCATCGGTCTGCATCCATTCGATGAAACCGGTCAAACTGGGCACTTCATTTCGTTCATAGGACAAAGCCTGCGTGAGCATCGCATTGATGCCGTCTTCGGCCTCTGGCCCGAGGCGCGACAAAAGTTTTTTGCGCCCATCATGGCGGGTCAACACCCGCTCGATCAGATCATAGGGCCGCAGGAAGTCGACCTGCGCGCGCAGGTCTTTCAGAATGGACAGCGTATCTGGGTATATCTCGTCAAGATCGCGGAGCGCCTGCCACAGGTGGCGCTCAGTACGCCGGTGGGCGAGGGCAAAGAGGTCCTGTTCCGTCCATCCAAACAGCGGAGACTTGAGTGCTGTGGCCAAGGACAGGCTATCATCGGGTGTGGCGAGGAAGGACAGAAGGGCAGCAAGGTCTTTGACGGCCAGTTCCGCCCCGACCTTCAGGCGATCTGCCCCGGCGATTGGCAGTCCTGCAGCCTTACAGGCGCGGATGATCTCGGAAAAGAGGGCAGAACGCCGTTGTACAAGGATCAGGAAGTCGCCGGGTCGCACAGGACGTTTGATCAGGGCGCCCTGCTCTTTTCCATCATCGGGAATGTATGTCGGGTTCTCCGGATCGGTCAGGTCCTTGATTTCTGCCGCGATCTGTTCGGCAAGAATAACTGTGTGATGCTGCGCGCTGCGCCGGTCTAGCGGATCGGTCCAGTCGCGATCCTCTTCAGTGTCGGTCTTTTCAACGACGGGCCATAGCTCAACGCGGCCGGGCAGGGCGGATTTGAAGGCAAGATGGTTGGTCTCTTTGCCAAAGGATGGTCGGCGATCGGGGTCAAAAGCAGTGTCTACAAGGCGTAAAATGGCACTTGAGGAGCGAAAAGAGTAGGCAAGGCTGCGGTGCTGGAACACCTGGCCAGCTGCCTTGATCTTGTCTCCGAACAAAGCACTTTTGCGGTCAAACTCAAGCGGGTCCGCACCCTGGAATGAGTAGATCGACTGTTTCTTGTCACCTACCACAAACAGAGTGCGTTCGACATCGGTGCGCGC
>CAYUSM010000522.1:0-2178 GCA_964447345.1 uncultured Sulfitobacter sp. | reverse complement strand
TTGCCAACACCGGTGGGGCCGATCATCAGGATGTTCTTGGGATAGACTTCCTCGCGCAGATCATCGCCCAGCTGCTTGCGCCGCCAGCGGTTGCGCAACGCAACGGCGACGGCGCGCTTGGCGTCCTTCTGCCCGATGATGAACCGGTCAAGTTCCGAGACGATTTCGCGGGGCGTCAGGTCAGTCATTTGGAAATCTTCTCCACCGTCAGGTTGCCGTTTGTGTAGACGCAGATGTCTGCGGCGATCTGCATCGCATCACGTGCAACGGTTTCTGCGGCGCGGTCGCTGTCCATCATGCCGCGTGCCGCGGCAAGGGCATAGTTACCGCCTGATCCGATGGCCGCCACGTTATGCTCGGGCTCAAGTACGTCGCCTGCCCCTGTGATCACCAGCAGATCGGACCCATCGGTCACGATCAGCATTGCTTCCAGCTTTTGCAAGTACTTGTCGGTGCGCCAGTCCTTGGCCAGTTCCACGCTCGCGCGCTGCAACTGTCCCGGCGTCGCTTCCAGCTTGGCCTCCAGCCGCTCCAAAAGCGTGAAAGCATCCGCTGTTGATCCTGCAAAGCCAGCAACCACGTCAAACCCACCCGGCGACAGTCGCCGCACCTTGCGCGCGGTGCCTTTGATCACGGTCTGACCCAGGCTCACTTGTCCGTCACCGGCAATCACCACTTCGCCGTCTTTTTTCACGCCAATGATCGTGGTGCCGTGCCAGCCGGGGAAGTCGTCTTGTGCCATGGGGGTCTCCGTTTATGCGTCATGGGTATATGGCCCCCTTGGTCTGGAGGCACAAGGGTGGCCGGTTGTGAGCATCTGGCAGAGCGGCTAGCGTCCGGGCATGGGCAGCCAGGACACCGTACATTTCTATCTGGAAGAACCGCTGCGGAGTTCCGCCGCGCGCGGAGAGCACAACTTTATCAACCTGATGACGGATGTGTTGGAGCGCGCAGGTTTGTCGCCTGTATTTGAGGCTTTGCCGTTGAAAGGTGCGCCGACCGAAGGCCGCTCGCTCAGCCATATGGTCAACCCCCCAAATGACCGCGGTCTCGTGTTCCGACGGGTGTACCACTATCCGTTCTGGCAGATCGATGCTGTCGCCCAGCGCTGGCAGTGGGATGTCGCGCGCGCGACCTTCGATCCGGCTAAGGCGTCTTCAGACGCGCCGCGGTTTTATCGCTTCTGGCAGAAGCGTCTTTTTGGTGCGGCCACCGAGGACACCCGGCGAGACGGCTTTGTTTATGTTCCGCTTCAAGGCCATCTGGGACGCCAACGCCTGTTTCAGGCGTGCAGCCCGCTGGAGATGATTGGCCATTGTCTGGAGCACGAACCAAATCGAAAGATTATTGCGACCCTGCATCCGAAAGAGAGCTACTCCCGACAAGACCTCAACGCGCTGGATAACCTGGAGCGCAATCATACCCGATTGACCATCGATACCGGGAATATGGAACGATATCTGCATGCCTGTGATTATGTCGTGACGCAGAATTCCGGTGTGGCTTTCTCAGGTTACTTTTTTGGCAAGCCCGCGCTTCTCTTCGGTCAGATCGACTTTCACCATATCGCGGCGCGCGCGGATATGGCGGCGCTGGGCGAAAGCTTTGCGCGCGCGGCGGCTCTGACACCAGCCTATGACAAATACATCTGGTGGTTCTGGCAGGATCAGTCGATCAATGCAGGTCGCGATGATGCCAAGGAAAAGATCGCGGCGCGACTGCGGCGGTTTGGGTGGCCAGTGTAACCAAAAAGAAAAAGGCGCTTCCCAAGAAACGCCTTCTCCTTAAACCTATTCGGCGAAAGCTCAGATCGACTCTTCAATCCAGCTTTGCAGCGCAGCCTTTGGCTTGGCCCCAGCCATGTTGGACACAACCTGACCGTCCTTGAAGACAAAGAGCGCCGGGATGCCGCGCACGCCCATCTGGGCAGGCGAATTCGGGTTCTCGTCGACGTTCACTTTGACGATCTTCACCTTGCCGTCCATTTCGGAAGACAGCTCTTCCAGAGCCGGGCCGATCTGCTTGCAGGGGCCACACCACTCTGCCCAGAAATCCACCACAACGGGGATATCGGAATTCTTAACTTCGGCGTCGAATGTGTCGTCTGTGACTGCGACAGTGGCCATGATGCTCTCCTGAGAAGCGTTGCGTTGGGCAGAACCTAGGAACGTGCATGCA
>CAYUSM010000521.1:0-2178 GCA_964447345.1 uncultured Sulfitobacter sp. | reverse complement strand
CGCGGTCCCTATTTGGCATTGCTCCCGGTGGGGCTTGCCGTGCCGCCCCTGTTGCCAGAGGCGCGGTGGGCTCTTACCCCACCCTTTCACCCTGACCCTGCGCCGGTTTCGGTTGCCCGACCTGACCCAAGGCGGTTTGCTTTCTGTGGCGCTTTCCGTCGGGTTCCCCCGCCCGGGCGTTACCCGGCACCGTTGCTTTTTGGAGTCCGGACTTTCCTCGACATCGCTGCCGCGGCCATCCAGCCTTCCGCGCAAGGGGTGACGTAGTGTGTAAGGAGGCTCTCGGTCAATGGGGGCGGTGCGGGTTTTTGCCCGCCACCGCAGGTAACGCGAAATCCGCAGCACAAAGTGGCCCCGACCGCCAGGGTGCCGCACGCAACCGAGTGGCCGCAAGAAGTGTGTCGAATGACACATCGGCAGTATATCCAGCAGCCTGCGCAGCTGCGACAAAAGCCTCTTCAACTACGTCGCAGTCGCTGACGGCGGCTGGCTCTGCGGCCAGCCCTCGCCGCGCCAGCCGCGCCCAGTCAAACCGGGGACCGGGATCAGACTTGCGTCCCGGCGCCATGTCCGAGTGACCAATCACCCCCTCGGGTGGAATATCCCAGCGCTGCATGATCTCGGGAAGTAACTGTTCCAGCGCGCCCATCAAAGGTTCCGAGAACGGGTGGTCCCCCGCGTTGTCCAACTCGATGCCGATGGAGCGGGAGTTGATGTCGCCCTGCCCCCGCCACTCACCTGCGCCCGCGTGCCAGGCGCGATCCCGCTCTCTGACCAGCTGCGTGACCTTGCCATTAGCGGCAATGATGTAATGCGCCGAAACCTCGGCATTTGGGTCGCAAAGACGCTCAATAGCAGCTTCCACGCTTTGCATGGCAGTATAATGCAGCACAATCAGGCTGGGCGTCAGATCATCCCGCCTTGGCCCGAAGTTAGGTGAGGGATGCCAATGGGCATCGCCGTCGCACATGGATCAGCCCTGCTGCGCCGCCCGTCGGAACGGGGTCGGGTCCCAGGTACAGGCAAAACCATCGCCATCCGGGTCCATGCCCTTGCGGTCGCGTTCCGGGCCACCGCGTGCGAGGAAATCAATCTGAGCCTGGTCCGGGGTCGCAAACTCGGCACAAGCGCGGTCATATTTGGCCTGCCGATTAAACCCTGTGCGTCGGTAAAGCTGCGTGCCGCGCGGATGCGAGGTCTGCAAGGCATAGGCCACGATGTTCGGACCACTGTCGGTGCGGTCTGGCAAAGCCTCGGGCTGGATCACCTGATACTGCTGACGGTTTGCCGCAATACGCGCCGCATCGCTTTCGATGCTGCGCTGGCCGGAGACGGCATCAAAGTTGTTCTCGTTCGAGATGCCCGCCGAATTCAACACAGGTGGAGGCGGGTTCGACGGGCTCGCGTTCACGGGCTCAACACCTGAATTGGCAGTAGCAGCACCTGTCCGCGTTGCGGCCAGAACCCGCGCGGTTTCCGCAGCCGTAGCCTCGGCTGAACCATCTGCAGGTGTTGCCCCAAGCGGGGCGGAAGACACCTGCGCAGGCGCAGGCACACTGCTGCCCGCAAGTGCCGCATCGCGCGCGCGTTGCTCTGCGGTGAACTGGTCACCAAAGCCCACGCCGCGCCCTGAATCCGGGACCGTAGGCTGACAGGCGGCAAGCGCCACTGCGGCGGCAAGAACGAGAGAAACGCGTGTGATCATGGGTCCTGCTTTGTCTTTTGCGACTGCTTTATTGCGGACGGTCTACCACCATTTCTCCGGCTTGGCTACAAACCCAGCCGCTTGCTCCAATGCATAAGCGGAGGACAGCAGGTCTGCTTCTTCCCAAGGCCGACCGATCAATTGCAGGCCCAGCGGCAACCCGTTCCGATCGGTCCCGGCGGGCACCGCAATGCCAGGCAGGCCCGCAAGGTTAACAGTCACCGTGAAGACATCGTTGAGGTACATCTGCACCGGATCGGCATCCGTCATCTCGCCCAAACCGAAAGCCGCCGAGGGTGTGGCGGGCGTCAGAATGCTGTCGATGCCTTGCGCGAAGACATCCTCGAAGTCCTTCTTGATCAGCGTCCGCACCTTGCGCGCACGGTTGTAATAGGCGTCGTAAAAACCGGCGGAGAGCACATAGGTGCCGATCATCACCCGGCGCTGCACCTCGTGGCCGAAACCCTCCGCAC
>CAYUSM010000520.1:0-2182 GCA_964447345.1 uncultured Sulfitobacter sp. | reverse complement strand
TGGGCGGGCATCACCCCCGACATCATGATGGTCGCCAAAGGCATCGGCGGCGGCTTCCCTCTGGGCGCGGTGCTGGCCACCGAAGAGGCGGCCTCCGGCATGACCCTGGGCACCCATGGCTCCACCTATGGCGGCAACCCGCTGGGCTGTGCGGTCGGCAATGCGGTGATGGAAACGGTCAGCGATCCTGCATTCCTGGCCGAGGTGAACCGCAAGGCCAGCTTGCTCCGCCAGAAGCTCGAAGGCCTTGTCGCCAGCCACCCTGACATCTTCGAAAGCGTGCGCGGCTCAGGCCTCATGCTGGGCCTGAAATGCAAGGTCGCCCCCGGCGATGTCGTCAATGCAGGCTATGCCCAGGAGGTCATCACCGTGCCTGCCGCCGACAACGTCGTGCGCCTTCTGCCCCCGCTCACCATCACGGATGACGAAATCTCAGAGGCCATCAGCCGATTGGATGCAGCCGCTAGCCAGTTGAGCGCTGCCTGAAGCTTCATCTTTCCACTACAATTCATCAGGGGGCTGCCACCAAGCGCCATCGGTTGGGTCCCATGCCCTTTCGCAGCCCCCACTCAAAAGCACACAGACCGACATGACACATTTTCTCGACATCCATAAAACCCCGCAAGACGACCTGCGGCATATCATCGACAACGCGCTCAGCATGAAGCAATCCCGCGCGGGCCGCCCAAAGGGTGCGCTGGACGACGACCAGCCGCTCAAGGATCACATGGTCGCGCTGATCTTTGAAAAACCCTCCACCCGCACCCGTGTCTCCTTTGACGTGGGCGTGCGCCAGATGGGCGGGCAGACCATGGTGCTCTCAGGCGTCGACATGCAGCTTGGCCATGGCGAGACCATTGCCGACACCGCCCGCGTGCTCAGCCGCTATGTCGATCTGATCATGATCCGCACGTTCGAGGAACAGACCCTGCTGGAAATGGCCGAATACGCCACAGTGCCGGTGATCAACGGTCTGACCAACCGCACCCACCCCTGCCAGATCATGGCGGATGTGATGACGTTCGAGGAACACTCCGGCCCCATCAAGGGCCGCAAGGTCGTCTGGTCAGGAGACGGCAACAACGTCTTTGCCAGCTTCGCCCATGCCGCCAAACAGTTCGAGTTTGATCTCACCTTCACCGGCCCCGAACCGCTCGACCCGGAGCCTGCGCTCTCGGGGCTCTATTCCATCGAACGCAACCCTGACATCGCAGTTCAGGGCGCGGACCTCGTGGTGACCGACACCTGGGTCTCCATGCATGACCCGCAATCGGCCCGCGAACGCCGCCACAACCAGTTGCGCGGGTATCAGGTCAATGAAGACCTGATGAGCAAGGCCAAGGATGACGCGCTCTTCATGCACTGCCTGCCCGCCCACCGCGATGACGAGGCCACCTCAGCGGTGATGGACGGCCCCAACTCTGTTATCTTTGACGAGGCCGAAAACCGCCTGCATGCCCAGAAGGCCATCATGAGGTACTGCCTTGGCAAGTGACACAGACCTTCCGGATGATCCGCATTTCGTGATTGCGGGGGCAGGGTCCATCGGCTGCTTTGTCGGTGGGCTTCTGGCCGCAGCGGGGCGGCGGGTCACCTTGCTGGTCCGCCCCCGTGTCGCTGCTGAAATCCGGGCGCATGGTCTGACCATGACCGACATGGACGGCATGGCCCTCAATGCCGCGGCAGAGGCGCTGACCCTCTCCGAAGACCCGACCTGCATGGCTGACGCCGATATCATCCTGGTCACCGTCAAATCCCGCAGCACCGCCGACATCGCCCGCGACATCGCACAACACGCACCCAAATCCGCCCGCGTCGTCAGCCTGCAAAACGGCGTCTCCAACGCCAAGACGTTGCATGGCTTCCTGATGGGCACCGACGTGCGGGCAGGCATGGTTGCCTTTAATGTCGTGCCCATGGGGCAGGGCTGCTACCACCGCGCGACAGAGGGGGAGATTGTCATTCAGGCAGGCCCCGGCGATATCGCCGCGCAGATGAGTGTCCCCGGTCTGACCTGCGTGGAAAGCCGCGACATGGAAAGCGTGCAATGGGGCAAGTTCCTGCTGAACCTCAACAATGCGCTCAACGCGCTCAGTGGACTGCCCCTGCAGGAACAGCTCCGCAACCGCGCCTGGCGCAGGCTGATGGCCGATCAATGGGCCGAGGCGCTTGGCGTGCTGCA
>CAYUSM010000519.1:0-2184 GCA_964447345.1 uncultured Sulfitobacter sp. | reverse complement strand
CGCCCACGGTTTCGATGGCCGAGACGATGGAGACCAGCGTGACGGCGATCACCGCCCCCAGCGAGAATTCAAACCCGTAGGGCAGCGGCGTGATGCCCGTGATCCAGCTTGCGTTGGCAACCGGGGCGAAGTTCACCATGCCGAAGGCAAGCGCCACCAGGTAGCCGACGATAAGACCGATCAGGATCGCCGCACTGCTGGTGGTGCCGGAGGTGAAGAACTTGAGCAGCAGTGCGACAATCACCACCGAAAGAGCGACGGTCCAATGCATCAGAGAGCCAAAGCTTTCCGCCTCCATCTGGAAGCTCGCCGCCCCGCCTGCGGCATATTTGATCGCCACGGGGATGAGGTAGAGACCGATGGCCAGGATCACCAGACCGGTGATCAGCGGCGGGAAAAGCCAGCGCAAGTGCTTAATGAAGCCGCCCAGGATGAAATGGACCACCCCGCCGATGATGCAGGCGCTCAGCGCCACGCCAAGGCCCTGGGTCGCCGCAATACCGGCAAGTACACCCACAAAGGCAAAGCTCGTGCCCTGCATGATCGGCAGGCGCGCGCCGATGGGGCCGATGCCCACGGTCTGGAAGAGCGTTGCAATCCCCGCAAAAAGCATCGCCATCTGAATGAGGTACACTTGTTCCGGCCCGCCAAAGGCCAGACCGGCGGCCCCGGCAACGATGATCGACGGGGTCACGTTGGAGGCAAACATCGCCAGCACGTGCTGCAGGCCCAGCGGCACGGCCTGTGCCAAAGGCGGCGTCTCATTCGGGTCGCGGTACACGCCCGTGGTCATATCTGTCATGATCTGTCCCTGTTGTTCTTGAGTGCCTATTTTTTAAGCTACTTTTGTTATGAGACCACGACGTAAGGCGGATCAAGCAAAACCTCTTCGAGGTTTGCGGATTCTCCGATGCGGTCTACCACGGCAAAGAGGCCCGGTGAAAAAAGAGGCGTCAGAACGCCGTGCCAGGTCGCTTTGTGAAAGTTCACACCCTGGTGGGGCGCGGTGAGGAAGGCACGGGGGGTGCCAGGGTTGCCGCCCTCATCCGGGGCAACAATGACGAGGAAAGGATGCGCCGTCATGGGCAGGAAAGCCTGAGAGCCTTCCGGATGCCGCTCCATCAGATCAAGCGTGTATGGCAGGCTGCGTGGGGTGGCATCAAACAGGCTGATGCCCGCGCGGCCATCCGTGCCAAAGTCCAGTTGCGCCAGATCATGATGGCGGCCGCACATGCCAGCATTGATCATCTTGTCCGGGGCATCACGCAGTTCCAGCACATCGCCAAAGGGGCCAAAGGCCGCTGCGGTCAACGGCTCGGTCCTGATCTCGCGTGTCATAGCGGCATGTGCCTGTTGACGTCCTTGTAAAGCAGGTAGCGGAACGGTCCGTCGCCCGTCGCGATGCAGGCCTGCGGGCAGAAGGCACGCAACCACATGAAATCACCGGGGCCAACCGGCACCCAGTCCTTGTTCAGCAGATAGTCGGCGGTGCCTTCCAGCACATATAGGCCGTGTTCCATCACATGGGTCTCGGCAAAGGGGATGCGGCCTCCCGGTTGAAAAGTGACGATGTTGACATGCATGTCGTGGCGCAGGTCGGCTGGGTCAACAAACCGGGTTGTGGCCCAGACACCATCGCAGTCGGGCATAACGATGGGGGGTGAGTCCTGATCCGACGTGACAAAAGCCTCGGGTGTGTCGACACCTTCAGCATAGGTGTAGCGCTTCCTGATCCAGTGAAATTTCGCCTTGGTCGCCCCATCATTCCAGACGGTCCAGACCGCTTCGGGCGGGATGTAGGCGTAGCCTCCCGGTGACAGTTGGTTACTGGTTCCGTCAATGTTCAGGGTCAGCGTGCCGTCCGCCACAAAGATCACCGATTGCGCTTCGGGATCGACCTCGGGCGTGTCGGAGCCCCCACCAATGGCAAGCTCAACCGCGTAGTGCGAGAAGGTTTCGGCGAAGCCGGAAAGCGGTCGCGCGAGCACCCACATGCGCATGTCTTTCCAGCCGGGCAGGTAGCTGGCGACGATATCGCGTTGGGTGACCGCTGGCAGGACGGCATAGGCGTCGGTGAAAACGGCGGTGCCCTCCGGGTTCACGGATTGGTCCGGCAAACCACCAGGCGGGAAAGCGTAGGTCAAAACATATCCTCCAGCCGGATGCGCGCGATGCGTTCGACCT
>CAYUSM010000518.1:0-2193 GCA_964447345.1 uncultured Sulfitobacter sp. | reverse complement strand
AGGCACGTTAAGTACGGGGCGATGGGATGATCGGGCGCTGGTCCTCTAAGGTGACGGAAGAAGAGTATGTTGAACCCAAAGGGTTTGACTCATTCGATCTGCGATTAGGGGATGTGATGCGCGGCGAACGCGCCACCATGGGCAAGTCGCTGCTGGATGTGCAGCGCGAGTTGCGGATCAAAGCTTCCTACATCGCTGCCATCGAAAACGCTGACCCCGACGCTTTTGACACGCCGGGGTTTATTGCGGGATACGTCCGGTCCTATGCGCGCTATCTGGGCATGGACCCCGACAAGGCATTTGCGACCTTCTGTGAGGAATCCGGTTTTGCCGTGGCCCACGGGATGTCGGCAGAAGCCTCTGTCATCAAAAAACCGAGTTTCGAAGAGCGCAAGAAACGCCCCCATGAGGCGGACCTTTTTGCGCGGCCGAACATGCCCTTCACGCCTGCCGGTGACAGCATTCTCAGCCGGATTGAGCCAAGTGCGATTGGCTCCATGCTGGTGCTGGTTGGCCTGATCGGGGCGATTGGTTTTGGCGGCTGGACCGTGCTGCAGGAAGTGCAGCGTGTGCAGGTCGCCCCGGTCGATCAGACACCGGTGGTGCTGTCTGACCTTGATCCACTGGACAGCGCGGTAAGCGCGTCTCAGGAGGAAGGGGTCGAACTGGCGACGCCCAACGTGATGGAAGCCCCACGTGTCGAGGCGCTGGACCGTCTTTATCGCCCGCAGGCGCTGGATGTGCCGGTGCTTGTTGCGCGGGATGCACCCATTGCCACAATCGATCCCCGCTCATTGGGTAACTTCGCAACGCCTGAGCCTGCCTCGCCTTCGGTTGGCGTGCGCTCTGCCGCGCTTGGCGGGACTGATTTCGACACCGATGCGGCGGTGGCAGAGGCCTTCGGTACCTTACCGGGTGTCCCACAGGTCGTGGAACGGCCGGTTGAAGGCGTCCGTATGGTTGCTGCCTATCCGTCCTGGGTGCGCATTCGGGCGGCAGACGGCACCGTTATCTTTGAAAAGGTGATGGACAAGGGCGAAATCTACGACATCCCCGCGACGGAGGAACCTGCAACGCTGCGCACGGGTGAGTCCGGTGCTCTGTACTTCGCGATGGCTGAAGGATGCTTTGGCCCGGTGGGGGAGCGTGGCGCGATCACGTCCAATGTGCCACTGGACGGTCAGGCGTTGGCAGAACTATACGATCCTGTCGATCCCACGCTTGACCAGTCGCTGAGCCGCATGTTTGCCGACCTTGCGGCGACCGACATTGATCCGGCGGTTCTATCCGCGATGCCCTGTCAGATAAACTAGGCACCATTGCGCCGCAGCCCTGCTTTGACTAGGTATTGAGCAACCGCTCCACGCCCTGAGGCCTGCTTCATGTCACTCAACCACATCCGTCCCTGGCGCAACATCTATCGCAGAAAATCGCGCCAGATCATGGTGGGGAACGTGCCCGTGGGGGGCGATGCGCCGATCACGGTGCAGACGATGACGAACACGCTGACCACTGACGTGAAAGAGACCATCGCTCAGGTGCAGGCGGCAGCTGATGCAGGCGCAGACATCGTGCGCATTTCAGTGCCGGATGAGGCATCGTCCAAGGCGCTGAAAGAGATCGTGCCAGAGGTGTCGGTACCAATCGTGGCCGACATCCATTTCCATTACAAACGCGGGATCGAGGCGGCGGAGGCCGGTGCGGCCTGTCTGCGGATCAATCCCGGCAACATCGGCGATGAAAAGCGTGTGCGCGAGGTGATCAAAGCCGCGCGGGACCACAACTGCTCCATCCGCATCGGGGTGAATGCGGGGTCGCTGGAGAAACACCTGCTGGAAAAGTACGGCGAGCCGTGCCCGGACGCGATGGTCGAAAGCGGGCTGGATCACATCAAGATATTGCAGGACAACGATTTTCACGAGTTCAAGATCAGCTGCAAGGCGTCCGATGTCTTTATGGCGGCGGCCGCCTATCAGCAGCTGGCTGAGGCGACCGATGCGCCGATCCACTTTGGGATCACCGAGGCCGGGGGGCTGGTCAGCGGCACCATCAAATCGGCGATTGGACTGGGCAATCTGCTGTGGATGGGGATTGGGGATACGATCCGCGTGTCGCTCTCAGCTGATCCGGTCGAAGAGGTGAAGGTCGGCTATGAAATCCTGAAATCACTCGGCCTGCGCCATCGCGGTGTGA
>CAYUSM010000517.1:0-2205 GCA_964447345.1 uncultured Sulfitobacter sp. | reverse complement strand
CGGCGATCTTGACGCCCTGGGCATGCGCCGCGCGGGTGGGGACGCTGCGGGGGTCCACGGCATATAAGTTGCGACCTGTGGGCAGCACGTCGGAGCGGCCCCTATAGGGTGAACCGGAGGGGCCTGCGTCGATGCGCTTGCCCGCGAGCGCGTTCAGGAGGCCCTCGGTTTCGCCCTGCCCTGCGCCGAAGGTATGCAAACCATCGCCGTACTGGCTTTCCTTGATGTCGCAGACAAAGCGGTCGATGCGGGTGATGGCCTCGGCCATGCAGGCGTCGGGGGTGAGGCCAAGGTCGTCTTCCACGCCTGCGGCCTGCGCTTCGGCACGAATGGTGTCGATCAGCCGGTCGCGGCGGGCGGGGTCGAGGCCGTCGGCAGTGGAGTATTCATCCAGCAGGCGTTCGAGGTGCACAAGCGCGTCCGGCGTGGCGCTGTCTTTCATCGGGGGCGGCAGGTGGCCGAGTGTCAACGCGCCAATGCGGCGTTTGGCCTGCGCGGCTTCGCCGGGGTCGTTGACGATGAAGGGGTAGATGACGGGAAGGTCTGCGGTGAGGGCTTCGGGCCAGCAGTCATCTGAGAGGGCGACGGATTTGCCAGGGAGCCATTCGAGGGTGCCGTGGGCACCGATGTGGACAAGGGCGTGCATGCCTTGCGCGCGGAGCCAGAGGTAGAAGGCGACGTAGGAATGGCGCGGGACGCGGGCGAGGTCGTGGTAGTCGGTGTCACGCTGGTCGATGGCACCGCGTTCCGGTTGCAGGGCCACGAGGGCGTTGCCGCAGGCTTGGGCGGGGAAGTGGAAGGCGCCGTCCTTGTGGAGTGGATCGGTGGTGGGATCGCCCCAGGCGGTGTGGAGGTCTTGTTGCAGTTGCTTTGGGAGTTCGCGGAGGGCCTTTTCGTAGGCACTCATCGGCCATGGGATGGTCTTCTGTGGCAGGGTTTTGCCGAAACCGATTTGCGGGGTGACGGAGTAGCCCGCGCTTGCCAGCGTCAGCAGCATGTCTTCGGTGGAGGCCAGCGCGTCAAGGCCGACGGCATGGGCGATCTGGTCTTCGCGGCCCGGATAGGTGGAGAGGACAAGCGCGAGTTTGCGGTCTTCGGTCCGTGTTGCAGAGAGGCGGTGCCAACTTGCGACGCGGTCCACGACGGCTTTGATGCGGTCGGCGTTGGCGCGGTGGGAGAAGCGAGAGAACTGGAGGTGCGGGTCTTTCTTCTCGGGCGCTTTGAAGCTGACAACGCCGGTGAAAAGGCGGCCGTCGACTTCTGGCAGGACCACGTGCATGGCGAGATCGGCGGGGGAGAGGCCGCGTTCGCTTTCGGCCCATTCCTTTTTGCGGGCGGTGGACAGGGCAACCTGAAAGACCGGGCAGCCGGGGGTGTCCAAGGGAGACGTGTTGTCGGCACCGCGACCGGAGAAGGCGGTGGCGTTGATGATGGCGGCGGGCGGGTGTGCGGCGAAGGCTTCTGCGAGGAAGGCGCGGGCATCGGCGTTTTTGAGTGACGGGACGAAGAGGCCGACAGGGGTGAAGCCCCTGCCCCGCAGTTCGTGCATCAGCGCATCAATGGGGGCGGTGTCGGCAGCGGTGAGGTAGCTGCGGTAGAAGGTGACGACCACGAGAGGCGCGTCCGATTTTGCCGCTGTGTGCTCGAAAGGACACCGGCTGACGATGCCATGATCGGGGTCGTAGTAGCCTGCGGTCGGGACGGTTTTGGTACCGGTGACGGGGCCTGCGTAGAAGCCTGCGGCGAGGGCCAGCTGGGCAAGCGCCGCCTGTGCCGCAACAGCGCCGCCGGTGTCGCAGAGGTGCGAGAGGCGGCGGAGCGTACTGACTGGTAGGGTGGAATGGGCGTCGAGGGACGGGTCTTCGCGGCCATCGGCGGGCAGGACGGCGAGCGCAATGTCATGGCGACGGGCAAAGTCCTGGACCTGCATGATGCCATAGGGCCAGTAATTCTCACCCCCGATCAGGCGGATGAGGATACCCTTTGCCCCGGTCAGCGTCTGTTCGACATAATTGTCGACGGATGCCGGATGCCGCAGGGCCGTCAGGTTGCACAGGCGCAGGGTCGGCAGCTTGCCCTCCGGACCGCCGCCGCGATGCCAGCCTTTCGCAAAAGCGCCAAGGTCACTGTCAGAGAACGAAAGCACCACGAGATCGGCGGGGTCCTGCCCCGGATCATAGGGTGTTTCGCTATCCTCTAGCCCGT
>CAYUSM010000516.1:0-2207 GCA_964447345.1 uncultured Sulfitobacter sp. | reverse complement strand
AGGGCTGGGCGCCCGGCACGACCATGGGCTTTGCCGGTCTGAACAAGGAATCGGAAAAGGCGAACCTGATTGCCTATCTTGGTACGTTGTCAGAGTAAGCAGACCGGCACCGCATCAATGGCCGCCCCCGAAACGGGCGGCCTTTTTTGTGCGCGGCTCTGTTTCAACAGATAACATATTCGCAACTTGTATCTTGGCAGGTCCGCCCATTAGCTTACATGGACCCGAAAGCTGATGTGCGACACAAAGGAAGTGCCCTATGACAAGAGCCACGACAAGTGCAGCAAGCAAACCGCCTTTGATGAAACTCTGGACGCAATGGATCGCGCTGACGATCTGTATCGCTGCACTTACCGCCGGCTCTGCCGTTTGGTCCGAGGAGACGACGACCCGAAGTCACGGTTACTCTTTCTTCGGTGATCTGAAGTACGGACCGGACTATCCGCATTTCGATTATGTGAACCCCGATGCGCCCAAGGGCGGGGAAGTCGCGCTGGCAACACTGGGCACGTTCGACTCCATGAACCCCTACAGCCGAAAAGGGCGTGGCGGCGCGCTGTCCACAGTGATGTACGAGAGCCTGCTTGGGGAAGGCGTGAATGCGGCAGCCCCGGCGGATGTCTATGCGGAGTACTATTGTCTGCTGTGCGAGACGCTGGAGTATCCTGAAAGCAAGGATTGGGTGATCTTTTACATGCGCCCGGAAGCCCGATTTTCGACAGGTGATCCGGTGACTGCTCATGACATCGCTTTTTCCCACAACCTGCTGCTGGATCAGGGGCTGAAGTCCTATGCGGACGCGGTGCGGAAGCTGATCCCGAAGGTTGAAGTGATCGATGACCACACGATCAAGTTCTACTTTGCCGAAGGCGTGTCACGCCGCAGTTTGATTGAACAGGTGGGCGGCGTGCCTGCCTGGTCAAAGAAATGGTATGAAGAAACCGGTGCCCGGCTGGACGAGAGCCGGTTGGAGATCTCACCCGGTTCCGGCGCCTACATGCTGGATGAGATCGATGTGAACCGCCGCATCGTCTACAAGCGCAACCCGGACTACTGGGGCGAGGGTTTGGCGTTTAATCAGGGCCGCAACAACTTTGATCGCATTCGGATCGAGTATTTCGGGGATGAGAACTCTGCTTTCGAGGCGTTCAAGGCCGGGGAGTATACCTTCCGTAACGAAGGAAACTCGAAAAAGTGGGCGACGGCCTATGATTTCCCAAAAGTGCAGAACGGTCAGGTGGTCTTGAAAGAACTGCCAGACGGTGCCCCGCCTGTGCCAAATGGTATCGTGTTCAACCTTGGACGTGAGGTTCTGCAGGACAAGCGCGTGCGGGAGGCCGTGGCGCTGGGCTTTAACTTTGAATGGACAAATGAGTCCCTTCAGTATGGTTTGTTCAAGCAGCGCGCCTCTTTCACACAGGACACGGACCTGATGGCCACTGGTGTGCCGGAAGGGGCGGAACTTGAATTCCTGACCTCTCTTGGTGATCTGGTGCCACCTGAAATGCTGACCGACGAGGTCAAAATGCCTCATACATCCAGTGCGGATCGGCTGTTGGACCGTCGCAACGCGCGCAAGGCGATGCGGTTGCTGGATGAGGCGGGCTGGGCTGTTGGGGATGACGGCAAGCGCCGAAATGCGGAAGGTGAGCTTTTGCAGCTGACCTTTCTGCTGAACGCGGCGGGCTCGGCCACTTTGGCAGCGACTGTTGAGAACTTCATCACCAATCTCAAAGCGCTGGGGATCGACGCGGTTCTCGAAAAGGTTGATGCGAGCCAATATACCCTGAGGGAGCGCGACCGCGACTATGATCTGGTGTTCGATCAATATGCCGCGTTCCTAGGCACAGGTACCGGGCTGATCCAGCGGTTCGGATCAGAAGACGCGGAATATTCGCTGTTCAACCCTGCCGGTTTGGCCAGCCCCCTTGTCGACGCGGTGATCGAGGCATCCCTGCGCGCCGAAACGTCCGAACAGGAAACAGCGACACTGCGGGCGCTGGACCGGGTGCTGCGCCATGAATTCTTTATGATCCCGGTTTGGTACAAGGCCAGCCATTGGGTCGCCTTTTACGATCAGTACGAACACCCCGAGGAGATCGCACCATTTGCCTTGGGCTACCTTGATTACTGGTGGTACAACGAAGAAAAAGCGCAGGCGCTGCGCGCTGCCGGGGCGCTGAGGTAACAGCGACCCATGGGCGCCT
>CAYUSM010000515.1:0-2210 GCA_964447345.1 uncultured Sulfitobacter sp. | reverse complement strand
TTATGAATTCTCAGGTCGCACGTTCTGTGCGCGCGTCACGCGTGACCACAGGACGTCAATTTTCGACATATCCCTCTGTTTCTATGGGCCTTTTCGCATGAGGGGTCGGATCGTGCTGCCCCTGGTGCTGCTGCTGAACGCATGCGTTCCGGCATCCCAACCCGATGTGGCAACCCGTGCCAGCCTGACCGAAAGCACCCTGCCCCCGATGAAGAGCTTTGCTGCGACTGTGCCCGTGGCCCCAGTCCGCTCAAACAACGACCTTGCGATCGATTTCATCGAACTGGCGTTCAAGCTTGAAAGCGGGCGCGATTTGCCAGTCCTGACGCGGTTCGAAGAACCCATTTCCGTCCGCGTCACCGGCCAGCCCTCTGCAACCCTTGGTCCGGACCTCAAGCGCCTCATCGCCCGCCTGCGCAGTGAAGCGGGGATTGACATCAACTACACAACCGCGTCCAGCGCCAACATCACCATTCAGGCCGTCAGCCGCGCGGACATCCGCCGGGTCCTGCCGCAGGCCGCCTGTTTTGTCGCCCCAAATGTCCAATCACTCAGCGAATACCGCGCAAAGCGTCGTCACCCGGCGACCAACTGGACCCTGCTGCAAAAACGCGAGCGGCTCGCGATTTTCCTGCCAAACGACGCAAGCCCGCAGGAAGTGCGTGATTGTCTGCACGAAGAAGTGGCGCAAGCTCTCGGTCCGTTGAATGACCTCTACCGACTACCGGACTCCGTTTTCAACGATGACAACGTGCATACCGTCCTGACCGGCTTTGATATGCTGATCCTGCGCACATACTACGACCCTGCCCTGCGATCCGGCATGAAACGGGGTGAGGTCGCCGCCGCCCTGCCCGGCATTCTGGCCCGCACCAATCCCGAAGGTGTCTTGCGACAGGCCCGCTTTGCCACCCGCACCCCCCAAGCCTGGAGCAAGGCCATCCAGACGGCTCTGGGCCGGTCCATTTCCGTGACCAGCCGCCAGACGGCCGCCCGGGAAGCCATTCGGATTGCAACCGCCATGGGCTGGGAAGACCATCGTCGCGCCTTTGCCCATTACGCGATGGGCCGCGTCCTCCAGACCACCGATCCAGAGGTGGCGCACAGCCACTACCTCGCTGCCAACCGCTTTTATGCCCGAACGCCGGGGACCGGATTGCACAGGGCCTACGTGGCAACGCAACTTTCGGCTTACGCCATCAGCAAAGGCGATGGTGCATCAGCCCTGCGGCTTATCGCCCCCCACATCGAACCCGCCAGACGCAGCGAGAATGCAGCACTTCTTTCTACCCTGCTTTTGCTGCGCGCTGAAGCGTTGGAGCTGGAAAACCGCCCCGCAGAGGCCAGCGGCGTCAGGCTGGACAGCATCGGCTGGGCGCGGTACGGGTTTGGCCCAGACTGGGCTGTGCGGGCCAAGATGCGCGAGATCGCGTCACTGAACCCGCTCAAAGGATAATCTGCGGGGCAAAGCGCGCATGATCTACATCATTTTGGGCATTGTTGGTGCTGTGATGGGCGGCACAACGGCCCGCAAGCGCGGCGGCAACCGCAAGGATATTGCGCAATACGCCGCAAGCTACGGCATCGCATTTGCGCTTTTGGGGTTTGTCCTGACTGTTCTGATCGACCGCTGGTTCATCACGGGGGCCTGAGCAGATGTTCCTGCCCTTTTTCGACCAGCTCCGCGCGCATAAAGTACCTGTTTCCATGCGGGAATTCCTGAGTTTTCTGGATGGGATGGCCGCAGGCATCGCGACATATGATGTGGAGGCGTTCTACTACCTCGCCCGCATTTCTATGGTGAAGGACGAGCGCAACATAGACAAGTTTGATCAGGCTTTTGCGGCAGCCTTTAAAGGCTTGGAAAACATTACCTTGGACGACGTTCTTGAAGCTGTCGAAATCCCGCGCGACTGGCTTGAGAAAATGGCGGAAAAGCACCTCAGCGACGAAGAAAAGGCCGAGATTGAAAAGCTTGGCGGCTTCGACAAGCTGATGGAGACGCTGAAGAAGCGGCTTGAGGAGCAAAAGAAGCGCCATCAGGGTGGCAACAAATGGATCGGCACCGCCGGAACATCCCCGTTTGGCGCCTATGGCTACAATCCCGAGGGCGTGCGCATCGGCCAGAAGGAATCGCGCCACCAAAAGGCGGCGAAAGTCTGGGACAAGCGTGAATTCAGGAACTTAGACGACACAGTTGAACTGGGCAC
>CAYUSM010000514.1:0-2215 GCA_964447345.1 uncultured Sulfitobacter sp. | reverse complement strand
GGATCATTGCTCAGCGGATGCTGCTCCGGTTTGAAGCTTTCGGGGTCTTTGAGCTTCTGCCATGACCCACCAAGATAGACCTCAAGGCCCGAGAACTTTGCCTTGTACCCCATCTTCTGGCTGCCCGGCACCCAGTAACCCAGATAGACATAAGGCAGCCCGGCCGCGCGGGCGATCTCGATATGATCAAGGATCATGTAGTTGCCCAAGCCGTCCTTGGGCCGGTCAGGGGTGTAGAAGGAATAGACCATGCTGACACCATCCCCGAGGACATCCGTCAGACAAACGCCAACGAGTTCCCGGGTCTCGATGTCAGCGTATTCAATCACGCGGCTGCGGATGGGTGTCTCTTCAATCATTGCCGCGAATTCAAAGACGTCCATGTCGGCCATGCCACCGTCCGCATGACGGCTGTCAAGGTAGCTGCGGAAAAGCTCATACTGCTCTTCCGTGGCCCAGGGAGAGGTCGTGCGCCGCTCAATCCCCTTGTTGCGTTTGAGGATCCGGCGCTGGCTGCGGCTGGGCTCAAATGCCGCCACATCAATCCGCGCCGACAGGCAAGAGGCACATTCGGCACAGGAAGGACGGTACAGCACATTTTGCGAACGTCTGAAGCCCTGTGCAGACAGGCTGTCGTTCAACTCGGCGGCGTTTTCGCCCTGCAGCGCGGTGAACAATTTCCTCTCCAACCGGCCCTCAAGGTAAGGGCAGGGCTGTGGGGCAGTTACATAGAACTGCGGCGTCAGCGGAAGTGTGTGGCGCATGGTTTCCCGTCTTCTTTAACGAAAGAGTAGCGCCGAGATACCAACCCGCCAAGGGTGGTTTTAATAAAAACAGCGAGAAGTTGGAAACACCGTTAACGGCGCCGGTTCAGGGGCACTGTGCCCAGCACCATGTCGGTCAATCCCTGCCGCCTTTCAGAGGTGGCCATCAGCACAACAGAGATGAGTTGCAGAAGTGGGAAGGCAACCGAAACTGAATACCCAAGCGTATGCATCAGTGCAGTCCCGCCATCAAAGGGACTGTCGTCCCCCCGGCGCAACTCCATTGAGAAGAGCCGCATGCCCCAGGTCGCAGAACCGTTTGCCAGCGTCGCCCAGCGGTAGACAAAGCCAACCACCAGCATCAGCAGCGGAAAGAAGAACAGACCGGTAAAAGCGGTGAAGGGCACGATCAGCAGGCAGACCAGCACGATCACGACCATATCGACCAGCCAGGCCAAGAGGCGCTTCATCGGGATGCCTTCGTAAAACTGCGGCTGAACTGAGGGATCGGGTGTCATAATCTGTCTTTGCTTTTGTCAGGGGTTTGTGGCCCCCGGCGTGTGCCGGGGGATGTCAGGCAGGGGCCTGCGGTCAGGCGTCGATGGTTTCACGCGCGTTGCGGGCGGCGCGCTGATCCATGAACTGGTCGAATTCGGTCTTGTCCTTGGCCTCACGCAGCCGTCCCAGAAACGCTTCGAACGTGTGCTGCTCTTCTTCCAGCCGTTCGATCATGGCGGTACGGTAGGCGTCAAAGCTTGCGTTGCCGCTGCTTTTCTGTGCCGTGGTCGGGACAAGGGATTTCACGCCTTCCTCGATCGACCGGGGGGCGGGCGACGGCGCGCCCACGGGCGCAAATCCACCGCGCCAGGCCAGGATAATCGCAATAGCCACACCTGCGGGCCAGAAGACGTTCAGCGCAACAATGGTCACCGGGATGGCGAAAGCGCCGAACATGATGGTCGACAGGACCTGCACCGGGACGGGCAACTGGCCCGGGTGGTCGGTGCGTTGCGGTTCGGGGGCGTAATAGCTTTGGCTTTCGGCAGTCATTGTCATCAATCTGTTCCCTGTCTGGATATCTCTTGCGAGAGTGGAGAGGGCGCATCGGTGTCCCGACGCGCCCCGTGGTTGTGATCAGCCGGTCGCCTTGCCAGCGTCATCGGCACCGTCGTCGCTGGTGCGCTTGGCACGTTCGTTCATGAACTGGTCGAACTCAGCTTTGTCTTTTGCTTCGCGCAGACGCTCAAGGAAGGCCTCGAAATTGTTCTGCTCTTCCTCCAGGCGGCGCAGGGTATCAGCTTTGTAGGCGTCAAAGGCCGCATTGCCGGTGGAACGGGTCGCCATCATGCTGCGGTTGACGCGGCGGGCGCAGGACTTGCCAGAAAACATACGTTTACTCCAGATCATGTAAGCCAGAAGGGCGAGGCCAACAGGCCAGAAGAAGATGAAGC
>CAYUSM010000513.1:0-2221 GCA_964447345.1 uncultured Sulfitobacter sp. | reverse complement strand
ACGAAAGCGGCATTCACCAGGACGGCATGCTGAAAAACGCCGAAACCTTCGAGATCATGCGCCCCGAAGACGTCGGGCTCACCGAAACCAACATCGTCATGGGCAAGCATTCGGGCCGAGCCGCTCTCCGCTCCAAGCTTGAAGACCTCGGCTTCACGCTGGGCGACAACCAGCTCAAAGACGTCTTCGTCCGCTTCAAGGAACTGGCTGACCGCAAAAAGGAAATCTACGAAGATGACCTGATTGCACTCATGCGCACCGCGACCGACCCCGAGGAAGACCGCATCAAGCTTGTCTCCATGCATGTCGTCTGCGGCACGGAAGGACCCAATCAGGCCCGCATGACCCTCAATATCGAGGGCAAGGACCACAGCACCGAACAAACCGGCGACGGCCCTGTCGATGCCGCCTTCAACTGCGTCAAGGCGCTGGTCCCGCATGAGGCCCGCCTGCAGCTTTATCAGGTGCATGCGGTCACCGAAGGCACCGACGCCCAGGCCACCGTCTCTGTGCGTATGGAAGAAGAGGGCCGCATCGTGACCGGGCAATCGGCAGACACCGATACTGTCGTGGCCTCCGTGCGCGCTTATATCCACGCGCTCAACCGCCTGCTGGTGCGCCGCGCCAAGGGTGGCACGGACAAGCGCGAGGTCAGTTACAAGGACGTCAGCTGATCCCGGCTGTGCCGTGGTCGCCGAAGACCGACCGCGGCACAGGCTTTACCGTTTCAACATGAATTGTATTGGAAAGATGAAGCGCAACCTGTCCCTTCATCTTTCCAATACAATTCATTCCACAGATGTTGCCACGCACAAGGGTCGAAAGGGCGCGCAAACCTTAGTCGTAAGGATTCTTCGCCCCGCGATCCGCGCTCAGCGAGGCCTGAGACCGCTCCACGATCATCACTGAGGCATCCGCCAGATGCTCACGCTCGATGGCCTTGGCCCCCCGCTCAACCCGCAGCTTATGCGCCTCCAGCATCACTTCCGCATGGCTGGACCCGCGCGGCGGGATGAACGTGTAGCAAGCCAGCTCGATGAGCAGCCCCAGCGGGTCCTTGAAATAGATCGAATGCATGAACCCACGGTCCTTCAAACCGGAGTTCGGAATGCCGCGCACCTCAAGCCGCGCCAGCACTTGGTCAAACATTGCCCGGTCCACCTCAAAGGCCACGTGATGCACGCATCCGGCATCGGTTGGCGTGCGGTCATGCACCGGCTTGCGTGTCTCATTGGTGAAAATCGTGATCAGCCGCCCGTCACCCGGATCAAAGTAGAGATGCCCCTCGTCCGGGTCATCCAGGTTGGGCTGGTCAAAGATAAACGGCATCCCGAGCACGCCTTCCCAGAAATCGATTGAGGTCTGCCGATCCGCGCCCGTCATCGTGATGTGATGCACGCCAAGGGTCTGTATTTTCTTCATGCCGGGCTCTTTCGCTGTCGATTTCGGATGGTGCAAAGATAGCGCCTTGGAACGTGGCGACAACATGCCACCCAGGCCATTGACCCCCCTTTCACCCGGCCAGCCCCAAGCCTATAAGGGCCATCAGCCCGCCCTCATCCGAGTCGCGGGCGCATATGATTTTCGGCACGACCATCGACAAGGCGCAGCTTCATGAATCTCTTTGGTAATCTCGGCGGGCTGTTCTCGTCCGACATGGCAATCGATTTGGGCACAGCGAACACGCTGGTCTACGTCAAAGGGCGTGGCATCATCCTGTCGGAACCTTCCGTGGTCGCCTACCATGTCAAAGACGGTGTCAAGAAAGTGCTGGCCGTGGGCGAGGACGCCAAGCTGATGCTTGGCCGCACACCCGGCTCGATCGAGGCCATCCGGCCGATGCGCGAGGGCGTGATCGCGGACTTTGACACGGCCGAAGAAATGATCAAGCACTTCATCCGCAAGGTCCACAAACGCTCCACCTTCTCTAAGCCCAAGATCATTGTCTGCGTGCCTCACGGTGCGACCCCCGTTGAAAAACGCGCGATCCGGCAATCCGTGCTTTCCGCCGGTGCCCGCCGCGCGGGCCTCATTGCGGAGCCCATTGCAGCCGCCATCGGCGCGGGCATGCCCATCACGGACCCGACCGGCAACATGGTCGTGGACATCGGCGGTGGTACAACCGAAGTTGCGGTGCTGTCGGTGGGCGATATCGTTTACGCGCGGTCCGTCCGCGTCGGGGGCGACCGCTTGGTAGAGGCGATCATTTCCTATCTGCGCC
>CAYUSM010000512.1:0-2224 GCA_964447345.1 uncultured Sulfitobacter sp. | reverse complement strand
GCCAGATAGCCCAGCACGGACCCCAGCCCCAGCCGCGAGGCGATGGGCACCGCAATGACGGCGGCGGCGAGGTAGATGGTCGCTTGGAAAAGGAAACCTTCCATGTTGGTCCTCTCAGGGGCGCAATCTGCGCGGTCAGGTGGGCAAAGGCCCGTCGCGTTTCAACTGATCCATCACAATCTGGCTATGGACACGCGCCACTGCCGGATGGGGGAGCAACACCTCGTGGATCAAGCGATTCAGGCTGGGCAGATCTTCACAGTAAACACGTAACAGATAATCCGCATCACCGGTCATTGTCCACGCGCTCACAATCTCTTGTCGCGTCGCCAGGAGCTGGCCGAAACTATGTGAGTGCTCTGGCCCATGGGTGCCGAGGTGAACTTGAACAAAGCCCTGCACATTCAGGCCAAGCTTCAGCGGATCAAGGCGCGCAATGTAGCCCTGAATAAAACCCTCCGCCTCCAGCCGCTGACGCCGACGACCGGCCTGCGAAGCAGAGAGGTTAAGACGCTCTCCAAGCTCTTGGGCGGTCAGATGCGCATCTTTTTGTAGCGCCGTCAGGAGGCGCAGATCTGTTTCATCCAGCATTGTGCGTAATTCCCGCGCTAGTTCGGAATATAATGCGTGTCGTGCGCGAAAAATCAATGAAAGGGGACGCAGAATGCGCAGAAACAGCGCTGTCGCGCGCATATATTCATCATCAAAGCAATTGACGCATTCAAAGGAGACATCTCATGGGTCCTTTCCCGCACGACGCACCGAAATCCAAGATCACCGCAGAAAATCCCGCAGGCACCGATGGCTTCGAATTCGTCGAATTTGCCAGCCCCGAGCCGCAGGAACTGCGCGATCTCTTCACGCGCATGGGCTACACCCATGTGGCCAACCACAAGACACAGAAGATCGAGCTTTGGCAGCAGGGGGACATCACCTATGTCCTGAACGCCGACCCGGGCAGCTTTGCCGCCAAGTTCGTGGAAGAACATGGTCCCTGCGCCCCTTCGATGGGCTGGCGTGTGGTCGATGCGCAGCAAGCACTTGAGCATGCTGTTGCCAACGGTGCCGAAGAGTACACCGGAGATGGTAAGGTTCTGGACGTGCCTGCGATCATGGGCATTGGCGGGTCATTGATCTACTTCGTGGATCAGTACTACGACACCTCGCCCTATAACTGGGAATACGACTGGATTGCGCAGTCCAAGCCCGAAGGCGTGGGGTTCTACTACCTCGACCACCTGACGCACAATGTGTTCAACGGGAACATGGACGTCTGGTTCAAGTTCTACGGGGATCTTTTCAACTTCCGCGAAATCCGCTTTTTTGACATTTCTGGCAAATACACTGGCCTTACTTCGCGCGCGCTGACCTCGCCCTGTGGTCGCATCCGCATCCCGATCAACGAAGACCGGGATGAAAAAGGCCAGATTGTCGCCTATCTGCGCAAGTACAAGGGCGAGGGCATTCAGCACATCGCCGTGGGCGCGCGCGACATCTATGATGCAACGGACGCGATTGCCGACAATGGTCTGAAGTTCATGCCGGGACCGCCAGAAACCTACTATGCATTGAGCAAGGATCGCGTGAAGGGGCATGAAGAGCCGCTGGACCGTATGAAAAAGCACGGCATCCTGATCGATGGCGAAGGCGTTGTGGACGGAGGCGAAACGCGCATTCTGCTGCAGATTTTCTCCAAGACTGTGATTGGGCCGATCTTCTTTGAGTTCATTGAGCGCAAAGGCGATGACGGCTTTGGCGAGGGCAATTTCAAAGCGCTGTTTGAAAGCATTGAACAAGAGCAGATTGCCACAGGCGAGTTGAAGGAAGCCTCGTAAGCCTGAGAAACACTGACATAAAAACAAAATGACGCCCCGGACGTGAGCCGGGGCCATCCTCCCTTAACGCCAAAGCCCCGGAACACATCCGGGCCGCGGCGGGAAGAAACTCAAGTCTTGATGATTTGCCGCCGTGGCTCTTTGCCACGGCGTTTTTATCTGGGCATCTTCAGAACCAGATCACGCCCGCGCTTGGTGTAGCGCAACTCACCTTCGCCAATGGCGGAAACGCGTCCGCCATCAATCCGGTCACCGACCACCACCTTCTTGTACCTGCCATTGCCCAAGCGCACCAAGGCCCGGCGGTTTGACGGTTTGCCGTAAACACCGATGAGGTTGATCTTGCGCAGGTTCAGCGCGTTCTTGACCGTGGCTTGTTTGGCAACGGA
>CAYUSM010000511.1:0-2231 GCA_964447345.1 uncultured Sulfitobacter sp. | reverse complement strand
TTTTTTGTTGGAAAGTCATTGACATGAAAATGACGATAAGGCTGACTATTGGTCAAGCTTACAATTTTTGCCGCCTTGATCCGGCGGGGAGATTTGATTAATTTTTTTATTGTTTTTAACGCTTTGTGATTTTTGATTGTGCTCAGACCAAACATTGACCGCCACCGGCGATTAGAGATTTTCAGGCCCATGGGGGGACCAGATGGACGTTGCTAAGCTGCTCGAACCCCTTGGGGACGACACTCCGAGCGGTGAAAACTTGGAGTATGACCCCGCTTTTGTGGAGATGGAACTTGCGGCGCAGCCCGGAGAGGAGCGTCAGGAAGGCGACAAGATTCTCGAGGCCGAAGACCCGGATTTCGGTGAGGTTGTCGAAAAGTCTCAGGCGATCCTTGAACGCAGCCACGACATCCGCGCCGCCGTCTTCTATGCCGAAGCGGTGCTCTACACCCGTGGGCTTGTGGGATTCGCTGAAGCCACGGCTTATGTGCTGGGCTGTCTTGAGACCCATTGGGACACCTGCCATCCCGAGTTGGATGAAGACGACGACAATGATCCGACCATGCGGATTAATGCCGTACAAGGTCTGAACGGCTCTGACACGGTCGTGCGTGCATTGCGGCGGACATCGCTCACCGAAAGCCGCATGTTTGGCAACCTCAGTCTTCGGATGATGGAGATTGCCGAAGGAGTCATTCCGGCCCCCGCGAATGTCAGCGACGTGCCGGACAGCGCGTCCATCGGGGCTGCGTTCCAGGACAGCGATTCGGACGTGCTGTCTGCGCGTCTGGCCGCAGCCATCGGCGCGCAGAGTGACATAAAGGCCATTGATGCGCTCTTCACAGAAAAGACACCGGGGCAGGGGCCTGACCTTGAAGACGTGCTGAAGACACTCACACAGATTGTGCGGCGTCTTTCTGATGCTGTCGGGGCGGATGCGCCCGAAGGTGACGCCGATGCGGAAGGCGCCGAAGCTGAAGGCGGCGCCGCCGCAGCACCAGCGGGCGGCGGAGGTGGCGGTGCCATAGGCGGCATAAACTCGGCCAATGACGTCTCCAACGCGCTTGACCGGATCATTCTGTATTACCAGCGCAACGAACCTTCCAGCCCGGTGCCAATCCTGTTGGAGCGTGCAAAACGTTTGGTAAACGCCGACTTCCTGACCATTATGAAAGACTTGGCGCCCATGGGCGTCGAGCAGGTGAACACCGTTGGGGGCATCAGAGATGATGGTTACTGATCCTCTGACCCAACAAAGCCATTTCACCGCGGGGACCGCCCCGCTACCGTTGTTTAAATCTTAAGGAGCCCTTCATGGCCACTAGTTCCCAGAAGTTCATAGCCCGCAACAGGGCCCCGCGCGTTCAGATCGAATATGATGTGGAGCTTTATGGTGCGGAAAAGAAAGTGCAGCTGCCCTTTGTGATGGGCGTGATGAGCGACCTTGCAGGCAAGTCCGAGGTCGAACAGCCCGCTGTCGCGGACCGCAAGTTCCTTGAGATTGATGTCGACAACTTCGATGACCGGATGAAGGCCATCGCGCCCCGCGCAGCCTTTACCGTGCCCAATACCCTGACGGGTGAGGGGAACATGGCGGTCGACATCACATTTGAGAGCATGGATGACTTCAGCCCCGCCGCCATCGCCCGCAAGGTCGAGCCGCTGGCGGAACTACTGGACGCGCGCACGCAACTCAGCAATCTTATGACGTATATGGACGGCAAATCCGGTGCCGAGGACCTGATCAGCAAGATCATTCAGGACCCGACATTGCTCAAGACTTTGGCAGCACAGCCCAAGCCTGCCGCTGCGACAGAGGAGGAATAATTCATGGCTGAACAAGAAGCCCAGGTAGAAGAACAGGGTGGCGCAACGGCTTTCGGTTCGTCCGAGTTTGAAAGCCTTCTGCAAAAGGAATTCCGCCCCAAGTCCGATCAGGCCAAGACGGCCGTTGAATCGGCGGTCAAGACACTGGCCGAACAGGCGCTGAGCAACACGGCGCTCATTTCCAATGACGCGCTGCGCTCCATCGAAAGCATTGTGGCCGAGATTGACAAGAAACTGACCGAACAGGTCAACCTGATCCTGCACCACGAAGACTTCCAGCAGATGGAAAGTGCCTGGCGCGGTCTGCATTACCTCGTCAACAACACTGAATCCGACGAGATGCTGAAAATCCGGGTCATGAACATCTCCAAGAAGGATATGCACAAGACCCTGCGCAAGTTCAA
>CAYUSM010000510.1:0-2253 GCA_964447345.1 uncultured Sulfitobacter sp. | reverse complement strand
ATGGAAAAAGCGCTGGATGACGTGCTTGTCGCTTTCAAGGCCAATGGCGAAGCGCTGCGCAAGGAACATGGCTATCCCGTCCGGCTGGTGGTGCCGGGCTGGGAAGGCAACATGTGGGTCAAATGGCTGCGCCGGATCGAAGTCACTGACGCCGCTGTGGAGAGCCGCGAAGAGACATCAAAATACACCGACGTGCTGGAAGACGGCACGGCGCGGAAATGGACCTGGGTGATGGATGCCAAATCGGTCATCACCGAGCCCAGCCCGCAATCGCCCATTACGCATGGCCCCGGTCCGCTGGTCATCTCGGGTCTTGCGTGGTCGGGCCACGGTCAGATCACCCGCGTCGACATTTCCAAAGATGGCGGCATCACCTGGGAGAACGCCCGCCTGGGCAAGCAGGGTGACACGAAGGCACTCACGCGGTTCTATCTCGACACCGAATGGGACGGCTCCGAAATGCTGCTGCAGGCCCGCGCCATGGACGAGACCGGTTATGTTCAACCCACCAAAGCGCAACTGCGCGAACTGCGCGGCGAGAACTCCATCTATCACAACAACTGCATCCAGACCTGGCATGTCAAAGCAAATGGTGAGGCAGAAAATGTCGAAGTTTCTTAAGGTTACCGCAGCCGCATTGGTCTTGGCCGCACCTGCGCTGGCAGATGAAAAATTCGGCCTGGGCCGCCCCGCGCTGCCCGAAGAGGTCGCCGCTTGGAACATCGACATCATGCCGGACGGGCGCGGTCTGCCGGAAGGGCGCGGCGACGTGCTGACGGGCGAGGAAGTCTTTGCCGATGCCTGTGCTGTCTGCCACGGCGATTTCGCAGAAGGCGTGGACAACTGGCCTGTGCTGGCGGGCGGATTTGACACGCTGGGTGACAAAGACCCAGTCAAAACTGTGGGCTCTTACTGGCCGCACCTTTCGACCGTCTGGGATTATGTCAACCGCTCCATGCCCTTCGGTGCTGCGCAAACGCTGGAACCTGACGATGTCTATGCGATCACCGCCTACATCCTCTATTCGAACGATCTGGTGGATGAGGATTTTGAGCTGAGCCATGAGAACTTTGCCCAGTTCGAGATGTACAATGCAGACGGCTTCATCGTCGATGACCGGGCGGAGACCGAGTATCCCATCTGGTCCGGTGAACCCTGCATGACCAACTGCAAGGACAGCGTTGAAATCACCATGCGCGCCTCTGTGGTGGACGTTACACCCGAAGAAAGTACTGACCGGGCCGATAGCGCAATGCAGGGTCATTCCGAAGGAACGGTCGAAGTTGCCGTTGCCGAAGAGGCCGAGGCAGAACCTGAAGCCGAGGTCGTCGAAGTAGCTGCTGTGGACCCGGAACTCGCTGCGGCTGGCGAAAAGGTGTTTCGTAAGTGCAAGTCTTGCCACCAGATTGGCGCGGGGGCCAAAAACCGGTCTGGTCCGCACCTCAATGGCGTGATGGGCCGTACCTTCGGCGGTGTCGACGGCTTTAAATACTCCAAAGTATTCAATGCTGCGGCAGAAGAGGGCCGGGTTTGGGACGATGCTTCCATGGCCGAATTCCTTGCCAAGCCCAAAGCTTACCTCAAAGGTACCAAGATGGGTTTTGCGGGACTCAAGAAAGAAGACGATATTGCTGCCGTCATCGCGTATATTCGTTCGGCAAGTGAGTAAGCGATGATCCGAAGCACACTTCTCTCCCTGTCGGTTGCCGCCTCTGCCTTTTGGGCAGGGGTGGTGGCTGCCGATACGGGCGATGTGCAAGCGGGTGAGAAAGTCTTTCAGAAGTGTAGCGGCTGCCATCAGGTCGGGCAGGGGGCCAAGCACCGGATTGGCCCGCACCTCAACGGCCTCTTTGGTCGGCAAGCCGCCAGCTATGATGATTTCCGGTACTCCAAAAGCTTTCAGCGGGCCGGCGCGGGCGGGCTGGAATGGCACGCCGACACGCTTGACGTCTTTCTTGAAAACCCGCGCGCAATGACGTCCGGCACGCGAATGAGTTTTCGCGGAATAAAGGACGCAGAGGATCGCAAGAACCTGATCGCCTATCTGCGGACCTTCTCTGACAATCCAGCGGACATCCCCGAGGCCGACCCGACCGCCACCAGCCTTAGCCACGATCTGGACCCGGCCATTCTCGCGCTGGTGGGGGACCCTGAGTATGGTGAGTATCTCAGTGGGGAGTGTACCACCTGCCATCAGTCCTCTGGCAGCGACGACGGCATCCCCTCCATCACACTCTGGCCCGAAGAAGACTT
>CAYUSM010000509.1:0-2255 GCA_964447345.1 uncultured Sulfitobacter sp. | reverse complement strand
TGGGCCGTCCGCACCTGAGCTGAAGGTAGCGGACAAAAGAATGGGGCATTTGTTCTATCGAAAGAAGAAATCCAACGAGCTGCGCGCTATATTTGGAGTGAATTCCCAGTTCTTTCAAAGGAGTCTCGGCTGCGATCTGCTAACTGTGCGGTTTGCTCACCAGTCCGAAAGCGGCTAAAGAATTGGCTCAACCCGATAGATAGACAAAGGCTAACATGGACCCGATTGCCCGTAACAACGTAAATGTGGCCGGAAATGGTGACCGGAGGATGCTTTTCGCCCATGGCTTTGGCTGCGATCAGACCATGTGGCGCCATGTTGCGCCGAACTTTGAGGACGAGTTTCAGGTCGTCACGCTCGACTATGTCGGTGCAGGTGGCTCTGACAAGTCTGCCTATGATCCCAAAAAATACGCAACCTTGGACGGTTACGCGGCCGACATTGTGGAAGTGGCCGAGGCCTTGGGCATCAAGGACGGCGTTTTCGTCGGACATTCAGTCAGCGCAATGATCGGCGCACTTGCTTCAGTCAAGGCGCCAAGCCTTTTCTCGGACCTTGTCATGGTCGGGCCCTCTCCGAGATACACAAACGATGGCGACTATTTTGGCGGGTTTGAGGACGACGATATCACCGATTTGCTGTCGTCTCTGGAAGCGAACCCGATGGCCTGGTCCGAAGCGATGGCTCCGGCTATCATGGGCGTGCCGGAGAGGCCGGAGCTTGGTCAGGAATTGACTGAGAGTTTCTGTCGACTGGATCCGAAGATCGCGGTTGATTTTGCACGCGCCACGTTCATGTCCGACAATCGTGATGACCTTCCGAAGATCAGCGCTCGGACGCTCGTGCTGCAATGTCAGGAGGACATCATAGCATCAGAGAAGGTCGGAATGTTCGTTCGTGACAAGATCCCCGGTGCCACCCTTACGATGCTCGAGGCGACCGGCCATTGTCCTAACCTCAGCGCGCCCGACGAAGTCATCGCCTCCATGAGAGCTTTTCTCTAAGCGTTCGATGGGGGCTCTAGTCGAAACAGCATCTTTCGAAAACGCCCCTTGCGGCTTCGTTGCATTCGACGACAAGGGAACGATCGTCCACATCAATGAACGGTTGTCCGACTGGTTGGATCGCGAACGCGCAGACCTGCTGGGATCACCTGTCATGGACGTGTTGTCCAAGGCGAGCAGGATCGTATTCGAGACGAGCATGATCCCCCTGCTGCAGATGAGCCGGAAGATCGACGGCGTTTCACTGGATCTTTTGCGTCGTGACGGAACAAAGCTGCCGGTCCTGCTGAGCGGTGAACGACGCGAGACCTGCGAGAGGCCCCTGACACAGCTTGTAATCCTCAACGCCGGGGGGAGGCGCAACTACGAGCGCGAGTTGGCCGATGCCCGCGCGACCGCGGAAGCAAAACTGGCAACCGAAGCCAAGCAGGGCGAATTGCGCGAGCAATTCGTCGCCATTCTGGGTCATGATCTCCGGAATCCCCTGGCTGCCCTAAGCTCGGCTATTCGCATGCTGACAAATTTGGCGACCGATGAGAGGGAACGCACAATCGCAGCCCACGCCGAAGACTCGATCCAGCGGATGTCGCGCCTGATTGACACAACGCTCGACTTCGCACGGCTCCGTCTTGGGGCGGGCTTTCAACTGGACCTCAGCGATTCCGCCCGGCTTGGTGATCAAATCCAATTGGTTGTGCAAGAACTCGCTTCCGCAAATCCAGAACGTGAGATCGAGTTGGAGATGGAGCTGCAACACCAGCCTGCCTGCGATGTCTGGAGGATTGGCCAACTTTTGTCGAACCTATTGGCCAACGCCTTGTTTCATGGAGACCCGGAACAGCCTGTCGCTGCCAAGGTGTGGTCCGACAGTCAAGCACTGAACATTAGCGTCACGAACAGGGGTGAACCTATTCCGCCCGAGATCATGGAGCGGTTGTTCGACCCGTTCCACCGACCAAAGACCAGTTCGCGGCATGGGCTGGGGCTTGGCTTGTTCATCGTATCGGAAATTGCGAAGGCGCATGGAGGTGAAATGAAAGTCACAAGCGAAGGACAGTCGACGAAGTTTCTTTTCCGCATGCCTTGCGCGAGTGACCCTCTGATTAGATAATCTGCTGTCCACACTTCTTTTCAACCAAACTCAGGCCTACTACGAGCATTCGTCCCACATTCCTAGATGAGAACAGGCGCGGACAATGTCCGGTATGCCGTTCACAAACGCAGCAAGAACACTTGTACTCAAGGTCCGGT
>CAYUSM010000508.1:0-2258 GCA_964447345.1 uncultured Sulfitobacter sp. | reverse complement strand
GACCCTTCTTAGGTAGCGGGGCCGGGGCGGCTTTTCAAGGGGCTTGGCGCGCTTCGAAAGTGTGTGTGGTCTGAACGAACGCCTGTCTGGCATTGAGCGTTCAACGTTCCCGGAAGCCGTTAAATGTGCTACCATAGCTAGAATTTCTTCGAGTATGTCACTTTACGCAATGATTTGAGGACCTCGGCATGGGCGACAATCCAGAAGACGAAGTAGTCAAGAAGTTTGAGCTGGAACTGGAGACTTTCGGAAAACGGAACAAACCACGGTTTACACTGATTGGGGATGTCAGCCTGTGCATGAGAACATGCAAGACGGCAGAGGTGGAGCTTAGCCTCCGGGAGATGATGAAACGGGCTGTCGCAGAAATGCACAAAGATATGCTTACGACTGAAAAGCGCCTGCAGATACTTATGGAACAGGCTGAAAAGCGGGCCGAAAAAGAGCGAAAGGCAGCAGGAACTGCGGCGGCGAAGAAAGCTTCAGAAGACAAGAAGCTGGCCAAGCAGACAAAGATGAAATTGAAAAAGAAGTTCGACAAGTTCTCCAAGAAGTACTTGCCGTCGGACAATGTCTTTTTCTTTGAGTTTCAACCAAAAGAGAAATCAAAGTTTCCCTTCATCGACGCCAAGAAGTCGTTCTTTTTCCTGGGTACTACCTTTTGACAGTCAGAGGTTGATGCCCAGCGCAACGCAAGCCACCACAACTTCGCTGACAAAGAAAACCCATTTCGTTCGCGTGCGCCCATCCAGGACCAGCGATGTTGCCCGCCCCAGCGCGCCACCACCCCAGATGAAACCGATCATCGCGTAGGCGGCGGGAGTGGCCAGTATGAGCGCACCCACACCCGCCATAACGAAAAGAGCGCCGGAAGCCGCACGTATTTCGGAAAGGCCCATCGTTGAGCCACCGTCCTGCAGATCGACCTTCCTCATCGTATATCGTGGCGCAAGCCATCCAAAAGCGCCAAAGCCGATACTGATAAGAGCCAAGGCGATGTTAATGATGTCTGCAAGTGGCATGGGCGTGTCCTGTGAATATGTCACCGGACAACGCACAAGCGCCAAATTGGTTGCACGGCCTAGCTCGCGGAGCGCTCTTTTGCCGCTTCCCGCGCGGCAATGGCATTCAGGGCAAGCTGCTGAGTTTCTCTTTCAAGGGCTGTCAGCCCGGCCTCAACAGCCTCCACATCCTGACGCTCGACCGCATCGGCGATGTCGACATGCATGGCCACGATCTGTGCGCGGTCACGTGCTGTGAAAGTGATCATGTTCATCAGCGGCTGCATCGCTTCAACCGCTCCGGCCAATTGGTAGGACATCACCGGATTGCCCGCGCCATCGACCAGCGCGCGATGGAAGGCCACATCAGAGGCGCAAAAGGCCTCGTCCGTCAGCCCGGGCTGAGACTGGCGGTGGATCTCGGCGCGCATGGTGGCAAGGTGATCTGCTGTACGCCGCTCAGCGGAAAGAGCAGCACAGGCACGCTCCAGCGCGTAGCGCGCTTCGCAGGCGGTCTCAAAGCTGACCGCGTTCATCGACAGCAGCAAAGTAGATGTGGTGATCTGCTGGCTGTAGGCTTCCTCAAAGCTGATCCTGTTCACGAATGCACCACCGGTCGCGCCACGCTGAGTCCGGATGAGGGACTGCGCGGCAAGGCGTTTGAGTGCCTCACGCACGGTAGGACGGGAGACGTTGAACTGGTCTGACAGTTCCGCCTCAGACGGCAGCCGCTGATCGACGATCAATTCGCCTGACACAATGGCATCCCGAATGGCGCTCGCAATCTGGACAGAGAGGTCGGCAGGGTTCTGCGGATCAATTTTCATATGTCTTACATTTAGTGTTTGCTCGGGTTTTAATTGTCTGACATTAAAAACGCAAGGATCGAGTCGGGGAGGGCTCCATGAACGCTGTCGTGCGCACATCGCTGTGGCTTGGCTTTTTCGGCCTCGTTCTGATGGCCTGGGCGTGGATGTACCTGATGGCCATGAACATGGACGTGGACCTGCTGGGCCGCCCTGGGGAAATGGGCAATCGGATGCGCTGGATGGATCCGCGCATGGACATGTACATGCCGATGGCCAGTTTCGGCCCTCTCTTCGTCATGTGGGGTGCGATGATGGCAGCGATGATGCTGCCGACCATGGTGCCGACGCTGCGTTCCTATGAAGATCTGATGGTCAGTGCGAACGGCACGCGGGCAGGGTGGCTGGGTGTAATCCTTGGGTACTTTGTCATCTGGCTGCTCTTTGCCGC
>CAYUSM010000507.1:0-2259 GCA_964447345.1 uncultured Sulfitobacter sp. | reverse complement strand
CCTTGTCGCCTGCGAGGACACGGATGCGGTTCTTGCGCATCTTGCCTGCCGTATGTGCGATGATCTCATGGCCGTTTTCCAGCTCGACCCGAAACGTCGCGTTAGGCAGGAGTTCCTTCACGACACCGGGAAATTCGAGCGTATCTTCCTTGGCCATGTTCTCTCCTTGAACGATTAACCCCGAAATCGGGGACACGCGCCTAAATGAGCCCATCCGGGCCGTTTTTCAAGGCCTATTCAGCGCAAAGCAACGTGAGGGGCCGCCTGATCGCGCCCCATTTGCGCCGCCCAGTCACGCCGGTTGAGCACGATCCCATCCGCACGCACCTCTGCCACCTGGGCCAGATTGGCCTCCGCATAGGTCCAGCCGGGCGTGTTCAGCGTGCCTTCTGCCAGCACGCCCGTCGGGGGGAAGCCGCGATCCGGCGGGCAGAACACGCCCCCTGCCCCAAATGAGGTCCCCAGGGCTTCCGACCAATCTCCCTCGCCCACGCAGGATGACATCGCCACGATGCACTGGTTCTCCAACGCCCGTGCCATGGAGCCGATGCGCACCCGCCAATAGCCCGCAAGTGTCTCTGTCACGCTTGGCACACAGATCACATCGCAATCCTTCAGCGCGCGGCCCAATAGCGGGAACTCGCTGTCATAACAGATCAGGATGCCGATCTTGCCCAATGTTGTCTCAAACACCTGCAAAGGCCCGCCCGGCACCACGTCCCAGACCTCAGCCTCGAACCGCGTCATAATCTGCTTGTCTTGCACCCCCACCTGCCCTGTCGGTGTGATCAGCCGAGCGCGGTTCACAGGCCGTGTTTCCGTGGCTGCGGGAGCCGAGGCCGCCACGATATGCACGCCATGCGCCGCTGCCAGTGTCACATGCAGCGCATCCGCCTCCGCCAACCGGTCGGACACCGCAAAAAGCGAAGCTTCAAGATCTCCCGCCACCTCAGCGCCCGCGAGCGTGGCCAGCTCCATCGCACCGTATTCTGGAAAGACCAGCAACTCCGCGCCCTGTCCTGCGGCCTCCTCAACCCAGCCCGCAACCTTGTCCTCGTATTGCGCCCAGGAGGAGAGCACATCGAGCGGATAGGCGGCAGTGGCGATTTTCATGGAAACACTCCTTGGGGCTTTGCCGCCACCCTGTCGCGCCGTCGGGAACGCCGCAAGTCCCATTCCGCACCGCCAAACGGGTGGAAACTCCCGCAATCAATGGCTATTTCACCATAAAACGGATGCGTTCTGCCGCATCCGCAGACGGACGAACTGGAGGAGGACGTCGATATGTCAAAAATCGTGATCCTGACGGGCGCAGGCATCTCCGCCGAAAGCGGCATTGAAACTTTCCGGGCCGAAGATGGCCTCTGGGCGCAGCATCGCGTCGAAGACGTGGCCACGCCCGAAGGTTTCATGCGTGACCCCGAACTGGTGGTGAACTTCTACAACGCCCGCCGCGCGCAGGCCGCAGAGGTAGAGCCGAACCCGGCCCACAAGGCGCTGGCCCAGCTCGAAGCCGAGCATCGGGGTGAAGTGGTGGTCATCACGCAGAACGTGGACGATCTGCACGAACGTGGTGGAACGCAAAACCTCTATCACATGCACGGACACCTCAAAGGCGCGCTGTGTTACGCCTGCGAGCACCGTTGGGACGCCCCCATGGTCATGGCACCGGGCGATGCCTGCCCGTCCTGCGAAGCCCCCGCCGCGCGGCCCGACATCGTATGGTTTGGAGAAATGCCTTACCAAATGGACACACTCTTTGACCATCTGGCACAGGCCGACCTCTTTGCCGCCATCGGCACTTCCGGCAACGTCTATCCTGCTGCCGGGTTCGTGGCCGAGGCCCGACGCGGCGGCGCGCATACAATTGAGTTCAACCTCGAACACTCCGCCGTTGGCAACCAGTTTGCCGAACACCGCATCGGGCCTGCGTCACGGACGGTCTCTGACTGGGTCAGTGAAATTCTGCGCGCCTGAGCTTCTGCCGCGTCCCCTCTGAGCCCTCAGACGGGACGCGAAGGGCCGTCAGCCGTCGTGCCCGTGCCCCGTGCCGCCATGATCAGGCTTACGTTCCCTGTCCACCGGCACCATCACCTCAATCTCGCCCGCCTTCTCGAAAGTCAGTGTCACGCTGATCTCTTCACCCTGCTCTAATGGCCGGGTCAGCCCCATCAGCATGATGTGATCGCCCCCGCGCTTCAGCGCATGCATCCCGCCCGCAGGCACGACAAAGCCCTCTTCGACCTCCATCATCTTCAT
>CAYUSM010000506.1:0-2263 GCA_964447345.1 uncultured Sulfitobacter sp. | reverse complement strand
CACTCCATATCCAAAAGAACCGCAATTTGAGGCCCTTGCATGTCTGACCCCGTCTTTCACCTTTCAAATGTGATGCTATCGCTCAAGGGCAATGCCGGGGACGTGGATATTCTGCGCGGCATTTCCTTTGATGTGCAAGCCGGAGAGACGATTGCGCTGACCGGTCCCTCCGGCTCCGGCAAATCTTCGCTCCTGATGGTGATGGGCGGGTTGGAGCAGGCGACGGGCGGGACAATTCACGCGCTTGGCCATGACCTGACCCACATGAACGAGGACGCACTGGCGCGGTTTCGGCTGGGGCGGATGGGGATCGTGTTTCAGTCCTTTCACCTGATCCCAACAATGACCGCACTGGAAAACGTTGCCACACCGCTGGAACTGGCTGGAGAGGTGGACGCTTTTGCGAAAGCCGAAGAGGCACTCAAAACCGTCGGGCTGGGCCATCGCACCGGCCACTATCCCGCACAGATGTCCGGGGGAGAGCAACAGCGGGTCGCGCTGGCCCGCGCCTGCGCCCCGCGCCCTGACATCCTGCTGGCGGACGAACCGACGGGAAACCTCGACAGTGTGAACGGCAGTGCGATCATGGATCTGCTTTTTGATCTGCGCGACCAATATGGTGCGACGCTGATCCTCGTGACCCACGATCCAACGCTGGCGGCGCGGTGTGACCGCGCCATTGCCCTTGCCGACGGGCAGGTCGCATGAGCCTCGCGCTGGCCTCCCGCTTTGCCCGACGCGAGATGCGCGGGGGCCTGCGCGGCTTCCGTCTCCTTCTGGCCTGTCTGGCGCTTGGCGTGGCCGCCATTGCTGCGGTGGGGTCCGTGCGCGCAGCCATTGAGGCCGGATTGCAGCGCGAGGGGGCTGCCCTGCTGGGTGGAGCCGCAGAGCTGGATTTCACCTACCGTTTTGCCACCGCAGAAGAGCGCGCATGGATAGAAGCCCGCGCCACGCGCGTCTCGGAAATCGCCGAGTTCCGCTCGATGGCCGTGGTGGGCGAAGAGCGCGCGCTCACACAGGTCAAGGCCGTCGATGACGCCTACCCGCTTGTTGGCACCATGTCCTTGGAACCGGACATCCCTCTGGACAGGGCTCTGGCCGTCCAAGATGGCACCCCCGGCGCGGTCATGGAGCGCGCTTTGTCCGACCGTCTGGGTCTCGCGCCCGGCGACACTTTCACCCTTGGTACCAAGTCCTACCGCCTGACCGCGCTCATCCTGCGCGAACCGGATTCGGCGGCCAGTGGCTTTGCCCTCGGCCCCCGCACCCTGCTCAGACGCGATGCGCTGGAAGGCGCTGGCCTGCTGGCACCCGGTACACTTTTTAACAGCAAATACCGTCTCGATCTGCCAGAGGGCACGGATCTTGAGGCGCTCGAAACCCAAGCCCGCGCGCAGTTCGAGAACGCAGGCATGCGCTGGACCGATGCGCGCAACGGCGCGCCGGGGGTGGCACAATTCGTCAATCGGTTGAGCGCTTTTCTGGTCCTCGTCGGCCTGTCAGGCTTGGCTGTTGGGGGCGTTGGCGTCTCTGCCGCTGTCCGCGCCTACCTCCACGGGAAGACCGAGGTCATCGCCACCCTGCGCGCCCTCGGAGCAGATCGTGCCACCATCTTTCAGACCTACTTCATCCAGATCGGCACACTTTCGCTTTTGGGCATCGCCATCGGCCTCGCTCTTGGGGCCTTTGTCCCTCTGCTTCTCTCACCCATTATCGAGGCCCGCCTGCCGGTACCTGCGACCTTCTCCATCTATCCCGCGCCGCTCATCGAGGCTGCCATCTATGGCACGCTCACTGCACTGGCCTTCACCCTATGGCCACTCGCCCGCAGCGAAAACGTCCGCGCCGCCACGCTCTTTCGGGACGCTTGGTCCGGTGCGCGCCGCCTGCCAGGCACCCGATACCTCGTGGTCATTGCCGGGTTGACCGTTGCCCTTGTCAGCATCGCAGGATGGTTCAACGGCTCTTGGTGGCTTACCCTCTGGACACTGGGCGGCATTGCAGGTGCCTTGCTGATCCTCGCTTTGGCCGCTGCCCTCATCCGCTTCATTGCCCGCCGCGCCGCCCACCGCGCCCGCGGTCTGCCCCGGTTGCGGTGGGCACTGGCTGCGATCTCGGGCACCGGCGAAGGGGCCGGGGCCGTGGTGCTCTCCCTGGGTCTTGGCCTGTCCGTCCTTGCGGCCGTCGGCCAGATCGACGGCAACCTGCGACAGGCTATTTCCGGCAACCTGCCTGACGTCGCCCCGTCCTATTTCTTTGTCGA
>CAYUSM010000505.1:0-2273 GCA_964447345.1 uncultured Sulfitobacter sp. | reverse complement strand
GCCGCCTCGAGACGCGCCCGGATACTGCGCCGGGCAATTGTGATCTGACGCCGAAGACGCTGACAGAGCGCCCGCTCCGCCGCCAGATCGGCCGCCAGTGCCTCGAACTCCGCGGCCCGGGCGCTCAAGGGGGCGAGATCGAACCCGTAGGCCTCGAGAATCACACCATCGGCATCGCGGCGGCCCCAGCGTTTGCCATTCGGGCTGTCCCGGAAAGTGATCACGCCGACCTCCGCCAGGCGCCGGGCGTGGCGTTTGAGCGTCGACAGGGAAAACCCGGTCCGCTCCATCAGATAGGCGTTCGACGCCCAGACGATGGGCCGTCGCCCCTCCTCCCAATCCTGGGGCTGGGTAAAGGCCGCAAGCGTATCGAGCAGCAGAAGATCTGCCGCTTTCAGCCCGATATGGGCCCCCACACGTTTCGCCGCGACGACACTGCGTGTCTTGGCAATGGAAATCTGTTCGCCGTCTCGGGCCAGCTGATCCGCGGTCCCGAGAGCCGGCGTCGGCTTGCGCCAACCGCTCTGTGTCATGCCTGTATCTCACCTCCGGTTTTGTGGAGGCAAAAGAATCCCGTGCGCCAAAACGACGTTCTTTCGTTGACAGTGATTCGCGGGAGCGGTATCCAGAAGGTGTCTAATCTAATTGGATAAGCTCTCGGGCCGGATCGGCTTGGGGGCTTTTCTTTTGCCTCAGGTCATGATGTCGATGTCTCCTCCGATTGAGACAGATACTCCGCATAGAGCTGGTCGAGGTTCTCCGAGAGAAACTCTCCAAAGCCTGCGGAATCCTTGGATGTCAGCGAGATGGTATAGGCGCGGCCCGCGCGTCCGATGACGCCCTTGATCCGGCCCTCTCCGGCGGTCCAGGTGCGCTTGGCCGGGGTGGCTTTCGCCGCCCGGCGCCGGGGTGCCCTGCCCGCCTCGGTCACCTTGCTGTGCAGAATCTCGAACTTTGTGTCGCTGTCGAGCTGGTCAAACCCCTCCGTGGCCAGGATACGGTCGGCCACCGCGACATTGCTTTTGACCGCCATCAGCTTCTTGAAGTCTTCCCAGCGGTCCCGCCCGATCTGCTTGGCGGGTCCGATCGCGGCGATGACATGGCCCGGCACGGTCCCCGCCACCGACAGCATGCGCGACAAGAGCGTGCCGTCGATGGTCAGCGCCTGCTGGATCACCTCCTTGGCCTGGCCGAGATCATGCAGGTTCCTGGCGAACAGCGCCTTCTCGATGAAGGAAAGATCGGCCCGGGCCGTGTTCTCCTGGCCCTGCGCCAGCACATGGGCGACATCGTCCATCTCCTTGACCACGGCGCGGACCGGCCGTCCGAGCGCGCGCGCGACACGCACCCGGCGATGCCCGAAGACGACCATGTAACGGTTGGCGGCCTCCGGATGCGGCCTGAGCAGGACCGGCGTGTCCTGCCCGCTTGATGCGATCGAGGCTTTCAACTCCTCAAAGGCCTCGTCATCGCCGCTGAGCCGGTCATTGACGAAGGAGGCATCGATCAGGGCGGGATCGATCTCGACGATGGTTTCGCCTTCGAGAAGGCGTTTGGAGTTTTCGGCGAGACTGTCGATCGAGACCTTCATGGATTTCGAAGCACCGCGCATCGCATAGCTCGAGCGGCCCCCATCGACCGGCGGGTCGGTCGGCTGCCCGATCACGGATTTCAACAGGTCTTTTCTGGCCATGATGCCCTCCTTTTCGGGCCACGAGACCCCTGGTCTGCACGGCTGTCAAAACGCATCTGCACGGCTGTCAAACTCATCGGTTTTCGCGCCCCCAGGCTTGATGCACGAGACCGGCGATTTCATCGTTGACGGCGTTCAGAGAGGTGATCGCGCGGTCATAGGTCGACCGCACGAACTGCGCCCGCTCGACCTCGTAAAGCGTCTGCTTGGTGATCCCGGCATCCGAGATCGCCGTCGATTTCACCATCTGCGCTTCGAGCATCTGGTTGGGAAACATTGCCTGCAGGAAGCCGACCATCTGCTTTTGCGGCCCATCGGTGGGTTCGAACCGCGTGACGAGATAGCGGAACCATTTGAGCCGCATCTCGGCCCCGGCTTCGCGGATGGTGCGCAGGATACCGCCCAGCATCAGGAGGAACTGGCTCATCGACATCACGTCGAGCATCTGGGGATGCACGGTGATCAGCACCGAACTCGAGGCTGTCAGCGCCGTTAGGGTCAGATATCCAAGCTGGGGCGGGCAATCGATCACCACCACGTCGTAGCGGTCTTCGACCTCTTCCAGCGCTTTTGAGATGCG
>CAYUSM010000504.1:0-2292 GCA_964447345.1 uncultured Sulfitobacter sp. | reverse complement strand
CGCGGTTGCCCATCGTCTCGGGGCGTACGGGCACGCCGTGGCACATGGTCATGGAGCCTGCCGCCATCCGGGAAATCCTGCTTGACCGGGTAGAGGATTATCCAAAATCCGTCGTCACGAAGAACCTGCTGAAACCCGCCATCGGAGAATCGCTTTTCATTGCGGAAGGCGCACACTGGCGCTGGCAGCGGCGTGCGGCAGCACCGGTGTTTTCCCATCGCAACGTGATGAACCTGTCGCCGATCATGACAGCAGCCGCAGAGCGCAGTGTCGCCCGGATCGACGCCACCCGTCCCCGCGCCGTCAACATGCTGGACGAGATGACAATCGCCACATTCGACGTGATCGGGGATGTGACCTTCTCAGGCAGCGACACCTTTGACCGACAAAGCGTGCATCGCGCCATTGACCACTACATCAACCAGTCCGGCAAGATCAGCCTTCTGGACGTGCTGGGCCTACCTGATTGGGTTCCTCGCCCCGCGCGGGTCATGTCTCAGGCCGCGATGGGCGAGATGAAGGAGATGGCCGACCGCACCATTGAGGACCGCGCACAACGGGGGCATGACGGTGTGCCCGACCTGCTTGATTTGCTTTTGGACGGCGAAGACCCCGAAACGAAACGCCGGATGACCACGGCCGAGTTGCGTGACAATCTGCTGACCTTCATCGTTGCAGGGCATGAGACCACCGCGCTGACGCTGGCCTGGTCCATGTACCTTCTTGGCATTGATCAAGACGTTCAGGACCGCGCGCGGGCCGAGGCGCAATCGGTGCTGCAAGGCCGCGCCTGCACCGGTGAGGACGTGGCACACCTGCCCTTTACCCGGATGATCATTGACGAGGCCCTCCGCCTCTACCCACCCGCAGGCATGGTGTCGCGCACAGCGCGCAAACACGACCGGCTGCTGGACACGGAAATCCGCCCCGGCGACACGGTGATGATCCCGATCTATGCGCTGGGACGGCACCACGCGCTATGGGACGATCCCCACAGCTTCCGTCCCGAGCGCTTTGCCGACCGCAAAGCCATCAACCGTTACGCTTATCTTCCCTTCGGCGACGGCCCCCGCATCTGCATCGGCGCGTCCTTCGCCCTGCAGGAGGCGGTGATCATCCTCGCAACCCTGCTGTCGCGCTTCAGGTTCACGCCAGTGAAGGGCAAGACGCCCGACCCGGTGATGATTCTCACGCTGCGGCCTGAAGGCGGCGTCTGGATGATGGCAGAGCCGGTCTAGTCGCAGATCGTCTGCAACGCGGCCCATTCCGCCGCAGACATCGACGGCGTGTAGGACACATCCTGCTGAACTTCCTGTCGCGCCGCTTCAATCCGTTCGCCCAGTGCGGGATGGCTGAGGAAATGGGCGGCCACACCTTCGGTATCGCCATACTTCTCGCGCATGGTGCTGAAAAGATCGCCGAGCGCGCCGGGGCTGATCCGCGCATCCGCCAGCACCTCATGGGCAAAGGCATCCGCCGCTGTCTCAGCAGCCTGCGAGTATTGCGCCGAAATCAGTCGCTCTGTCAGAAAGAGCACCGCCGCCCCGCCCGCGAAATCACCAAACAGCAGCCCGAGCACGCCAATCGACCCGGCAGAGCGCAAGGCATGGCGCGTAGGGTCAGAGCTGACCACATGCCCGATCTCATGGGCCAACACAGCCGCGACTTCATCAGGGCTTTCCGCCGCCTCAATCAGCCCACGAAAGAGCACCACGAACCCGCCCGGCAAAGCAAAGGCGTTGATCATCTCGTGATCCAGCACCGACACGGTGACCTCTTGATCAAACCCGGCCTCGCCGCCAAGCCGCTTCATCAGCGCATCAAGTGCCGCGACACCTTGGGGCGCCTCGCAAATCTCAAGCGGGTTGAGCCCGGTGTCGTCCAGGGCCTCGCGGATCTGGCCAAAGGTCGCCTCGCCCAACGCCCGCTCACCCGCCGGTGGAATGAACCCCGCCAGATTGTCGGCCAGCAGCGGGATCAGCAGGAATATCTGCAGCCCGACCGCCGCCACTGCAGCCACCGCCCAGGCCATAAGCCGCCCGCGTCCCTTTGGCGGGTTGCGGCGGTGTAGGTGGGGCAGGTGTTTGAGCAGGCCCAAATCCGTGACAAACAGCCGCGACAGAGGATCAGACGCGCGCCTCAGGACGGCCTCCTTGCGTCCTGCGAAATCAGGCAGTTGGCGCACCTCCTCAACGGGCCAGCGCAGGATGTGTCCATCATCCAGCCCGATCTGCAGAATGCCTGCTGCGATGTCGAGGCTGACCTCCTGCGGCTCGGGGCTATCCCCGTCAA
>CAYUSM010000503.1:0-2312 GCA_964447345.1 uncultured Sulfitobacter sp. | reverse complement strand
ATCGCGGCATGAAGGAATACGAGCTTGGCTTCGACAACTTCCACGTGAAGGGCGAGAACCTGCTGGGCGGCGAAGAGGGCAAGGGCTTCAAGCAGTTGATGGAGACGTTTGAGTCCGCCCGCATCCAGACAGCCGCCCGCGCCATCGGCGTGGCGCAATCGGCGCTCGATATCTCCATGCAATATGCACAGGACCGCAAGCAGTTCGGCAAGGCGCTGATCAATTTCCCGCGCGTGTCTTCCAAGCTCGCCATGATGGCGGTCGAGATCATGGTGGCGCGCCAGCTTACGTATTTCTCAGCCTTTGAGAAAGATGAAGGCCGCCGTTGCGATGTGGAGGCCGGGATGGCCAAGCTGCTCGGTGCCCGTGTTGCCTGGGCCGCAGCAGACAACGGTCTGCAGATCCACGGCGGCAACGGCTTTGCGCTGGAGTACAAGATCAGCCGCGTTCTGTGTGACGCACGTATCCTGAACATCTTCGAGGGTGCCGCCGAGATTCAGGCCCAGGTGATCGCACGGCGTCTGTTGGGATAAGCGACGCAGGGATGCCATCCGAATTGGCATCCCCGGCCATGAGCCGAAAATTCGGGCATCGGTCACCACCCGCCACCCGCTGGGCCGGGTCCCGCCGAAGAATGAAAGAGGCATCCCTTGCCTCTCTCCCCTGCGGGGCGGTATCAGGCAGCTATGCCCCGCCCCCGACTCTCTCCTGAAAAATGGATCAGCGCTGGCCTGAAAGCTCTCGCGGCTTCGGGCCCAACTGCCTTGGCGGCAGAGCCGTTGTCTCGGACGCTGAAAACCACCAAGGGTTCCTTTTATTGGCACTTCAAGGATGTGCCTGCCTTTCAGGAGGCTGTTCTGACCAAATGGCAGGCTCAAGCTCTTGAACAGGTCCTGGACCAGTTGCAACAAAGTGATGACGCGGACAAACGGTTGCGTGACTTTGGACGGCTGGTGTTGTCCGACCCGACCGAGGCGCAGCTGCGCATCTGGGCGCAGAACGATTCACGCGTGGCGGGCGTTGTTGAGGAGGTGGATGCGGAGCGGTTGGCCTACCTCACGCGGCTCCTCAGCCAATTGGGCCTGCGCAATGCAGATTTCGCACGCGCGCTTCTGGCCGCACTGATTGGCCTGTCGCTGGGTGATGATCGGGATCACGCGCCTTTTGACACGCTCGTCGATACCGTTCTGGCACTGCAGTAGCTTGGCACATGCCGACCCATTTGATCCTCGCTTTGATCCTGGCCTTCACGGTGCTTCAACCTGATGAGACGGTGCGGCGCTACGGCGCCGCTGACCGCATCTGGCACGTGGTAACGCTGAACGGTGCATCCTTTGATGCGACGGCAAATCTGACCTTTCCTTCCCGAAACGTGATTGCAGGTGAAGCGCCCTGCAACAGCTTCCGGACCACCAACACAACCCCATACCCCTGGATCGAAGTTGGCCCCATTGCCGCCACCCGCCGGGCCTGCCCGGACTTGCCTGCCGAACAGGCCTTTTTCGCCGCTTTGGAAGCAGCGAGAACGGTTGTGATCGAGGGGGACACCATGACCCTATCGGATGAGCAGATGCCTCTGATGGTGCTCAAAGCCCGCGACTGAAGGCGTCGACGTATCGCGCGCGTGCCTCTGGCAAGGGTTTGTCACCCAGATCACGGGCCAGATGGGCATGCAGGAAATGCCCCGTGGTCTTGAACCCCAGCGCAATTTCCGCATCCGGTGCCTCCCCCAGCCCGCGCAGAACATCTGGCAAGGGCAGCAAACGGTCGGCCCATTCCCCTGCGCCATCCTTTGACACGGCGCGGCCCGACTTTGGCGAAACATAGAGCAGACCTTCCGTCGCCCCGGTCACCGCACAAACCGTAAGGTCGAGGCCGTAGCCCATCTCTTCAAGCAGCGCCAACTCCCATTTCAAATAGGCCAGTGGCCACAGCTCTCCTTGACCCAAGAGGTCCAGCAGCGCTTCGGTGCGCGCGTAAAGGGGGGGATGCGGCTCACGCTCTGGCAGACAAAAGGACAAAAGCGCCGTGACGGCGTTCAGCCCGGCGAGCGTCAGCCGGTCGCCCATGGCAGCCGCAGCGCGGCTCCGTACGGGCTCAACTGTGAAGCTGCCGATGTGATCTTCCAGCCGCGCGCGCCACGCCACGTCAAGCTGCGCGCCCGGTTGCAGTATGGGAGCAATCTTGCGGCTTGTGCCGCCGCGAACAACACCAAGATGGCGGCCCTGTTCGGGCGTAAACATCTCGATGATGGCCGATGTCTCACCGTGGCGGCGCGTGCTCAGCAAGATGCCCTGATCGCGCCATTCCAT
>CAYUSM010000502.1:0-2313 GCA_964447345.1 uncultured Sulfitobacter sp. | reverse complement strand
GGTCCGCCCTGGGCAAGGCAACGGACCTGCGCAACCGGATCCTCTTCACGCTTGGTTTGCTGATCGTCTACCGTCTGGGCACTTTCATTCCGGTGCCGGGTATTGATGGTGGCGCGCTGCGTGAATTCATGGACAGCGCAGGTCAGGGCATCGGCGGTATGGTGTCGATGTTCACCGGTGGTGCGCTGGGGCGGATGGGTATCTTTGCTCTTGGCATCATGCCCTATATTTCGGCGTCGATCATCGTTCAGCTTCTGGGGTCGATGTATGAGCCCTGGAAACAGCTGAAGAAAGAAGGCGAGCAGGGGCGCAAGAAGCTCAACCAGTACACGCGCTATGGCACGGTGGCACTGGCGACATTGCAGTCCTACGGGCTCGCCGTGAGCCTTGAGGCGGGTGATATTGCGGCTGATCCGGGCCTCTATTTCCGTATTTCCTGTATGATCACGCTGGTGGGCGGCACGATGTTCCTGATGTGGCTGGGTGAGCAGATCACCGCACGCGGCATCGGCAACGGTATTTCCCTGATCATCTTCGTGGGGATCATCGCTGAAGTGCCAGCGGCCCTGGCGCAGTTCTTTGCCTCCGGTCGGTCCGGTGCGATCAGCCCGGCGTTGATTGTCGGTGTCCTGGTGATGGTCGTGGTGACGATCATGTTCGTGGTCTTTATGGAGCGCGCGCTGCGCAAGATACACATTCAAAACCCCCGCCGTCAGGTGGGGATGAAGATGTATGACGGTGGTTCCAGCCATCTGCCGGTCAAGGTCAACCCATCGGGCGTGATCCCTGCGATCTTTGCCAGCTCCCTGCTGCTGTTGCCGGTCACGATCAGTACGTTCTCGGGCAATTCCACGGGGCCTGTGATGTCGATCCTGTTGGCCAACTTTGGCCCCGGACAGCCGCTATACCTGCTGTTCTTTGTCGCGATGATCGTGTTCTTTACGTATTTCTATACGTTCAACGTCAGCTTCAAGCCCGAGGATGTGGCGGAGAACCTCAAGAGCCAGAACGGCTTTGTCCCCGGCATTCGCCCGGGCAAGAAGACCGAGGAATACCTGGAGTATGTGGTCAACCGCATCCTTGTCCTTGGCTCTGGTTATCTGGCGCTGGTCTGCGTGTTCCCGGAAATCCTGCGCGGCCAGTTTGCGATCCCCTTCTACTTTGGTGGCACCAGTGTCTTGATCGTCGTGTCGGTCACCATGGACACGATCCAACAGGTGCAAAGCCATCTGCTGGCGCACCAATATGAAGGTCTGCTTGAAAAGTCGCAGCTGCGCGGCAAGGGCAAAGGCAAATCCTCCCGCAAGAAACGGAGTCCCGTACGTCGATGAACATCATTCTTCTTGGGCCTCCGGGCGCTGGCAAAGGTACGCAAGCGCGCCACCTGGTTGAAACACGGAATATGGTGCAGCTGAGCACAGGCGACATGCTGCGCGAGGCCAAGGATTCCGGCACCGAAATGGGCAAGATGGTTGCCGATGTGATGGCGCGCGGTGATCTGGTGACGGATGAGATCGTGATCGGGTTGATCCGCGAAAAGCTGGAAGGCGACAACAAGGGTGGGTTCATCTTTGATGGATTTCCCCGCACGCTTGAACAGGCGGATGCGCTGGGTCAGTTGATGGCGGATGAAGGTCAGGCGCTGGATGCTGTGATTGAGATGCGCGTGAATGATGAGGCCCTTGTGGATCGCATCACGGCGCGGTCGACCTGTGGGGCCTGCGGTGAGGTTTATAACGACAACACCAAGCCGATCCCGGCGGACGGCAAATGCACCAACTGCGGGGCAGAGAACAAGTTCACGCGGCGTGCGGATGACAATGAGGAAAGCCTCAAGACGCGGTTGATGGCGTATTACAAGCAGACCTCGCCGCTGATTGGCTATTACTACGCCAAGGAGATGCTGAGCACAGTCGATGGGCTTGGCACCATGGACGCGGTGCGGGACGAGATTGCGGGTGTGCTCGACAGCTGATTTCAGTGCCGGACTTTTCAAAAGTCCGGGGCGATTTCTTGAAAGAAATCGCGGCATCGCGTTCTTCTGCGGGGCCGGGTTGACGCCCTGACCAAAAAGCCATAGTGAGCGCTATCTCTATTGAGAATCAATTCGCAACGCGGGTCGCACCCGCCGCGCGAGATCACCTGATCAGCCTTAGCCCGATGGCAAAAACGCCTCGGGCTTATGTTGTGAAAAAAGGGTCTGGAGCTACGGACCCGCAACGAAAGGAAATGCACACGTGGCACGTATTGCCGGCGTCAACATCCCGACTGCAAAGCGGGTTCCAATCGCCCTCACATATATCACCGGTATCG
>CAYUSM010000501.1:0-2315 GCA_964447345.1 uncultured Sulfitobacter sp. | reverse complement strand
GCCTCCAGTATGGCGGGCCATTGCTGCACGTCTTCGACCGTCAGACCGATGGCCAGCGCCCGGCCATAACGGTTGGCAACGCTTTCGGCATCATCACGGGCGTAGATTTGTTCGGCCCGGATTTGCAGCTTGATGCGGTCAAGTTGTTCGGCATCAACACCAGATTCCAGAAAGCTTGCGAGGGCGGCGTCCATGGCGTCTTCGGCCTCCTGCAGGCTGACGCCCTCGGCAGGGACGACGACCACATCGAAGGTCGTGTCATCAAGCGAACCGCCCCGGTAGAATGCCCCGGTGTAGACCGCCAGTTGTTCCTCGAACTGCAGCTTGTCGGCCAGATAGGACGTGGTGCCACCGCCGAGGATTTCGGACAGGATCGTCAGGGCCGCAGCGGTTTCCTGATTGCCGGGGTCGCGTTCCTGCGCCAGGTACGAACGGCTGACATAGGGTTGGGCCACGCGGCCATCGCGGAAGATCAGGCGACGCTCCGCTGTCTGTGGTGGCTCTTGCGTGCGGATGCGTTCCGGCAAGTCAGGGTTGGCGGGGATCACGCCGTAGTACTTTTCGGCCAGGCGGCGGACCTCTTCGGGCTGCACATCGCCGGAGACTACCAGAATGGCGTTGTTGGGCGAATAGTAGGTTTCGTAGAAGGACAGCGCATCGTCCATATCAAGTTCTTCCATCTCGTGACGCCAGCCGATGATCGGCGTGCCGTAACGGTGGTTAAGGTACTGGGCCGCGTTCATCTGTTCGTTGAAAAGCGCGCCGGGGCTGCTGTCAGTGCGCTGGTTGCGCTCTTCAAGGATAACGTCACGCTCGGTGCGGATGTTTTCGGGCGTGAGGCGGATGTTTTTCATCCGATCGCTTTCCATCGCCATCATCAGCTCAAGTCGGTCGGCGGCGACGCGCTGGAAATAGGCGGTGTAGTCATAGCTGGTAAACGCGTTATCGCGCCCGCCGTTCAGCGCCACGGTGGCCGAGAATTCGCCCGCTTCCATCTTGTCGGTGGCTTTGAAGAGCAGGTGTTCCAGAAAATGCGCCACGCCAGAGGATCCCTTGGGCTCATCCGCCGAGCCGGCGCGGTACCAGACCATCTGTTGCACGGCAGGCGCGCGGTGGTCTTCGACCACCACCACGTCCATGCCATTGTCGAGGGTAAAGAAGGTGACCGCCTCATTGTCGCTGGCCAGCGCGGCAAGAGGGGTGAGAAGAAAGGCGAAAAGCGCCGCGAGCCTCGACAATCTGAGCATCATCCGTCCTTTGAAAAACAGGTCTTGTGATCAGGTACGTGCGCGCCCGCAACATTCAAGGCAAATGACAAATTTGTAAGGTGCGACCTTTGGCAGCTTGTCAGGGGTTGGGCGGCGAAGAAGGCGTGCGCGCGCCAGCGCGTCGCCAGCGGCGCGCCTCGGTGTTGGGGTTCAGTGCCTGACGGCGATAGGCTTGGTTATAGCGGTCCACGGGCACAATGCGGATCTGGGTGAACCGCGCCTGGCGCTTGCGGAACCGCGCGTCCTTTTCGGCCAGGTCCTCGCGGATGTTGGGATCAACGCCAAGGCGGCTGGCCTGCTGCACCAAGGCCCCGTCAGCGGCCGGAATGGGGGCATTGGCGGCCGCAACACTGCCGTTGACCGCTTGCAGGCCTTCATCCAGTGCCGAGCGGTCGGTGAGGTTTGCCTGACCGGGTGTCGGTGGCGGCAGATCACTATAGGATGCCGGTGCTTCCAGCGGTTTGGCGGGCTGCAGGGCAAATTCATCGGGACCGTCAGAGGGGTTGCGCAAATCCCGAAGACCCTTGTTGGCGCAGGCCGCAAGGGCCAGCGGGATCAGGGCGATGAGCAAGATGCGGCGCATGTGACGTCTCCGTTGGGTTGGCTTTGTGTACCGCAGGCGGGCGGTGGCTGTCACTTAGGTTTTTTGGCCGGGGCCTTGGCGGCTTTCTTGGGGTCTTCGGCAAAGAAGATCAGGCCGATGGCCCCGGCAAAGATGAAGATGTCGGCGATGTTGTAGACGAAAGGGTTGTTGAACCCGCAGCAGGAGTTGTTGAGGAAGTCGAGCACGTAGCCGTAGATCAGACGGTCAAGCACGTTGGCCATGGCCCCGCCGACCAGCAGCCCTGCCGAGATCATGGAGATGCGGTTGAGCTTGTTGCGCCAAGCCCAGACGATCACGCCCAGGGAGATGGCGACCGCCAGCGCGATCAGAACCCAGACGCTGGTGCCGTCGCCAAGGCCGAAGTTGATCCCTCTGTTTTCGCCGTAACGAAAGTTGAGGATCGGCGGAAGCACGTCGATCTCGCGGATGCGCCAGAGCTGCCA
>CAYUSM010000500.1:0-2318 GCA_964447345.1 uncultured Sulfitobacter sp. | reverse complement strand
GCGGCCCCGCCCATGGCGAATTCGCCAAAGAAGGGTTGCACGTCGCGGATGGCGGTCTGGCCCTTGGAGCCTGCGGTGGAGTAGCGGACATGGCCCACTGCAAGATCGCCGGGCAGGTGTTTCATCACGCCTTCGGAGGTGAAGTTGTCGCGCACGTAGCCAAAGCGGCGCGCGGACTGGAACCCGGCGTCCTTGTCATGGCTGACGATGCCGCCAGCCTCTTGCCCGCGATGCTGCAAGGCGTGCAGGCCAAGGGCCACGAAATTTGAGGCATCGGCCACGCCGATCACGCCGAAAATGCCGCATTCCTCCTTGAGTTTATCCTCATCATCCGCGTCACGCAGGTAGGAATGATCGAAGGGATGAGCGGGGGGCATGATCTTGGACAACGGTGCAGCTCCGAATCCGGGTGGCATCATGGATGTATGTAGGATGATCCCCCTGCGAAGTCACCCCGCTGTTACAAATCCCGGGCAGGTGTTGCGAGGGACCTGCACTGCGGCGGAAATTTAGGCAGTGTGCCGCTGTTCTGGCTTAGAAGATTCATGCGTCAGATGTGCCGCATCAGGGCGATCCCCAAGCGAGGCTGTGTCGCCCAGAATGGTGCCGGGCAAAGAGAACCTGACGACGGCGCCTGACCCATCGGGCAGATTGCAGGCGACAAGCGTCCCGCCACGGGCGGAGATCAACCGTTTGATGCCAAAAAGGCCATAGCCGCTTTCCACCCGGAAGCGGCCGCCGTTCATCACCTTGAGCGCGGCATCTGAGAAGCCTTTTCCGTTGTCGGTCAGGGTGACCTCAATCATGCCGGGCAGGCCCACAGCCACCTCCACCGAGATTTCGAGCCTGTCGCGCCCGCCGTGTTTGATCGCATTTTCTGTCAGGTTCCGAAGAACGATCTGCATGGCTGTCCGGTCCGCCCGCAGGGCCGACAGCGCGGCGGTGAAGTGATGTGTGTCGGTCGGATCAAGTGTGGTCCAGATCGCGTGGCAGAGAGCCGGGAAGCTGAAGACTGTGTCATTCGTTTCCGATGAAACGGTCTGCGTATGGCTCAGGACATCGGTGATCAGGTTCATCGATTGCGTGGCGACACTGCTGATGAGCTTTACCATTTCCAGCTTGTCATCATCGGCATCGGCAAACTCCGCGCGCAGCAGGTCGGCCAAGGTCGCGATATTGCGCATGGGCGCGCGCAGATCATGCGCTGCAAAAGCCACGAATTGCTCCATTTCCGAGGACATGGTGTCAAACGCGACCTTGGCTTCGCGTGCGTCCCTTTCTGCTGTGGTATCGACCGAACTGCCAAAGAGCCGGATCACGCGACCCTGCTGGTCCAGTTCCGGACGGAGCGTTGTTTGTACCGTCGACACTTTGTCGCCAAGGGGCAGGTCCAGCTCGTAGGTCATTGGCTTGCCCGATTGCATCACTTCGCGGTGGCGCGCATAGGCCGTGCGCCCGTAGGCCATCGGATAGACCTCAAGAGCGGTGTGGCCAACGTAGTCTGACAAGGGACGGCCAGAGACCTTGCGCGCGTATGCGTTCATGGCAACGTAAACGGGTTCGTCTGCCGCATTCACTTCAAGCACGAAGACGGGCGATGAGATCATGTCGAAGCAGTCGTATGGCTGCGCGGCTGTCATGATAGAAGTCCCCTTGGTGGACTCCTGCTAACGATTGTTCGTTAATGACTGATTAACAATTTAAGCTAAATCCGGCAGACCAAGGGTCTGTCTGTTACTCTGAGCAGGCGCTGACCAGTGCTTCATAGCGGCTTGTGATCCAGCCCAGAGCGGCCTCCGGGTTCTGTTCTTCGATCTGACCGGTAAAGCGAGAGAACACCACCGCTGAACGGCTTTCATCCACAATGGTAAACTGCTGGCCTGTCATCACCGTCTGGTAAACAAAGAAGGCGATTGCCACCAAGAGAATGCCGCGCGCGACGCCAAAGATGAAGCCAAGCCCTTGGTCAAGGCCACCCAGCACAGAGCGTTGCACAAGCGACGAAAAGAGCGGCGTGAAGAGGGAGACCACGATCAGTGCGACGGCAAAGACGAGCGCAAAGGCACCGATGATCGACAGCTCGCAGCTATCGGCCAGAAAATCGCCGACAACAGGGATTTCGCGCACCAGCGGCTCGACTTGCGGGGCGAAAAGAAAGGCCAGCACTGCCGCCGCGATCCATCCGACGATGGCCATGGCCTCGCGCACAAGACCGCGACCGTAAGCCAGCAGTGCAGAAAGCACGATGACAAGCGCCACCACACCGTCGATGATCGTAAAGCCTTCCATGCGCCCTGCCTTTTGCCTGCCCGGCGCTA
>CAYUSM010000499.1:0-2324 GCA_964447345.1 uncultured Sulfitobacter sp. | reverse complement strand
CAGATCCACATCCAGTTCAGGTTCTTGGGTGTGGGGATCATCAGTGTGTCATACATCAGGCCAACAACGGGCAGACGGCGGTGAAGCCACTTCTCTCCGCCGGACTTTGGCTCGTAATGGTCGTGAGGAATTCCAGACATCTTTCTCTCCCTTAACCCAGTTTGATCGTGGTTTCGTCCACGAATTCAGCAACAGGCACTGGCAGATTTGTCGGTGCCGGGCCACGGCGGATGCGGCCTGCGGTGTCGTAGTGCGAACCGTGGCAGGGGCAGAACCAGCCGCCAAAATCACCCGCATCACCCAGAGGCACGCAGCCCAGGTGTGTGCAGACACCCATCATGACCAGCCATTCACCCGCTTCGTCGAGCGTGCGGTTTTCATCTGAAGCGTCCACCGTGCCAAGGTTGTCGTTCTGCGCAATCGGGTCGGGCAGGTCAGAAAGCTCAACAGCGCGGGCGTCAGCGATCTCTTCTTCGGTCCGGCGGCGGATAAAGACGGGTTTGCCCAGCCATTTGACGGTCAGCTGCGAGCCTGGCTCAAGCGCGCTGACGTCGACGCGGATGGAGGACAGGGCCAAAACATCCGCCGAAGGGTTCATCTGGTTGACAAGCGGCCAGACCGCCGCCCCAACAGCCACCGCACCGGTGCCGGCCGTCGCGTAATACAGGAAATCCCTACGGTTGCCTGCGTGATCTTCTGCGTTGGACACGTGTTTTCTCCAATTCTTCCGGGGCCACCCGGGCCCACTGCACACAGTGGCGGCGCAATACGCCACCTCATCTCACGGGGGTATCTAGCCCGAGGGCAAGGGTGCGTCTAGATACCAATAAGGCGCAAACCGTCGCACATGCCGCTCAAGACCATGAAAATCGGAGCAATCCGCTTGATTCAGGCCGCTGGCGGGCGCGTCGCCTGCATGGAAGGGCGCGAATCGAAAGTTTCGAACCAGGCGGCCAGCGCGTCATTCCCTTTGCGCCATCCGCGCGCGTCATGGCGGAAGTCGACATAGCCCAGCGCACAGGCCACGGCGATCTGGCCCATGTCGAGCGGTCCGCTCAGGTGGCTCATCCAACGGGTGTTGAGCGCGGCGCAGGCGCGCGCAACCTTGTCCCACTGCGCGTCCGCCCAAGCCTCCATCCGCTTGTCCTCGGGTCGCAGACGCGCCTCATAGGTGATCAGCAAAGCGGCATCGAGGATGCCATCGGCAGTCGCTTCAAGCGTCAGGATGTCCCAGTGACGGGCACCCGAACCATAGAGCTTTCCGCCCGCACGGTCATTGAGATAGGCGCAGATCACGCGGCTGTCATAAAGCGCAGGTCCCTCGGAGCGCTCAAGCGCGGGCACTTTTCCCAGCGGGTTGCTGGGCAGCAGTCCTTCGGCGGGGTCAAGCGGTGTGGTGGCGCGGTCTTCCAGCGTCACGTCATCGAGCTGGCCGGTTTCATGCAGCAAAACCATGACCTTGCGTACATACGGGGAGGTCGGGGAATAGGCGAGTTTCATGGGGCGTCTCCTGATCAGGTTGCCCGAAGTATCACCCGCCCGTCATCCCGGCGCAATCGGGGCTTTGTACCAACACGCATGCCATCAGTTGCGGGACGTGGCGCCTTGCATCAGGGCCGCAAGAAGGTCCGTTTCGGCCCCAAAACCATAGCCTTTGACGTGGTCCGCGGCTGCCTCACGCACCTCATCCGGTTTGTTCTGACCCAGTTTCCAGGTGCCATCAACAGCCGTGACCTGCATCCGGCACGGCACGATCATGCGCATCATCTTGTCCATCACACCCTCTGACATCTTGGTTGTTTTCCAGGGCGGCTTGGGCAGCAGGCGGTCTTCATAGACCGCTGATTGCCGATCAAGCAGGTTGTGCAACTCCTCCTGCGGACGCAGTTCCAGCATGCCTGTCAGATGCACGGCGATGTAGTTCCAGGTCGGCACCTGATCAGCCACACCGTACCAATCGGGTGAAATGTAGCTGTCTGGCCCGGTCACTGCGATCTTGGCAGGGAGCGGTTCTTTCAGCGCGCGGGCAATGGGGTTGGAGCGCACCAGATGCAACTCGGCCACACTGCCATCTTCGCTGAGAAGAAAGGGCACATGGCTCAGCATCGGGGTGCCCTCACCCATGACGGCAAGCGTGCCAAAGCCGCGCTCGCGCGCGAAATTCAGGTTCTGGGCCGCATCGGCATCATGGAAGATCGGATTGGGATGCATGGGGCTCACCTCTTTCTAACGGCACGTCTGGCTTGCACAGATCACAGTCCTGCGGCACGATGCAAGCATTCTCAGGGCGGGGCGAAATTCCCCACCGGCGGTAGGAGGGCATG
>CAYUSM010000498.1:0-2331 GCA_964447345.1 uncultured Sulfitobacter sp. | reverse complement strand
CGCTGGAGCGTTCCAAGATCGCCGAGGACCTCTTGACCACCATGGCGCGCGTCTTTGGCCCGCTGCCGGGCGGTCTGGCCGTGTCCATCGTGGTTGTGGGGGCCTTCCTTGCGGCCTCCACCGGTATCGTTGGGGCAACTGTTGTGACCATGGGTCTGCTCGCCCTGCCAACGATGTTGCGCAACAATTACTCGCCCGAAATCGCCACAGGCGTCATTGCGGCCTCAGGCACGCTGGGGCAGATCATTCCGCCCTCCATCGTGATCGTTCTTCTGGGCACGCTGGCGGGTGACCTTTACTCCGCCGCGCAGGAAAACCGCGCCATGCTGGCGGGCTGTACGGACGCTTTGACCCTTCTGGGCGAACCTGCGGTGGTTTCCGTGGGCACGCTCTTTCAGGCGGCTCTGCTGCCCGGTATCATGCTGGCCCTGCTCTATGCGCTCTACGCCTTTGGCTATGCGCTGGTGAACCCCGACAAGGCCCCCGCGGTCGAGATGGGCTCCACCAACGCAGAACCCGTTACCCGCTCCGAGGCCTTCACATGGTTCCTTGGCGCGCCGGTGCTGCTGATTGTCGGCACCATCTTCCTAGGCAACCTCAACGTCGTGGGCAGCCAGTCCACCACTGTCTCGACCTTCTCCGACATCGGCCAGGCCGCCAGCCTGCGCACGAATGTGGGGGAAGATTGCAAGGCCTCCATGATCGAACTGCACGGGCAGGAAGCCTGGGACCGCGCCGTTGAAGAGCAAAAGGCCATCGATGACGCAGGCGGTCTGGCGCAGTCCGAACGGTTGAGCGAGGAAGAGTACAACGCGGCCAAGGAAGCCAAGATCGCCAATGCAGCGCCCATCGGGACAGGTATCGCGATCCTTCTGGTGCTGCTGTCGCTCTTCCTGACCACAGGTCGCGGCGTGTCACCTTCCGCTGACGGACGTCCTTTGATCGTCGGTGCCATCGGCATCATTCTGGCGGTGCTCGTCGATATTCTGCTGGTCGGACCAACCACATCCGCAGGCGCCACTGTGGCGCTGATGCTGATCCCCTTCGCACTGGCGATGTACGGCGTGGTCTATGCCACCAAGCTTTGCGCGGGCAACGAACTCATTCGTGTGGTCTTCCCGCCGCTGATGCTGATCGTGGCGGTTCTGGGCTCCATCCTTGGCGGTATCACCAACCCCACGCCTGCAGCGGCACTGGGCGCAGGTGGGGCGATCATGCTGGCGGCCTATCGCAAGCTGAAGGATCAGGATCGGTCGCCCAAGGTGATCATCTGGTCAACACTGGCCATCATCATCTGCATCCTGGTCGGTGTGAACTTCGATCTGCGGATCAATCAGGAAGACGTCAGTTTCCAAAGCTGGTTTGCCTTCTTTGTGGCCTATGGTGCCTATCTCTACGCGGTCTTCGGCCTGCTGTTCTCGTGCTGGATCCTCTACACCTCCGGCGTGTTGACGCCCGTGGTGCGGGAGACGGCCAAGGTGACCTCGATGGTCTTCACCATCCTCATCGGCTCGCAGCTTCTGAACCTCGTGGTGATCAGCTTTGGCGGCGAGCATTATATCCAGCAGTTCCTGAAGTCCTTCGACAACGAACTGACGGTCTTCCTCTTGGTGATGCTGGTGCTCTTCGTGTTGGGCTTCGTGCTCGATTTCCTTGAGATCATCTACATCGTGGTGCCGATTGTGGGGCCGGTTATCTACGGCGGCACATTTGACCCGAAATGGGTGACGATCATGATCGCGGTGAACTTGCAGACCTCGTTCCTGACACCGCCCTTTGGATTTGCGCTCTTCTATCTGCGGGGGGTTGCACCAAGTTCGGTCACCACGCAGCACATCTACCGCGGCATCGTGCCCTTCGTGCTGATCCAGGTACTGGGGCTGTCTATCCTGTGGTTCTTCCCCGGTATCGTGACGATTGTCCCGGACCTGATCCCGAACTGATCAGCGCCTTGGTTTAATGCAGCAAGGGCCGCCCTCCGGCGGCCCTTGCGCGTCAGAGCGGGGCAGGCACCCATCCCACGGCCTCAATACCTGATCTGCGCGTTCGAACGCGAACACACCACAGGAATTGCAGCGCAATCGACCCCCACCTCTTTTTGGCCATATCAATTCCCGGAGGTTTGGAGGCAGAGCCTCCAAAGGCGCATCGCGCCTCAAACACGCATAAAACAGGGCGGGCGGGGCGCCAAGTAAACGCAGTCAGGTCAGGCTGTGTTCTACTTCCGTGTCCGCGCCATATCGGGCAGGGCGATGTTCGCCACCTGCTCGGCAATCGGATCATTGCTCAGCGGATGCTGCTCCGGTTTGAAGCTTTCGGGGTCTTTGAGCT
>CAYUSM010000497.1:0-2336 GCA_964447345.1 uncultured Sulfitobacter sp. | reverse complement strand
GTCTGGCACGGTTTTATCCGACGGCTCAACATGCTGGGTCCAATCTAACGGCAGCAGACAGTGCAAAATGACCAATGTCACACAGAGATCAATTGTCAGGTTTTCGAAGTACCATCGAAAAAGGGTCCGAAGTAAAGTCAGTCTTGCCTGGGGTTTTGGGCCTAGACTTTTGTAAGTTTATGAACCTTTGCCCGCGTCGGAGATCTGAGTTACGTTTGAAATTGATGCCGTCTCTCGTTTCCATTGGCTTGGCGGAACACCTGTCACACGCAAGAACTCACGATTGAAGTTCGATTTTGTATTGAAACCGCTTTCAAGCATCGCGTCGGTAACAGCCGCGCCGTCCTCAATCAATTTGCGGGCATGGCGAATGCGCCAGCTATTGACGTAGCGAGAAACATTGGCCCCAGTGGCGCGGTTTACGGCGATCGAAAGACGTTTCTCGGGGAGGTGTAAGCGACGGGCAAGCCGAGACAAGGTCAGGTTAGGATCGAGGTGCATTGGCTCGCGCTTCAGGAAAGCCTCAAGCGCCTCCAAGATTTCGATGTCTTCTTTGCTGGTCTGCTTTGATGGTGGTTCTGGCGCGCCTGGTTCTTCAATAGCCACACCCGATGCCGATGGGCTAACACTGAGCAATCCCAAGAGCAGAAGGATCAGAGACGCAGAGAGGGTGATCAACCAATGGGCCCAGCTTTCCTTTCCTGACATAAATGCCACCGCGATAAGAGCGTCGATCAGGGCGGAGGCGATCAATGCCCATCCCAAGACCTGCCAAATCACTTTTGGAACGCGCCCGGCCTCCAGCCGCGCAAGGGGCATATCTGTGGCACTATGCAACAGATGCAAGATCGCGCCGCCATAGCCTGCGAAGATAAGCGGCACGACAATGTCTGTCGTCTCAGGTGCAAAGATACGACAGAATAGCGTGAATGCCGGTGCCACGCCATGAAGCGCAGCGCGATGAAACGATGTCCGGCTGACTAGCGCATCCTGAAAGGTGATCCAGGCAAGCGGTGGGATCACTGTGGCAATCACCGGCAGCACGGGCCTGAACCAATTGAAGTCGTATCCAAGAACCATTGCGACCAGAAACGATTGCACCGCGCATGCGACGAGTAGCGCGACCAGCAGCGGTCTTCCCTCCGCAAGAAGGGTGCGCACGGCAAGGTAAGCAAGGACAATGGCTGCAAAAGCAGGGATCGGGAGCATGGGCATGAAGCGACTATTGTCCAGAATCCGGATTGTGACGACCTGAATCCCGAAAACAGGACGCTGTAGCCCGTTTTTTTCGCGCATGCAGATAGCATGCGTTCAAAAACGGAGGTTCCCATGAAACGCCTAGCTCTTCTAGCGATGCTCGCTTTGCCCCATGCCAATCCTATCTCGGCAGATGTGCTGCCCGGCTATGATCGTTTTGATCTGACGGCTGATCACCGCGCACGCCCTATTGCCACTTCAGTCTGGTATCCGGCAGCAAATACAACCTACCGTGCGCCCGTAGGAGACGGTCCGATCTTTGAGCCCTCCTTTGCGTTCATTGGTCCTGCCATCGCAGAAGGTAAGCACCCGCTTGTTCTTGTGTCTCATGGGTCCGGCGGAAATGCGGAAACTTTGGGCTGGTTGACCAATGGTCTTGTCGCGGAGGGGGCAATTGTTCTGGCGGTGAACCATCCCGGATCAACAAGCGGCGACAGCTCCCCGCGCCGCTCTGTCGATTTGGAAGCCCGCGCAGGTGACCTGACTGCGGCGCTTGATATGATCCTCGCCGACCCCGCGTTTGGCGGGTTCATCGATGCGGATCGGATCAGCGTTGTCGGATTCTCCTTGGGCGGAGCAACAGCTCTCGCCCTTGCAGGTGTCCGGTTCGATGGTGCCACACAAGACACGAATTGCAGTATAGGACCTGAGGCCGCTGATTGCGTGTTTTTCCACCTTGGCGGCGTGAGATTTGCCGACTATCCCGGCTTCGAGGCAGATGCGCGTGACCTGCGCATTTCACAGGCGGTGATCATTGACCCGGGTTTCGGAAGTGCCGCTGAACCCGGCACACTTCAGAATGCTTTAGCGGGGATAACTCTCATCAATTTGGGTGATGCAGACAGGCTCCGTGCCGCCGATGTAGGACCAAATGGCAATGACCTTGCGAACCGGTTGCCTGAAGCATCCTATGTTGAAATTGCACATGCCAATCACTTCACTTTCTTGGCAACATGCAAACCTGGTGCGGCCGAAGTTCTCAAGCGGTACGAAGAAGACCCGATCTGCACAGACCCGGAAGGCGCTGATCGTGCGACCACGCATGAGCTACTCATTGATGCGATCAGCTCTGGTCTTGG
>CAYUSM010000496.1:0-2347 GCA_964447345.1 uncultured Sulfitobacter sp. | reverse complement strand
TTCTACGTCCAGCAAAGAGGTCATCAAGGTCCTGACAGAAAGAAAATAATATCTTTGGATTCGGAGTGAAGCCGATTTGCCGCCCAGCGTCTAGGGTTGCGCATGTTACGGTTTTTCTGCTGTCTGGCCTCTGACAGGGCGTTCGGGCAGAAGGGCTGCAACTGACGCTAGAAATTGACCCGCCCCGAAAAGGAGTGCCGCATGAGCCGCTTAGACATTTTCATCAACCGGATGGTGTCACAGCGCGCCTGCCTCAACGACGCGGCGGAGCGGACCGCCAGCATGCCGGGGCCGGTCTTTGAATTGGGGTTGGGCAATGGCCGGACCTATCACCACATGGTCGAAATCATGCCGGGTCGCGATATCTATGTCTTTGAACGCGCCGTGGCCTCTCACCCTGACAGCACGCCACCGGATGACCGCCTGATCCTGGGTGACGTGAACGACACCCTTCCACAGGCGCTCGGGCGTTTTGGGCCCACGGCCTCTTTGATCCATGCGGACCTTGGCGGTCATAACCTTGAAAAGAATGACGCTTTTGCCCGTCTGATTTCCCCACTGATCGAACCGATGCTCGCCTCAGGCGGCCTCGTCGTGACGAGTGACCGGATGTATTTCGACGGACTCGAAGAACTCCCCCTGCCGCCAGACGCGGTGCCGGGGCGCTGTTTCATCTACCGGCGCCCCTAATCTTTCAAGCATAAACAATCTGGTAGCACCGCCCTGGCTTGGACGGTCAAAGTTGCCCTTGCGAAAGGCAAATCCCGGCTCTACGTTCCGCGCACATGAGTGAAACGAAGTTTTACTATGCGAAATAAAAAGCGGAGGAGACCTGAATGACATTTCTGAAGAAACTCTCGATGGCCGCAGCGATGGCCGTGATCGGCGGCGCTGCCAGTGCCGAAACCGTCCTGATCCACGGCGAGGCTGGCCCCAACCGTGGTGCCCGTGCCGCAGCGCTTCAGTGGTTTGCTGATCAGCTGACCGAACGTTCCGGCGGCGACATCAAGGTCGACATCCAGTGGGGTGGCGCGCTCTTCAAGGCCAAGGCCTCCGTGCAATCCATCGGCGACGGCGTGGCGGACATGGGCTCTGTCATCGCGGTCTACTACCCGCAGGAAATGGCCGCCTACGGCATCGCCGATCTACCCGTGAACAACCCTGACGCCTGGGTCGGCATGCGCGCGACGGATGAATTCATGCGCTCCAACACGCAGGTACAGGAAAACCTGGCCGACAAGGGCCTCGTCTACATCGGGACCTGGACCACGTCTCAGGTCAACATCGGCTGCAAGGACACCGCAATCAAATCCGTGGCAGACATCGCAGGCAAGAAGGTCCGCGGCGTGGGTGCCTACGGCAAAGTCTTTGGCGAGCAGGACGCGAACATGGTCAACATGTCGATCTATGACGCCTATCAGGGCCTCGACACCGGCCTGATCGACTGCTCGCAGGGTTACTCCTACGCCGTAGCCGCGCTCAAGCAGGATGAGGTCATGACCTCCTACACGCTCCTGAACTGGGGCCAGGTCGGCGGCTTGGGCATCTTTATGAACAAGTTCTCCTACGACAGCCTGACACCCGAACAGCAAGAGCTGATCCAGCAGACCGGTGCCGACATGGCGGATGAGTTTGGCCGCCTGATCACGGCCGCCAATGACAAGGCCATCGAAGACATGAAGGCAGCGGGTGTCGAAATCGTGGAACTCCCCGCCGAAGAACGCGCCAAGCTTGTCGCCTCCGGTGAGAAATTTCTGGATGCATGGGTAGAGACGGCCAACGCCTCTGGACTCGACGGTGCGGCAATGCTGGACGAATACAAGGGCCTGATCGCCAAGTGGACCGAGGTCCGCGACAGCGAAGGCTACCCTTGGGAAGCCAAAACCAACTGAGCGAAAGCCCGACGCCCCGGCCTTATGCCGGGGCCTCTTGGCTTTTTTGACATAGCATAGCCCCGGATTCGCTCCGGGGCGGCATCCCTCCTTTCGTCAGGTTCTGTTCATGCTGATCAACCTTGAAAAAGTCCTGCTGGGCCTCGGCGCGATTGCCGTGATCCTGCTGGGTGTTCTCATCACCAGCAACGTGGTGGCCCGTGCGGTCTTTCAGACCGGTATCCCCGACAGTGTCACCATGGTGCGCGAACTGATGGTCGCCGCAATCCTGCTGCCGCTGGGTGCCGCCACCGCCGCTCGCGCGCATGTGTCTGTCGCCTTCATCACCGACCGCTTCCCCGACCGCGCGCGCTCCTACCTCATTGTCATGGGCACCTTCGTCGGCCTCATCGCACTCGCGCCGCTGATCTACGCCGGCACCCGCGAATTTCTCAGCGTCTGGGAAAAGGGCTCTT
>CAYUSM010000495.1:0-2357 GCA_964447345.1 uncultured Sulfitobacter sp. | reverse complement strand
GCGCATCTTTGCGGGCGTCGACCTTACCAAGGAGCCGATCCCTGTGCTGCCAACTGTGCATTACAACATGGGCGGCATTCCGACGAACTACTGGGGCGAGGTGCTCGCCCCGACGAAAGACAGCCCTGACAACGTCTCACCCGGTCTGATGGCCGTGGGCGAGGCGGGCTGTGCGTCCGTCCATGGGGCGAACCGTCTGGGGTCCAATTCTCTTATCGACCTTGTGGTCTTTGGCCGCGCGGCAGCGATCCGCGCCAAGGAAGTGGTGGACGCAGAGGCCCCTGTGCCGACGCCGAACAAGCGCTCGGTCGAGGCTGCGTTCAGCCGGTTTGACGGGCTGCGCTATGCCAAGGGTCATGTGCCGACGGCAGAGCTGCGGCTGGAGATGCAGAAGACCATGCAGGCGGATGCTGCCGTCTTCCGCACTGACAAGACGCTGGCCGAAGGCGAAGAGAAGATGAAGGGCGTCGCAGGCAAGCTCGATGACTTGCATGTCACCGACACATCGCTTGTCTGGAACTCTGACCTGATGGAGACGCTTGAGCTGACCAACCTGATGCCCAATGCGGTGGCCACGATCACGGCAGCAGCAGCGCGCAAGGAAAGCCGGGGTGCGCACGCGCACGAGGACTACCCGGACCGTGATGATGAGAACTGGCGCAAGCACAGCCTGATCTGGTTCAAGGGAAATGAAGCCTCACTGGGATTCCGTGGCGTGCATCTCAAGCCGCTGACCAGCCACAATGAGGGTGGTATTGATCTGAAGAAAATTGCGCCAAAAGCGAGGGTTTACTGATGGGAAATTGCACCAAGGCTGCTGCGGCCTTTTGCGCACTAATGCTGAGCACGGGCGTTGCATGGGCCGAGAACCACACCTCTGACTTTGCGGAAGAGGATGCAAAGAGTGCTGTAGTGGATACGCAAGTAGGCTCGAAAGGCTATGTTGCGCCGACCCCGGCAAATCTCGCCGCTGCGCATGCGCCACGCGGACATCTGATCATTGTCCACCGTAGTGAACGGCGTGGGCCGGGCCCGCTCTATCATGTGCCTGGCTGCCCACCGGGTTTCAACGGGATGTTCCGTGGCACGCTTTATTGCATTAACGGTCGGCCACTGGATTGACGGTGGTTCCGCACTGAGATGAAAGCCCTTGTGATCCCCCTGCTGTTGGTTTTAACGGCCTGCGCCCCGGTGCAGCAGGCCGTGGACAATACCGCGCGTCAGGGTGCGAAGGGTGTTGTGACCGAAACGCTGGCGACCCGCTTTCCGCAGGTGCCCAAGAACCTGATCACCCCTTTCACGGATTGCATCATCGACAACGCCATGGCGGTGGAGGTTCAGGAATTTGCACGCGCGGCTGTGCTGGGCGTGGACGAGAAGACCGTTGAGACGGTACGCAGTATCTTGGCGCGTCCTGAGACAGTGCAATGCTTGCAGACACGCGCGCATAGTGCGGGACTGCTGGGGTGATGGGCATGTTTGCGCAACCCACAGTCGATCCGGCGACCAGTGACGCGCTGCGCGCTGCGTTCCGCACAGCGGACAAGTCGATGCGGCAGAAGCTGGTGCCGATCCTGCCCCCGGAGATCGTGGAGTTTGCGGGGGTGCGGATGTACGTGGACCCGCGCGACAACTACACTGACCGGATGATCTGGCGCGATGGCGCGCCACCGGAGAAGCAGTCGCTGGCTGCGCTGACGGAATTGATCGCGGGGCGCAATGCTTTCCTCCTTGATATCGGGGCGAATTCGGGTGCCTTCGCGGTGCCATTGGCTGCTGCGGCAGGTCCTGGGAGCCGGGTCATCGCATTTGAGCCCTCGCCGACAATGATCGGACGGTTGGGGTATAACGTCCGGCTGAATGATCTGGGCGAGGTTGTGCGCATCGAGGGCTGTGCGCTGGGCGATGCTGCGGGTGAGGCGATGTTGAATTTCCGCAGCCGGAACTTCGGACAAGCCTCATTGATGCCGATCCGGCCAAGGTTGCGCGATGGCGGAACATTGGTGCCGGTGCGGCCGTTGCTGGATTTCGTCGGGGAAGCGGCGGGACATGATGTGTCGGTCCTGAAGATCGACGTGGAAGGGGCCGAGGTTGCAGTGCTGAAGCCCTTGCTGGATGCCGCCGGATGGCTGCCGAATGCGATGCTGGTCGAGACCGACCACGCAGATGATTGGGATTACGATCTGGTGGGCCGGATCACCGAACTGGGCTTTGAGGTCACGCTTGAAGCCGAACAGAACACGCTGTTTGTCCGCAAGGACACGGCATGAGAGATGAGATGAAACGGGCAAGCCTCTGCCCAGAGACAGGAGACGCGACATGGTTCAGCTGACACTCCCCAAGAACTCCCGCATGAC
>CAYUSM010000494.1:0-2369 GCA_964447345.1 uncultured Sulfitobacter sp. | reverse complement strand
AGCAGCCGTGTATCCATCGCAGATCAGCCCACCCTGTCCAGGGTCACTTCACCCGATGTGATGTCGATCTTGCTGCGCAGATAAAGCTCAAGCGGTACAGGCTGGGCCCACATATCGGCATGGATATCAAAAGCGATCTGTGTTTCCCCGCCGCTTTCGTCTGAGCGCAGCTCAACAGCGGTGGTGCCTGCGATGATGCGCGGCTCGTGCAGGGCAATGGCCTGCTGGATCGATTTCCGTATCTTCTCGGCGCGGCCGGTGGTCGAGTATTCGCCGGCAACCTCCCTGACCCCGTAGTTCAGGACAGAGCGCGTTACGTGCGGAAATCGTTTGGTATCAAGCGTGTATTCGATGCTGTTGGTGTTCAGAAGCCAGGCCAGATCGCGTTTGATGATTTCCCGCAGGCGGCTGATGTCAATGGCACGGTGGGCACGCGTTTCTTGCTTTTCGGTCGGCGCATCGTCGGTCAACCGATCCAGCAGCGAAGGCTGCAGGCGTTCCGCAAGCATTTTGTCAGCCATCCGCGCCCGCCTCTTCTGCGTCCATGTCAAAGACCAGTTCGCGGACATCCAGCAAGGCGACATCGTCCTGATCCGTCGCAAAAAGACGCTGTCCGATGCCAACAAAGGTTTCGCCACCGGCGTCTTCCCATTCCGTTGCGCGGGCAAGCTTGGCCGCATCGTCGCCTTTTTCGGGCGTGCCTGCATAACGGGTGGGGATCAATGCGACGACCTCTCCATCATTGCGGAGGGTCAGGGTGGCAGCGGTCCAGACCGCATCGCGCAGATCAGTGGGTTCTTCAATCTCAAGCTTGGCAATCTGGGCGAAGGGCAGCCAGAAATAGCGCCCATTGATCACGACTTCGAGGACCGGGCCAAGGCGCATGTCCGCATCAGCGATCCATTCGAAAGCTGTGCCGTTCACGGTCCCGGAAGCCGCAGGCGCTTCCTCAAATGCTTGCTCACGCAGTTTCGCGGCCTCGTCGGACTTGCCTTGGGCCAGCAGTTTCTGCGCCTCGATCAGCAGGGCAAGCCATGTCTCAGGCTCGCCGAAAATCATGGGGTCTTTTTCGCCCTTGAAGACTTTCTCGCGGTAGACCTCGCAAATGATACCTTCACGATAGGTCTGCGCCATCATCAGCGCGGCGGGATCCATCTCACCACTCAGTTTGAGCTGGGTGATGGCACGTTTCCAGTCTCCAAAGATGCACAGAAGCTGAAACAGGAATATCCGCAGCTTTGAATCTGCCGGATCGGCCCGCACCTTGTCTTGCAAGGCGGCAAGCGTCGCAGTCAAATCGCCGGATTTCAGGTGTTCTTCGGGCGTCATGAGACAGCCTCCGCTCTGCACAGGAAACGAGGTAAATCGTTACAAATGGTGATATGCCGCGCGCAACGTCTTGCGCGCGGCCATGTCAGATGCGTTAGCCGACGTTGCCTTCGCGCAGGTTCCACTTGAAGACGTTCTTTGTCTCCAGGGTACCTTTTGTCTGATCGGTCTCTTTGTACTCGTGCTCGATCCCGATATAGGCCAGCGCCCATGTTTCTTCAGGAATGCCATCTTCGGAGTAGGAGATGGAGTACTTGTCGATGATCACGTGCTTGAGCTTCCAGATCGAGAAGGCTTTGAGACCTTCGGACGCGCTGTCACCAGAACGGCAGAATTCGATCTTGATCTCGGGGCGCACGGTGCCGTTGGCCACGGACTTCGCGATCTCGTTGGACGCTTTGCCGATCTGGCTGGTCACTTCGATCTTCTGGAAGTTCGTGTTGGCGTGGGCACGCTGGTTGGAGCCGAGGTCCGTCATGTCGACGGCGCGCTCCATTTCGTAGGTCATGCTTTGGATAACAATCCAGTTTTTATGATTCACCTCAGTTGCGTCACCGGGGATATCAGAGATTTCTACGAACATGTTAGCAGCCATTGTGCTATTCCTTTCAAAAAGATGTTTACGTTATGTCGTGTGGGTCGACCCCAAGGTAATTCAGGGGATCAAGCCGCTTTTTCAGAAGGGAGCTTGGATACAAGCCGCAATGAGACCGAGAGGCCTTCCAGCTGGTAATGTGGTCGCAGGAAGAACTTCGACGTGTAATATCCGGGATTGCCTTCCACCTCTTCGACGACCACTTCCGCCGCTGCCAGAGGTTTCCGCGCCTTCTCAGCTTCCGACGAGACGTCGGCATTGAAATCAACGTAATTGTTGATCCACTCCTGCAGCCAAGCTTCCATATCCTGACGGCTCTTGAATGAGCCGATCTTGTCGCGAACCATGCATTTGAGATAATGCGCAAAGCGGCATGTCGCGAACAGATAAGGCAGCCGGGCTGCAAGATTTGCGTTGGCCGTCGCATCCGGGTCGTCATACTCTG
>CAYUSM010000493.1:0-2372 GCA_964447345.1 uncultured Sulfitobacter sp. | reverse complement strand
TGACTACGAATCAAGGGGTCGGGGGTTCGAATCCTCCTCGGTCCGCCACTTTCCCAAAATAAGAATACGGGCTTGGTATTTCCTTGCTATCAGACCCCCGAGGTTGCAGTACGCATCCCGGGCGGGTGCAAGCCATAGTGAACGAATTCGAAACTGCGGAAGTCAAATCTGCGTTTCGCGACCTGAGAATTACATGAAGTGAGTTTTGGGTCGGCCTTTGGACTGGCTTTTCAGGTTTCACATGGTCTCACGGTCCGCGATGCGACCCAATGCTTTCTCCCAATTCGAATTCTTTTTGAACCTCTGCGTGTATCGACGCGACCAAGGGCATCTTGTTGATCGTCATTGCTGTGATCTGAGGGCAGAGCCCCGGGCCGGGCTTCGAACGATCGGCGGGTAAACAGTACTCAAACCCAATTACGCAGGGAGACCCCAATGTCTTTTCTTAATTTTCTTTTTGGCAATAACGTCCAGGGCACGAACGAAGGCGATCTGATCATCGGCACATTCGGCAAGGATCACCTCAACGGGAACGGCGGGGATGATCGCATCTTTGGCCTGTTCGGAGATGACAAAATCTCGGGCGGTGATGGCGAAGACCACCTGAGTGGCGGCTTTGGCAACGACGAGATCGTTGGCAACAAAGGCAACGACGAAATGTTCGGTGGCAAGGGCAACGATAAACTTGTGTGGAACAATGGCGACGGCTCCGACCTGATGGACGGGGGCAAGGGGGACGATCTGGTTCAGGTCAACTTCGACACTGACCTTGTCGACGACGATTTGCAGAACAAGGACGTGGCGGAGTTTTCCGTGACCGACCAGGGGATCCAGTTCGCCCGGATCGAGGTCAATGACCAGACCGAACGGGGTCTGTTCCAACTCGACATCCGCAACACTGAGACGCAGGAGACAAATTTCGGCGGTGGTGATGACACTGCTGTTCTTAAGGACGGTGTGTTGGCGCAGATCAAGCTGGACCTCGACGGTGGCGAGGGCGTGGATACGCTGGATCTGTCACAGGTCTCTGACGGGGTCGTCGTCAACCTCAAATCCGGCCAGCTGAACGACTCCAAAGCTCAGAATTTCGAGAACGTGATCGGGACGGAGTTTGACGACCAGATCCGCGGCGACAAACAGGACAACGAGATTTCCGGCCTTGGCGGGACGGACAAGATCTTTGGCCGCGGCGGGGACGACCGGCTTGTCGGCGGCAAGGGTGATGATGTTGTCAAAGGCGGCAATGGTCAGGATGCGCTGATCTGGAACAACGGAGACGGCTCCGACCTGATGGATGGCGGCAAGGGGGACGATCTGGTTCAGGTCAACTTCGACACTGATCTGGTGAACGACGATCTGCAGAACGACGATGTGGCGCAGTTTTCGGTTTCCAAGAAAGGTGTGGAGTTTGCCCGGATCGAATTGAACGACCAGACTGAGCGCGGCCTTTTCGAACTCGACATCCGCAAGACCGAAACGTTGGAGACGAATTTTGGCGGCGGAAGCGACACGGCTGTGATCGTTGACGATGTGCTTGATCAGATCATCCTGGATCTAGATGGTGGTGACGGCGTGGACCTGCTTGATTTCAGCCAGGCTTCGGCGGCTGTCGACGTGAATCTGGAAACCGGCGTGATCAAAACGGTGTCGGAGACCGGCACGGCTGAGGCGGGCACCGGCAGCGCGGTGAACTTCGAAGACATCGCCGGTACTGATTTCGATGACGTCATCACGGGTGACGCTCAGGACAACGTGATCCGAGGTGGTGCGGGGAACGACATCATGCGGGGGGGAGAGGGCGCAGACACCTTCGTGTTCTTCGCCGACGATGTCGGCGTCGATGTCATTCTGGATTTCGAAGTCGGCGTGGACCGGCTTGAATTCGTGTCCTCTGACCCCTCGACCGATATGAATGCGTTGATGAGCAACGTGCAGCAGGTTGGCGACGACCTTCAGTTCGCGATCAACGATCAGGCGTTCTTGGTTCAGGATGTCGCAATTGCAGATTTCAACGCCACCGACTTTTTCATTATGTAAGGCATTCAGATAAGAGGCGTAGGGCCCGCCAGCCATCTGGCTGGCGGGCTCATCTTCCTCTAATGGTTAATCCGAGCCATCTCGCTGATGGTCGCCGCAGATGCTGGGTTGCCTTGGGCGGCTTACGTTCGGCTGCCAATCTCTCCCGGTCAAAGCCTTCACATATTTTTTGGCCTGTTCGCACGACGCTTCCTCAAGATGCCGGAGCACTGCTGTTTCGAAATCGGCTGAAGCAAAGACAGGCCATGGCCCTTGGCCCAGACACATCTCACCTTAAGCGTTGCCAAACGCGGCAATGTTTCTTAGCCTTTGTCCATCGGACACACACAACAACG
>CAYUSM010000492.1:0-2373 GCA_964447345.1 uncultured Sulfitobacter sp. | reverse complement strand
GGCATCTGCCAGGCTTCGGTAAAGCGGTCCTTGCGTTGCCCGACAAAGACCTTGCCATCCTCGTTCAACAACATCACCCCGGCGCAGGGCCGATAGGGCAGTTTCTTGATCTCTTCAGGGCTCATCGGGCGGCGCGCTCCTTCGGCTGAGGTGTTCCTGGTCACCTAACATGGTTGCGCCGGACCAGAAAGCCAGCGCACCCCGGCCTTGTCACACATCTTGGGATGCTATCCTATATCACGCCAATGACGTCGCGTTGCGCGTGACTCGCAAAGGGATTTCCGCTCAGGTCGCGCAGATACTGCCAAAGCCAGGAAGGTCCGCCCATGTCCGATTACCCTCATATGCTCGCCCCGCTCGATCTGGGCTTCACGACACTGAAGAACCGGGTGCTGATGGGATCCATGCACACCGGTCTGGAAGAGACGAAGGACTGGGACCGTGTGGCCGAGTTTTATGCGGCGCGGGCGCGGGGCGACGTGGGGCTGATGGTGACCGGTGGCATCGGCCCAAATCCCGAAGGTTCCGTCGCCCATGGTGCGGCGATGATGGTGTCTGATGAGGATGTGAAAAACCATTCGGTCATCACCAAAGCCGTGCACGACGCAGGCGGCAAGATCGCCATGCAAATCCTTCACGCGGGCCGCTATGCCTTTACCCCCGAGTGCGTGGCCCCATCGCCGATCAAATCGCCCATTTCCATGTTCCCGCCCAAGGAACTGGATGAGGACGGCATCGAAAAACAGATCGCTGACATTGTCGCCTGTGCAGGCCGCGCCAAGGACGCAGGCTATGACGGCGTCGAAGTGATGGGCTCCGAAGGGTACTTCATCAATCAGTTCCTTGTAACCCACACCAACAAGCGCACCGACCGCTGGGGCGGGTCCTACGAGAACCGGATGCGCCTGCCGATCGAGATTGTGCGCCGGGTGCGCGAGCGCGTTGGTGAAGACTTCATCATCATTTACCGCCTGTCGATGATTGATCTGGTCCCGAACGGATCGACCTATGAAGAGGTGGCGCTTCTGGCAAAAGAGATCGAGAAGGCGGGGGCAACCATCATCAACACCGGCATCGGCTGGCATGAGGCACGCATCCCGACCATCGCCACCTCAGTCCCGCGCGCCGCCTTTGCCTGGGTCACGAAAAAGCTTATGGGCCAGGTCTCTATCCCGCTGATCACGTCAAACCGCATCAACACGCCGGAAGTTGCCGAGGAAGTTCTCGCTGATGGCTGCGCGGATATGGTCAGCCTTGCCCGCCCGATGCTGGCCGACCCGGACTTTGTGAAAAAGGCCATGGCGGGCAAGTCCAAGACCATCGCCCCCTGTATCGCCTGCAATCAGGCCTGCCTTGATCACACCTTTGGCGGCAAGATCTCAAGCTGCCTGGTGAACCCGCGCGCCTGTTATGAAACTGAGCTAAAGCTGGAACCAGCCGAGACACCGAAGACCATCGCTGTGGTCGGTGCCGGTCCTGCGGGCCTTTCCTCGGCTCTGGCCGCCGCCGAACGCGGTCACAGTGTCACAGTCTTTGACAGGGCATCGGAAATTGGCGGCCAATTGAACCTTGCCAAACAGGTGGCCGGCAAAGAGGAGTTCTGGGGCTTTGTCGACTGGTATCGCACCATGGTTGACGAGATGGGCGTCACAGTGAAGCTCAATACCGACGTGTCAGCCAATGATCTTGATGACTTTGACGAGGTGATCATTGCCACCGGCGTCGTCCCGCGCGACCCGCAAATCCCGGGACAGAACACCGGCAATACGGTCAGCTATATCGACGTCCTGAACGGCGCGGCAGAGGTTGGCGAGAAGGTGGCCGTTGTCGGCGCGGGTGGCATTGGCTTCGATGTGTCTGAACATCTGGTGCACGATGGCGACAGCACCACGCTGAACCTGCCGGAATGGATGAAGGAATGGGGTGTGGCTGACCCGGCAGAGCACCGCGCAGGCCTGGCACCGGAAGGACCACAGCCGCACAAGCCTGCGCGACAGGTCACTATGCTGCAGCGCAAGACCTCGAAAGTCGGCAAAGGGCTGGGCAAGACCACCGGCTGGATTCACCGTGCGTCGCTAACCATGAAAGACGTCCAGATGATCGCAGGCGTCAATTATGAGAAGATCGACGCAGACGGGCTGCACATCAGCTTCGGTGAAGCGCGTGAGAACCCGACCCTGATCGAAGCCGATACAATTGTGCTGTGCGCTGGGCAGCTGTCAGATCGCTCCCTCGCTGATGCGCTGGAAGCCAAGGGCAAGACCTGCCACGTCATCGGCGGTGCGGATGTTGCCGCGGAACTTGACGCCAAACGCGCCATTGATCAGGGCACACGGCTGGCCGCCACCCTCTAAGGGCCCTTGTCAGAAAACC
>CAYUSM010000491.1:0-2373 GCA_964447345.1 uncultured Sulfitobacter sp. | reverse complement strand
TTCCTGCTGGCAGAAGCGGCCAGCATCTATATCCAGAACCACACCGACAGCACTGCGCACACCACGCATTGGGAAAATCGATTGGCCCTGTCAGAACAGACCGATGCATCCGAATGGGGGGTGCAACTGGCCAGTGACCATGACGGCATCACCACATGCGCCGGAATGGGGGCGACAGTTGATCTGGTTCTGTCCCTTGCCGTGCACCACATGTCGCAACCTGCATTGCGCACTGTCTGCGATATTCTACTGCATGATCGCATCCGCGATCTGCGCACACCGCAACCTTTCTCAACCGCGCAGGTCGCCACCACCGGTGACCCCGATCTGGACGCCTGCATCGCGCTGATGCAAGCCAACATGGAAGAGCCGCTTGCCATCAACGATCTCTGCAAAGAGCTGAAGATCTCTACCCGTTCACTGGAGCGCAAGTTCAGCAGCCGTCTGGGCATGACCCCGAACAGCTACTACCGCGAACTGCGCCTCAACCAGGCCTCGACGCTGCTGCTCAACACCCCCATGAGCATTCGCGAGGTCGGCCTTGCCTGCGGTTTCGCCAATGGTTTCGCCTCGCAATACCGTTCTGTTTTCGGCCACACGCCTGCCGATGCCCGGCGCGCCAAAAGGCGCGGGGCCGGGTTTGCGATTCCAAATGGATAGCCGTCGCTTTTTCCGACTCATTTGCGTGCCAAATGCACCAAGTCTGCTTTAGCTCACACTGAAAGTTCACCGCCATGTCCAACGTTCCTTCTCACGCCCGCGTCGTCATCATTGGTGGCGGTGTCATCGGCTGTTCTGTCGCCTATCACCTGACCAAACTTGGCTGGAAAGACGTCGTGCTGCTGGAGCGCAAACAGCTGACATCCGGCACCACTTGGCACGCCGCCGGTCTGATTGCGCAGCTGCGCGCGACCGCAAACATGACCAAGCTCGCAAAGTACTCCCAGGAACTCTACGGCAGTCTGGAAGAGGAAACGGGTGTTGCCACCGGCTTCAAGCGCGTGGGCTCCATCACCGTGGCGCTGACAGACGAACGCCGTGAGGAAATCTACCGTCAGGCCGGAATGGCCCGCGCCTTTGGCGTTGAGGTCGAAGAGATCAGCCCGCAGGAAGTGCTGGAACGCTATGAGCACCTCAACATCGAAGGGATCACCGGCGCGGTCTACCTCGACAAGGACGGGCAGGGCGATCCAGCCAATATCGCACTGGCCTTGGCCAAAGGCGCACGACAGCGCGGTGCCAAAGTGATTGAACGCACCAAGGCCGCCGGGGTGACCCGTGAGGGCCGCCGCATCACCGGCGTCGACTGGCAGCAGGGCGAGGAAACCGGACATATTTCCTGTGACATGGTAGTGAACTGCGGAGGCATGTGGGGCCACGAGGTGGGCCGCATGCTTGGCGTCAACGTCCCGTTGCAGGCTTGTGAACACTTCTACATCGTGACCGAGGCCATCGAAGGCCTCAAGCAATTGCCTGTTCTACGCGTGCCGGATGAATGTGCCTACTACAAGGAAGACGCAGGCAAGATGCTTCTGGGTGCATTTGAACCCAACGCCAAACCCTGGGCGCTAAATGGCATTCCGGCAGATTTTGAATTTGACCAACTGCCCGAAGATTTCGACCACTTCGAGCCAATCCTTGAGGCCGCGGTTGAACGTTTGCCGATGCTGGCGGAAGCGGGCATCCATACCTTCTTCAATGGGCCCGAAAGCTTCACACCGGATGATGCCTACCACCTTGGCCTCGCACCCGAGATGGACAATGTCTGGGTCGCGGCGGGCTTCAACTCCATCGGTATCCAGTCTGCCGGTGGCGCAGGCATGGCGCTGGCGCAATGGATGGAAGATGGAGACAAACCTTTTGATCTGGGCGATGTGGACATCAGCCGGATGCAGCCCTTCATGGGCAACAAGACTTATCTGGCCGAGCGTTCAAAGGAAACGCTGGGCCTCCTTTACGCCGATCACTTTCCGTTCCGGCAAAAGGAAACCGCGCGTGGCGTGCGGCGCACCCCCTTCCACCATCATCTTGTCGAACGCGGTGCTGTGATGGGAGAGCTGGCCGGTTGGGAACGCGCCAACTGGTTCGCGCGCGAGGCGCAGGAAGGCAAGTATCAGTACAGCTGGTCGCGCCAGAACTTCTTTGACAACGTCCGCGAAGAGCACATGGCCGTGCGCCAGTCAGTTGGCATGTACGATATGTCGTCTTTCGGCAAAATCCGTGTGGAGGGCCGCGATGCGGAAGCCTTCCTGAACTACGTGGGCGGCGGTGACTACTCCGTTCCCGTGGGCAAGATCGTCTACACCCAGTTCCTCAACAAGCGCGGCGGAATTGAGGCGGACGTGACCATCACCCGTCTGTCTGAGACCGCCT
>CAYUSM010000490.1:0-2418 GCA_964447345.1 uncultured Sulfitobacter sp. | reverse complement strand
CCGCCCGCCATCGGCTACCAGTCCATGAACGCGGTCTTTGCGGCGGACGTCCTCTACATTCCTTCCGGCCCCGGCTACTGGGAATATGATTCCACAACCTCTTTCATCGGACAGCTGGCCGAGGCGCTGGAAGACCTAGAACGGTTCGGCGGCGCTGTCCCTGCGGGGACACTATCGCTGCCAAAGGTCTTTGCCGATGTCCGCTTCCTGCTCACTCGGTTCGAAAGCAACAACGAGCTACACCGCGCGATGCAGACAGCCTTTGGCAAGGTCTTTGGCGATAGGCTTGCCGAACATCCCATCGAAATGACCCGTGCGGTGGAGCAGTCTGGGCGCTTTCTCAGTTCCATCTACGAAACCGACTATCGCGATATGACGCGTGAGACATGGCGGCGCGCACGGGCGTCATTCGATCAGGCGTATGAAGAATTCAAAGGGCATCTCATCACGGCTTGGGACACGCTGGAGGATAAGGCATGAGCAAGAAAAAACGCGTATTCGACATCAACTTTGACGACGTGGATGTAACGCCCGAACCAGCTGTCCCCGCGGGGGCAGAGCGGCGCGGGCCAATGGCAGCGGCAATCACGGAAAACGCCGAGGCGCTGACCGAACGCCAGCAGGCAGAGGCGGCGATCCGGGCGGAGAACGATGCGCTGGCCCATGAACATGTGCGGCTGAAAAAGGCCGGGCTGATCACCGATTTGATCCCGCTTGAGGACATCCGCACCGACAAGCTGACCCGCGACCGTGTGCCAGGGCGGGACGCCGAAATCGATGAGCTGAAGCAGTCCATTCGGGAGATTGGTCTCAGCAACCCCATTCGGGTGGAACAAGTCGGCGACGCGTTCGAACTCATTCAGGGCTTCCGCCGTGTCACCGCCTATCGCGAGCTTTTTGAGGAAACCGGCGACGAGGCCTATGCCCGTATCCCCGCGGGGATCAATGCCAAAGGCGAGAACCTGCTGCGGCTTTACCGGCGCATGGTGGATGAAAACCTTGTGCGGCGCGGCGTGTCATTTGGCGAAATGGCGCAGCTTGCCATCAACTACCGCCATCAGGCGGAAGAAGTGGAAGGATACGAGCACGCAGTGGAGTTGCTCTTTGCCTCGTCCGGTCGGCAGAAACGATCCTACATCAAACATTTTGTGCGGCTGCTGAGCGAGACGGGCGGGCACATTCAGCACGTCGATACGATCCCGCGAGCCTTGGGCTTGCAGGTGGTGAAACGTCTGGAAGAGAACCCGGAGGCCAAAGGCATTCTGACCCGTCTGCTGGCTGCGAAGGAGGGACGCTCGCCGGAGCAGGAACAGGCGCTGATGAGTGATTTCGTGGCGCAGATGGGCGTGTCGTCAAGCAAGAAGGTCAAGCTTGGCCGGCCACGTGCGGCCAAGACCACCTTCCGCCTGAACCGTCCCGACGGGGACGCGAAATGCACTGTGGCCGATGGCCGGATCGAGCTGCGGCTGGACCGGGACTTCAGCGGGGTGGAGCGTAAGCGGCTGGAAGAGGCTGTTGAGGCGTTTTTGAGCGCTTTGGAGGACTAAAGCGGGTTGTCCCCGCGGGGACAGACGCTCTTTATTGAATGAAATCAAATATTTAACCTAGTTTCGATTTCAAAAAGGCGCGCAGGGGTGCCAGGACAGTTTCAGGGTCTTCCTCATGCGCCAGATGCCCCAGTCCCGGCAGGGACTCAAACCTGCCATTGGGCATCTTGTCGGCGGCATTTCGGGAGGTGCCGGGGGGCACAGCCTTGTCCCGGTCACCGACAATCAACAATGTCTGTGAGGGATGCTGGGGCAGGGCGCGCAGCAGGGGGTCAAGGGACCACTGCGCCATCATGCCCAAGGTGCCATCCACATGGCCCTCATCGCTGACCAGCGCGCGATACCATGCCAGGTCTTCCTCGGGCAGCTTTGACCCCGTTCCTTCAATCAGCCGTGTGACCGAGCGGGGGCGGGACGTGGAGGCGGTGAACATCCGCGCGACCCAGGGGGTCATGGCAAGCGCCTTGGCCATCAGCGGGAACAAGAGCCCCGCAAGTCCCTTGAAGTTGCCAAGGGCCGCGTTGATGCCGACGACGGGCGGGGCAGGGGACATATGCCGCGCCATCTCCAGGGCGATGGCGGCACCTGCGGAGTGCCCGATGATCGCGTCCGGCTCCCAACCCTGATCGAGGCAAAGACCGGTCAGGTCTTGGGCCATAGGCACCAACCCCAGCCGCGCCCAGGAGCCGGACTTGGTAAATCCCTGTCCCGGCAGGTCCACGGCCACCACGCGGTAGGTCTTGGCCAGCAGCGGCATCAGATGACGCCAGCTTTGCGTGGCCCCACCCGCACCATGGATCAGCAGCAGGAGCGGGCCTTCGCCCATCTCCTGAATATGCCAGCGGTGCGGCTTGCAGATCACGAAACGCGA
>CAYUSM010000489.1:0-2421 GCA_964447345.1 uncultured Sulfitobacter sp. | reverse complement strand
CAGATATGCAAGTCCTATACCTTTGGTCAAGCTTGCGTCCGCGCAGGCCACCGCCGCCTCAAGACCGCCGGAGAGCGATCAGGGCGGAAATTGGGAGGACATGAATGGAACGGATCTGGACGGAAAACTATCCGCCGGGCGTCCCCGCAGACGCCGATATCACGCAATACGGGTCCCTCGTCGATCTGCTCGAAGAGAGCTTTTCCAAATACGCAAATGACAAGGCTTATGTCCTGATGGACAAGGCGCTGACCTACGGCGAACTTGACCGTCAGAGCCGTGCGTTTGGTGCGTATTTACAAGGGCTTGGCCTGAAACAGGGGGATCGCGTCGCGATCATGATGCCCAATGTGCTGCAGTACCCGGTGGCACTGGCAGGCATCCTGCGCGCGGGCTTCATCGCGGTGAACGTCAATCCGCTTTATACCGCGCGGGAACTGGAGCATCAGCTTAATGACAGCGGGTCCAAGGCGATTGTCATTATCGAGAACTTTGCAACCACGCTTCAGGATGTCATCAAGAACACACCGATTGAACATACGGTGGTGACTGGAGTGGGGGACCTGCTGGGATTCCCCAAGAGCCACATCACCAATTTCGTCGTGCGCAAGGTCCGCAAGGCGGTGCCGCCCTTCTCTTTGCCGGGCAGCATCAAGTTCAAGGCCGCCGTCGCCAAGGGGGCGGGCCAGAAACTGAACAAGCCTACGATCAAGAGCGATGACGTCGCGGTTTTGCAGTACACCGGTGGGACGACTGGGGTCTCCAAGGGTGCCACGCTGCTGCACTCCACCATCATTGCAAACCTGCTCTCATCCGAGGCGTGGATGCAGCCGGGCCTAAACCGCAAACCGATCAGCGGGCAGTTGACCTTCATCTGCGCCCTGCCCCTCTACCACGTCTTTGCCTTTATCACCTGCTCGCTCTTGTCGATGCGCACAGGCGGCGTGAACATCCTGATCCCCAACCCCCGTGATCTGGACGGGACAATTAAAGAGATCGGCAAGTACAAGTTCCATGTCTTTCCGGGTGTGAACACACTCTTTAACGGGCTGGCCAACCATCCGGAGTTCGCCAAGCTCGACTTCAGCCAACTGCGCATCGCCAACGGCGGCGGCATGGCGGTGCAGGAGGCGGTGGCAAAGAAATGGCTGTCGATCACGGGATGTCCGATCTGCGAAGGGTATGGCCTGTCAGAGACCTCTTCCGGGGTGACGTGCAACCCAACGGACACTGACGCCTATTCCGGCACCATCGGCCTGCCGATGCCCAATGTGGACATCAAAATCCTCGATGATGAGGGCAATGAAGTCGCTCTGGGCGAGCGTGGCGAGATCGCGATCAAAGGGCCGCAGGTCATGGCAGGATACTGGCAGCGACCCGAAGCGACCGAGGAAGTCATGACACCTGACGGATACTTCAAGTCCGGTGACATCGGGATCATGGACGAGAAGGGCTTCACCAAGATCGTGGACCGCAAGAAGGACATGATCCTTGTCTCAGGCTTCAACGTCTATCCCAATGAGATCGAGGCCGTCGCCGTGAACCACAATGGCGTGCTTGAGGCCGCCTGCGTGGGTGTCCCCGACAAAAACTCGGGCGAAGCGGTCATGCTGTTCATCGCCAAATCCGATGAGAGCCTGACCGAAAAGGACATCCGCGATTTCTGTGGCCAGCATCTGACCGGCTACAAGAAACCAAAACACGTGGCATTCGTTGATGAGATGCCCAAGACCAACGTCGGCAAGATATTGCGCCGCGAATTGCGCGATGGGGCGCTGGCCAAAATGGCCGGAGACCAGAAATAGGAGAGACCCATGACTGAATTGACCTACGCCAACCTGGGCGACAAGGCAGGCGAGATGCTGGGCAGTTCGTCCTGGGTCGAGATCACCCAAGAGCAGGTGAATGAATTTGCGCATTGCACCGGTGACAACCAGTGGATTCACGTTGACGCGGAGCGCGCCAAGAAAGAGAGCCCCTTTGGCGGGCCGGTGGCACACGGGTATCTGACACTGTCGCTGGTGGCCTCTTTGTCGATGGAAATCGGCGCGGTGCCTGCTGGCACGGCCGCGGCGCTGAACTATGGTCTGGACAAAGTCCGGTTTCTGGCCCCCGTCCCGGTGGGGGCCAAGGTGCGGCTGCACGCCAAGCTTGTGTCGTTTGAGCGCAAGGACAACGGGCAGTATCTGATGAAAGCCGAAAACACGATGGAGATGGAAGGGGCCGACAAGCCCGTTCTGCTTGCCGAGAGCCTGGCCATTCTGGTACCGGGCCCGGATGCCAAAACCTGAGATTGGAGGTGCGCCATGACGGATGAAAAGAAGATGTCGAAGAACGCCAAGGACATCGCGGACAATGCTGCCGAAAACACGCTGGCGCTGAACCCGCTGATGACGCTGCGGGCAGAAGACATGTTCAGCG
>CAYUSM010000488.1:0-2423 GCA_964447345.1 uncultured Sulfitobacter sp. | reverse complement strand
TCGCGCCAAAGACCCGCTGACCGGTCAGCAGCATCAGCATCATGGTCGAGAACATGAGCGTGGCGATCATTTCGTAAGACATCAGACGGTCTCACCCCGCAGGCGCAGCACATCCTTGAAAAGCTCAGACAGGCACTGCAGCAACATCAGGAAGAATCCGACGATCATCGCCACCTTGATCGGCCACATGTAGGGCCGCCAAGCCGAAGAGGATTGTTCCAGTCGCCCCACTTCCTCTGCCCCGATCACGACGTTGAAAAGGTAGGAAATCGGGGCATCCTTCCAGTATCCCAACGAGTAAGCAGTTGAGATCAGCGCGCCGTACAGCAGCACGGCCAGATAGAAGATCAGGAAACAGACGGTGATCAGGTCAAACCACGCTTTCCGCCGATCAGACCAACTGCCATAAAGCAGGTCCATCCGCACGTTCGAACCCATCTGGATCGAATAGGGACCGCCAAGGATGTAATAGCCCACCATCACGAACTGCGCCATTTCCAGCGTCCAGAGCGAAGGCAGAAAGAATGTCTTGGAAATCGACGACCACAGCAGGATGCCCATCAGCACAAAGATGCCGTACATCACAATCCGTCCCAGCCGGTAGTTCACAGCGTCCACGCCCCGGATGAACCCGCGCATCACGCCCGTCACAGCGCACCTGCCACGTCGGTGCTCAACTTCGCCAGCGCATCGCTCACCCATCCGGCAAGCAGCCGACCCATGAGCCGCTGCTGTTCCGCCGTCTTGATCAGATCGTTGCGCACTTCGATCATCAGGTTGGGGTGGCCGTTTGCATCGCCATGCACATTGAGCGTGTGCATCACCCCGTCTGCAGGCCCGTAAGGCGCGTTGCGCTCCACAACATGATCCCCAAAGGTCGCCGGGTTTTCCAGAATGAGGTCCGCGATCCGGCTGTCTGCATCATGCAGCAGCCCGATCTCCACCCGGCGGGGCGCCCCATGATAAACAGGTGTAAAACTGTGCACCGTCACGAGCACGGGTGAGGCCTGCATCGCTAGCGCCTCTGCCACAACGCGATGATATGGCGTATAGATGGTCGAAATACGCCGCTCCCGCTCCGCCTCTGAAAGATCAGCATTTCCCGGCACCTCGATCACTTCGCTTTTTGCAGGCATGGCCGCCGGGTTCTCCGGCGGGCGGTTCAAATCATAGATCAAACGCGACAGTGTTCCGGCAACCAGAACGGCATCCAAATCCCTGGCCATCTCCTGTGCCACACCCAGCGCACCGGGGTCCCAGGCTGCATGGCTTTCGCGATGCTCAGGGGGCAGTCCAAGATAACCGTAAGCGTCAGGCATATGCGCGGATGCATGTTCACAGACCAGCAGCACGCGCGCGCTGCCTTGTGCGTTCAATACCTCAAAAGGCATCGGGTCCGTGGTGTCGTGATCGTTGTGCATCAAGCCCCCTGAACCACAAAGGTCTTGCCAGACGGGGATTCTGTCAACACAATTGTGAAAAATTTATCACACGACCCACGGCTTTGATAAATTTTCACGCAAACGGGTGGAGGACCCATGTCCGGCGACCTGCTGACCATCTCGGATCGCATCCAGCAAAAACTGGATGATCTCACCCGCGCAGAGCGGCAATTGGCCCTGTCGATCCTTGAAAACTACCCCGCATCCGGGCTTGGCCCGCTGACGGCGCTGGCCAAGGATGCTGATGTGTCCGTGCCGACCGTCGCCCGCATGGTCCAGAAGCTGGGCTACAAGGGCTACCCGGAGTTTCAGTCAGAACTGCGCGAGGAGCTGCGCGCCAAGGCCAAGGACCCCATCGCAAAACATGACACCTGGGCCGAAGCAGCACCCTCCGAGCATGTACTTAACCGATTTACCGATGCCGTGATCGGGAACATCCGCAACACGCTGGCCCAGATTGATCCCGCAGCCTTTGACGCCGCCTGCGCGCTGGCGGGCGACCCCGGTCGCCACCTCTACATCGTCGGCGGGCGCATCACGCACACGCTGGCCGAATACCTCTTTCTGCACATGCAGACGATCCGGCCCAACCTGACCCACGTGCAGTCCACCTCCAACTCATGGCCCCACTACCTGCTGAATACGCAAGAGGGTGATGTCTTCATCATCTTCGACGTCCGCCGCTACGAGAACAACACGCTGAAGCTGGCCGAGATGGCCCATGCGCGAGGGGCCGAGATCATCCTTTTCACGGACCAATGGCGCTCCCCCGTGCACCAATTGGCGACCCACAGCTTCTCCAGCCGTATCGTCGTCCCCTCCGCCTGGGACTCAGCAGCCACTACGATGCTGCTGATAGAGACGATGATCGCCGCAGTACAGAACCTCGATTGGGATCAGACAAAAGCACGCATGGAAGAGCTGGAGGATATGTTCGACCGCACGCGGTTGTTTCGGAAGTTTACTTGAAGAGGGGATGGC
>CAYUSM010000487.1:0-2450 GCA_964447345.1 uncultured Sulfitobacter sp. | reverse complement strand
GGTCCTGGGGCCTGTTCGCTTTTCTTACTTCTATATAGAGCGATTCTGAACGCTCAGTGCCAGTGCCTTCACGAAGGGGTGACAATTCAGCGCCATTTTCCGCAGTCACGCCCCCCATCAGCCCAATCGGTGTGCCTGCGGCGATGACCTGACCAGCCTCGCCATAAACCACATCCAGACCGGCAAGCACAAACAACGTTTCGGCCTGAGGTTCAAGAATCACCACATTGCCGAAGTCCAGCAAAGGCCCTGCATAGCGGATGGTGGAGGCCGTTGGTGTAGTGACAATCGCACCGGGGCGCGTGGCCATGATCATGCCGGGGCGCGTGACGCCCGCCGCATCCGCCTCTCCGGCGCGGCGCAGGACAAGCCCCTGCACCGGGAGCGGCAGGTCGCCAATGCGCCCGTCGAGAGACACAGGCGCGGGTTCAACTTCATCCGTGACAATCTCGGCAAGACCTGAGGCAAACCCGTCCAGCGTCTCGGTCGAGGCGATCAGGATACCTGTCTTGACCGGATCAGCGGTAAAGCGTGTCGGCAGATCCGTGCGGTTGGCCATGGCTTGGTTGAGCGCCGTCCGCGCAGCCTGAACTTCAGTCAGCCCATCCTGCAGGCGCTTGGCAGCATCCACCTGCAGCGCGCGCAGCATCTGCACGTTCTCCAAATCGGTCCGAAGTGCATTCGCCCGACGATTGAGCGCCGGTGTCAGTTCCGCCAAGAGCATACCTGCGCGTGCCGTGCCCATCGGCCCGTCCGGGTGCAGGAATGCGACCGGCGAAGCTGAACCGCCCATGCTTTGCAGCACACCCAGCAGTTCCGCCACCTCCGCATCACGCGACTGCAGCTTCTGGCTCAGCTGCGCTTCATTGATCGCTGCCTGCCGCAGTCCTGCGCGCATCGCGCCCAAGCCGGTCTCGAAGGCCTGTATGGTTTCCGTGAGCGCGCGTACGCGATTGCGTGCGCCTTCGGCCTCATCCAGCATTTCCGATGCGGCTTCCAACGCTGCTGCGGCTTCCCGCGCCTGTTCTGCCGTTGGTGTCTGCGCTACCAGTCCGACCGGCCAAAGCAACAGGATCAGCGCAAGCACTCTCATTGGATCAGCGACGTCCCGGTCATTTCCTCGGGCTGCTCCATGCCCATCAGGTCGAGCAAGGTCGGGGCCAAGTCAGCCAGACGGCCATGCGTCAGCGTTGCGCCCTCTGGCCCGCCGATCAGCGCCACGGGCACCGGGTTGAGCGTATGTGCCGTGTGCGGCCCGCCGGTTTCCGGGTCAATCATGACTTCGCAATTGCCGTGATCCGCCGTCAACACCATCGCGCCGCCGACGTTTTCCAAGGCATCCAACACCCGACCCAACCCGGCATCAACCGCGGCACAGGCTGCCTTGGCCGCTTCAAGGTCGCCGGTATGTCCTACCATGTCGGGGTTGGCATAGTTCACGACGATCAGGTCGTACCCGTCCTCAATGGCTTTCACGAAGTGGTCCGTCACTTCGCCCGACGACATCTCAGGCTGCAGGTCATAGGTGGCCACATCGGGCGATTTGGGCATGTGCCTGTCTTCCCCTGCGGCCGGAGTCTCTTCTCCGCCGTTCAGGAAGAAGGTCACATGCGGATACTTCTCTGTCTCCGCCAGCCGAAACTGCCGCCGACCTTGTTTGGCCACCCAGGCCCCCAGCGTATTGGGCAGGTCCGGCTTGTGATACATCGTGGTCATATAGTCCCGGTGTTCCGAGGAGTACTCAGCCATCCCCATCAACGCGGCCCAGTTGGGCCGGTCGCCGACATCGAAAGCGTCAAAACCGGGATCACCCAGCGCGGCCATGATTTCGCGCGCCCGGTCCGCCCGGAAGTTCAGGCAGAAGAACCCGTCACCATCTTTGGCGCCAGCATAGTCACCCAACACCGAAGGCTGAATGAACTCGTCATCCTCATCACGGTCATAGGCTTCTTTGACCGCCTGCTCCGCGCCATCAGCGGCCAGGCCCTCGCCCCGCAGCATTGCTTGGGCCGCGCGTTCCACACGGTTCCAGCGGTTGTCGCGATCCATGGCGTAGTAGCGGCCCGTCACGGTGACAATCTGCACCGCACTTGGCAGAGCGGCCTCCAGTTCCTCAAAAAACGACTTAGCAGACCTTGGTGCCACGTCCCGCCCGTCTGTGATTGCGTGAATAACCACCTGCACGCCTGCATCATCCAACGCCTTTGCCGCTGCCACCATGTGCCGCAGATGTCCATGCACGCCGCCGTCAGAGACAAGGCCCATCAGATGCGCTGTGCCCCCAGTGCCCTTGAGGGCCTCTATGAAATCCTCAAGCGGCGGGTTTTTGGCGAATTCCCCTTCCTCAATCGCCAGATCAATCTGGCCAAGGTCCATCGCCACCACACGGCCCGCACCGATATTGGTGTGCCCCACCTCGGAATTGCCCATCTGCCCGCTGGGCAGGCCCA
>CAYUSM010000486.1:0-2477 GCA_964447345.1 uncultured Sulfitobacter sp. | reverse complement strand
ACTGCCGCCAACAACCCCGTTGTCTCGGCCAAGCAACTTGCCACGATGGATCAGGTCGGCAACGGGCGCGCCGGGCTCAACATCGTTGCGGGCTGGAACAAGCCTGAATACGAGGCGCTGGGTCTGACCCTGCCGGATGACCACGAGACCCGCTATGGCTATGCGCAGGAATGGTTCGATATTGTCGAAAAGCTCTGGACCTCGGATGAATATTTTGACTGGGACGGTCAATACTTCAATCTCAAGCATGTTGCCGGCGATCCCAAGCCCATCAATGGCCGCCCTCCGATCCTGAATGCTGCGGGCTCGGAAATCGGACGCACGTTTGCTACCGATAACGCGGACTACCTTTTTACACCCGCGATCGATCTGACCCGATCGGTTGAAGAGATCAAAGAGCTCAAGCAGCAGGCGACATCCAAAGGCCGCGATGTCGGCGTGCTGACGTTCAGCCATGTGATCTGCCGGGAGACCGAAGAGGAAGCCACCGCGCTGCGCGACCGTCTGATGGGCGATCTGGCTGACTGGGAGGCGGTGGACAACCTTGTGAACCTGCAGTTTGCCCATGCGCATTCCTTCCCGCATGATTTGCTGGCACAAATCAAGAACCTGTTTGCCATGGGGCATGGTGGCTTCCCGCTTGTCGGCACGCCAAGACAGGTCGCGGACGGCATCATCAAGCTGCATGAAACCGGTTTTTCGGGCACAACACTGTCCTTTTTCGATTACGTCGAAGAGTTCCCCTATTTCCGGGATAACGTCCTGCCGTTGCTTGCCGAAGCGGGCATTCGGTAATGGAGTTGCCATCCCCGAAGTCCTTTACCAACGCCATGCGCGCCCTGGTTGGCAATTGCTCGGTCATCACGGTTGGCGAGGGGGAGGATGTTTCTGGATTGGTGGTCACGTCTGCTGTGTCGCTGAGCGCTGAACCGCCACTTTTACTGGCCTGTATTAACAGAGATTCATCGAGTTGGCCGCTTTTGGTCAAGTACCAGAAGTTCGGGTGGTCATCCCTTGGTGCTGCCCATCAGCAGATCGCCGAGAATTTCTGTGGTTTCGGTGGGGTCAACGGCGCGGACAGGTACAAAGGCGCTGAATGGGAAACGGCGAAAACGGGTGCCCTGCTGTTGAAAGGTGCGCCTGCCGCGTTCGATTGTGAAGTCGATGAGATGATTGACCGGGCCACCCATTCAATTGTGATCGGAAAGGTAAGAGCCATCCAGGAACGCGATGACGCCGGTGCGCTGGTCTATTGGAATGGAAGGTTCATGCCAATTACCTAGCCATTCCTCGTAGCAACAAGTGCTCAAGGGAATTGATGATCGACTGAAAGCACTCAGAAGGGGCCGCCACATGGCGCTTTGGGCGACGGCAAGTGACGGCTCCTTGGTTCAATTCGTGATGATCTCCGGACCCATCATCATCGTCGGCAACCATGTGCTGAGGAACGGGATGTAGGTGACCATGATCAGGAAGATGAACAGCACGGCGAGGAACGGCAGGGCCGCCTTGACCACGTTCATCATCGGCATGTTGGCCACGCCGGACGTCACAAAGAGGTTGAGGCCCACCGGTGGTGTGATCATGCCAATCTCCATGTTCACCACCATGATGATGCCAAGGTGGATGGGATCGATCCCAAGCTCGATGGCGATGGGAAAGACCAGGGGCGCCACGATGACCAGAAGGCCAGAGGGTTCCATGAACTGCCCGCCGATCAACAGGATGATGTTGACGATCACAAGGAACATGATCGGGCCAAAGCCAGCGTCGAGCATGGCCCGACTGATCTGTTGGGGGATCTGTTCATCCGTCAGCACGTGCTTGAGGATCAGCGCGTTGGCGATGATGAACATCAACGTCACGGTGAGCTTGCCCGCCTCGAACAGCGTGTTGCGGGTGTCGCGGTGGAAGAAGACCGTGATCAGCGCGATGGGTTTGCGCAGGAGCGGGATGTTCTGGCCATCACCGGCCACGTGCAGCGGACCCATGTCGCGGTAGACAAAGGAGGCGATGAAGAAGGCGTAGACAGCGGCTACGGCTGCGGCTTCGGTGGGAGTGAAGATGCCGCCATAGATGCCGCCGAGGATGATGACGATCAGGAAGAGACCCCAGCCCGCCTCAATGCCCGATCGCCGCACTTCACCCCAGCCCTGCCAGTCGCCTTTCGGCAGGTCGCGGACCTTGGCGATGACGTAGATCGTGACCATCAGCATCAGACCGGCGAGCAATCCGGGGATCACACCGGCGAGGAACATCCGGCCCACGGAGACATCCGTGGCGGAGGCCTAGACCACCATCACGATGGAGGGCGGAATGAGGATGCCGAGCGTACCGGCAACAGCGATGACGCCTGCGGCGAAATCCTTGGTATAGCCGACCTCGCGCATGCCCACGATGACGATGGAGCCGATGGCGACCACAGTGGCGGGGGATGAGCCTGAGAGGGCGGCAAAGAGCATACAGGCAAAGACGCC
>CAYUSM010000485.1:0-2492 GCA_964447345.1 uncultured Sulfitobacter sp. | reverse complement strand
GGGGAATCCATAATGGGGCGTCGTAGGGCGTCTTGGTTTGCCGCGATTCAATCTAAGGCGGTCAAATTTCAGGCAATGCGCATAATAATTAGGCAGAAATGAATCACGAGGCCAAAATTGACTGAATTGTTCACTGCCCAACAGATGCGTGACATCGAGAAAGCCGCGATGGAGAGCGGTGAAGTGACCGGTCTGGAGTTGATGGAACGGGCGGGTCTGGGTGTGGTCGAAGCCATCATCTCGGAATGGCCCGATTTGGGAGAGGGCGCGCATAGGGCCTGTGTACTCTCAGGACCCGGCAACAATGGTGGTGACGGCTTCGTCGTAGCGCGGCTTTTGGCGGAGCGTGGGTGGGAGGTGCGCGTGCATCTTTTCGGCGAGCCGGAGAAACTGCCGCCTGATGCAAAGGCCAACCATGACCGCTGGGCCGAGGGCAATAGTGTGCGGCCATTGACCGCTGAGGCGGTCTATGACGGCGCGCGGCCAGATGTGATGATCGACGCGGTCTTTGGTATTGGGCTGACCCGGGCCTTGCCCGACGACGTGGCGCAGGCACTGGATGTAAAACAGCGAAAGGTCTGGAAGCGGTCGCATGCGATCAGGATGGTCGCGGTAGATTGTCCGTCAGGTCTGAACCTTGATACCGGTATGGTCCCATCCGATTTTGACGATGTGTCAGCGGAGACCGACGCCTGGCCGCGCACATTGAACATGGCTGATCTGACCGTGACATTCCACACGCCAAAGCCCGGGCACTTTTTGGCGCTTGGCCCGGGCATTTGCCGCAAACTGCGCGTGGTCGATATTGGCGTCGGTTCACATGGGCCTGAGCAGGCAATGATCGGGCTGCCGCCTGTTCCAGAGCGTCTGCGGCTCGTTGATCCGACATATTCTGGGCTGCCTCTGAAGCCCAAGATGTGGCCAATGTCCTTCATCGCCAAGACAACGGGGGTCGGCCACAAGTTTGACCACGGCCACGTCATGGTCTTTTCCGGCAGTGTCGGGCGGGGCGGAGCCGCGCGGATGGCCGCGCGGGCGGCACTGCGCTGTGGTGCCGGGTTGGTGACCGTAATCTGCCCGCCTGCGGCGCTCATCGAAAATGCAAGCGCGCTAGACGCGATCATGCTGCGCGCTTTGGCCAAGGATCAGGTGGTCAGCGATGTGGCAGACAACCGTGTCAGCGGGTTCGTGCTTGGCCCCGGCATGGGGGTCTCGGAAGCGACCCGGCGACGCGTAGGCGAGGTACTAGGCCGTCGGGCCGAAGGATCAGCCCATCGCGATCCGGTGGTGGTGCTGGATGCCGATGCACTGACCAGCTTTGCTGACGCGCCGGAGGCGCTTTTTTCGCAGACCCATGCGCGCACGGTTCTGACACCCCATGAAGGCGAATTTGCCCGCCTGTTTCCAGACCTCAGCGGTGCCGCGCGGGTGGAGATGTCGAAGGTGGATGCGGTGCGGCAGGCGGCCGCGCGGGCGGGGTGCATCGTACTGTTGAAAGGGCCAGATACGGTGATCGCTGAACCGGGCGGCGGCGCATCCGTTCATGCAGCGGTCTACGGTCGCGAGGTGCCGTGGCTTGCGACGGCAGGGGCAGGCGATGTCTTGGCAGGTCTGATCGGGGGCCTTGCAGCCCCGCACACAAGTGCTGATCTTTTTGTCATGACAGAAATCGCCGTTTGGCTGCATGCTGAGGCCGCGCGGCTTTTTGGCCCCGGCCTTATTGCCGAGGATTTGCCGGATATGTTGCCGAAACTCTTTGCGGCACTCAGCGCCTAGGCGGCGTGCAGGACCGCGCCACGGGCCCTGGCACCGTCTGCGGTGCTAAGCTCAAGTCCATCGCAGTAAAGGATATGCGGCCCGTCACAGAAGATCTGGTAGAGCGTGGTTTCGCGCATGCCCAGGTCCATGATGAACTCACCGTCCACCAGCGCCCGTGCGGCGACCAGCGCGCGTTCTGAATTAAAGAGCGCCCGTGCCCGCCAGTCGCGGATCAGCACCATCTGGTCACCCGCCAGATGCGCGTCATGCTCGGGCCGGGTGTCGCCCAGCGATCCTGCCGCAAAGGCGATGGTGTGCACCTCGCGCGTGGTGCGCTGGATGTGTTCAACCTTGGAAATTCCGGTGTCCCGGGTGATCAGCTTGTCGCCGACAGAGACATATTCGACCGGCATTTCGCCATCGAGTGTCAGCAACATAGCACCTTGAATGAGTCCCGTATCGAGGACGGCATAGGGGGTAAACTGGCCCGCATGGCGATCCTTGTCGCCTACGCGCCCGACCGTTTTCGGCTCCATGGGCGTCACTTTCTTGTTTTTTACCTGCTCTGGTTATCAAAACTATATGTCATCATCTTGTTAATGTCTTGCCCTTTTTTGGTCTCGCAAAGGGGCCGTGACTTTGCTAATCAGCGCCAGCCAGCCCCGGATGGGGCGGCGCGTGCGGGTGTGGCGGAATTGGTAGACGCACCAGATTTAGGTTCTGGCGCCTTTGGC
>CAYUSM010000484.1:0-2502 GCA_964447345.1 uncultured Sulfitobacter sp. | reverse complement strand
GAACGACCTCAAGATGCAGCTGGAACAGATGATGAAGATGGGCGGCATGGAAGGTATGCTGGCCATGATGCCCGGTGCCGCCAAGATGCAAAAGCAGATGGACGGCGCAGGCATCGACGACCGGATGCTGCGCCAGCAGGTCGCGCTGATCAACTCCATGACCAAGAAGGAACGCGCCAACCCGCAGATCCTTCAGGCCAGCCGCAAGAAACGCATCGCGCGCGGTGCAGGCATGGAAGTCAGCGATCTCAACAAGCTGATGAAGATGCACCGCCAGATGTCCGACATGATGAAGAAGCTCGGCAAGGGCAAAGGCGGCATGATGAAACAGGCCATGAAAGCCATGATGGGCAAGGGCGGGATGGACCCTGCTGCCATGGCCCAAGGCATGGACCCAAAGGCGCTGGAAGCCGCAGCCAAGCAGATGGGCGGCAAGAACCCCTTCGGCGGCGGCGGCATGCAACTCCCCCCCGGCCTCTCCGGCTTCGGCAAGAAGAAATAATGACGGCCACGCCCTCATATCCTCACGAGGCACCCTCGACCGGTGCCGCGGCGGTCTTCGCCAGCCTGTTGCAGTCACAACTGCCACAGCTTGAAACCGCACGCCTCTTGCTCCGCGCCCCAAGGATCGAGGACTTCGAGGTCTACGCCACCATCCTGATGTCCGAGCGCGCCCGCTACATGGACGGCCCTTTTAGCCGGGAAGACAGCTGGGCGGATTTCACCGGCGCCATCTCAAACTGGCTCCTGCGCGGCCACGGGCTCTGGACCATCGTGGAAAAGACCAGCGGTACGATCCTCGGCTTCGTCTCCGTCCAGATGGAGGTTGGTGATCACGAGCCGGAACTTGGTTATTTCCTGACCGAAGCCGCAGAAGGCCGAGGCATCGCCTTCGAGGCCGCCCGCGCCGCCCGAACCCACGCCATCGACACCTTGGCCCTGCCCGCCCTGGTCAGCTACATCGACCCCGACAACCACGCCTCACGCCGTCTTGCGGCCAGGCTTGGCGCGGCAGAGGACCGCGCCGCCGCCGCGCGTTTTGCCGATAATGGGTCGGACCCCGTCTGCGTCTACCGCCACCACGGTCCGGCGGGAGGTGCCTGACATGACAACCACGCTCACCATCCCCACGGTCGAAACAGAAAACCTCCGCCTGCGCTGCCCGCGCATGGATGACTTCGGCGCATGGGCCGATTTCCGCATGAGCGACCGCGCGATCCACCTTGGCGGTCCCAACACCCGCACGCAGGCCTTTGACAAGCTTGCCGAGATCATCGGCCATTGGCACCTGCGCGGCTACGGCCGCTGGATGGTGGCGGACAAAGCCACCGACGAACCACTCGGCGTCGTCGGTCCCTTCCTTCCGGACGACTGGCCCGAACCCGAAATCGCCTGGTCCGTCTTCAGGGCCGCCGAAGGCCGCGGCGTCGCCTTTGAGGCGGCCCGCGCCTCACTCGACTACGCCTACAACACGCTCGGCTGGACCACGGCGATCAGCTGCACGACACCGGACAACATCCGCAGCCAGGCCCTCGCCCAACGCCTTGGCGCTGTCCGCGAGAATGATTTCACCACCGTCGACGGTCTCCACCTGCAAGTCTGGCGTCACGCTGCCCCGGAGGCCCACCCATGATGCCCCGCGCCAAAACCGGTGATTCTGTATGGGGTCAAGGATGCGCAGCACCGCGCTCCGCGCGGCTTGTCCTTGACGCCGTGCAGAATCGCCAAGACCCTCGAAAAGGTGCCTTGAGGACGCATTGCGCCCTCAAGCACCTCTCAGCAAATGGGGCAAAATTCGCCAAGGGCACGACACCGAAGCCCTGCGAGAACGCAGTCCCCCGCGCCAAGAATGTCTTCGCGCGTCAGCGCGTCCGTCGGATCACCCCATGACCGCCATGCTCGATCATATCCCGGTGCTTGACACCCAGCGGCTGACCCTGCGCGCGCCCGCCAAGAAGGACCTGCCAACCCTGACAGCCTTTTACGCGACAGAGCGCAGCCATCTGGTCGGCGGCCCCCGCGATGCCTTCGAGACGTTCAACAGCCTCGCCGCGCGCATCGGCCATTGGGCGCTACATGGCTACGGGCTGTGGCACATCGACAGCCGCGAGAATGGCGATTTTCTCGGCTGGGTCGGCGTGATGAACCCCGCAGGCTGGCCCGAGCCGGAACTGGCCTGGGCGCTCTTTGCCCATGCCGAAGGCAAGGGATACGCCTTTGAGGCCGCCCGCGCCGCCCGCGCCTTTGCCGCGCAGGAAATGAAACTCGACGGGTTGGTCAGCTACGTCCTGCCCACCAATACCCGGTCTGCCGCGCTGGCCGAACGCCTTGGCGCGCGGGTCGAGGCCGAGGGCAAACTCCTCGACAAACCCTGCCACATCTGGCGCCACCCAAAGGAGGCCGCATGATCGACACCACCCAAAAGGCCGCCGAAGTGCTCAAGGAGCACCGCGCCTCCATCGACCGGCTCGACGCGATCCTCGTCTATACGCTGGGCGAGCG
>CAYUSM010000483.1:0-2503 GCA_964447345.1 uncultured Sulfitobacter sp. | reverse complement strand
TAAGGACGTGTCGCATGACGAAACTGACGCTTGCCTCATACCCACATATGCTGGGGTTCGAACAGCTGGAGCGGGTGCTGGAACGCACTGCGAAAAGCGGAAATGAAGGCTATCCTCCGTTCAATATCGAGCAAACCTCTGATTTCAGCTATCGGATCACGCTTGCCGTGGCGGGATTTGCCGAGGACGACCTCTCGATCACGGTCGAGGACCGCCAATTGGTGATCCGGGGGCGGCAGACTGACGACAGCGGGGATCGCGTGTTCCTTCATCGCGGCATCGCGTCGCGCCAGTTCCAGCGCTCGTTTGTGCTGGCTGATGGTGTGGATGTCGGCGAGGCGATCATGGAGAACGGTCTGCTGCACGTGGACTTGACCCGCGCCAAACCCGAGACAGTTGTACAAACCATAACGATCAAGAAAGGGTAGAACGATGCATGACATGAATGCCCATACAGGTGACCGGACGGTCTACGTCAAGACAATCGCCGTAACCGATCTTCCCCGCGAGGTGCGCGCACAGGCAGAAGGGCTCGAACAGCTCTACGCTGTGCATGATGCCGAGGGTCAGCAGCTGGCGCTGGTGGGTGATCGCAAGCTGGCTTTCACGCTGGCGCGCCAGCACGACTATGCGCCTGTCATGGTGCACTAAGGCGCAACGCGACGCGCAAAACAGGAATTTGAGGCCGCAGCACAAACTGCGGCCTTTTTGCTATCTGGGAGGACAGAATGGCCTTTGAGTTTGATTGGGTCGATGCGTTTTCATCCACGGCTTTTGGCGGAAACGGTTGCGCGGTGGTCCATGACGGGGCCGCGCTGCCTGACGCAGTCTGTATGGCTTACACGGCAGAAACCTCTTTGGTTGAATGTACCTTTACCGGACCATCAGAGGTCGCTGATCTGCGGGTCAGATATTTCCTCGCCAGCGGCGAGATACCTTTTGCGGGCCATCCGACCATTGCCACCGTTGCGGCACTCATGCATCGCGGTCGGGTCACTGGCGACCACCTGACGCTGGAAACCGGTGCAGGGATCGTAAGTGTTGATATCGACGGGGATTTGATCACCATGACCCAGATCGCCCCGACCTTTGGCCCAGAGGTGCCAAAGGAGATTGTCGCCGCTGTTGGCGGCATTGACGCCAATGATATCATTGCACCACCTCAGGTCGTCTCCACCGGTCTGCCATTCTGCATCACTCTTCTTAAGGATCGCGACACACTCGACCGCGTTGGTCTGAACGAAAAGGCAATGAATGACTATTACGCCCATCTGGGCGAGGCGCGTGGGGATATGTTAGAGCCTTATTGGCTCACCTTGAACGGCGCAACCGCGGCAGGAGACACCTATGCTCGGTTGCTCTTGGCACCACCAAGTCCGCCAGAAGACCCGTTTACCGGATCAGCCACGGGTGCCGCTGCAAGCTATCTGTGGAGCCGTGGGCTGATCAAACGGCCGACGTATGTGGCGGATCAGGGCCACGGCATGGGGCGTCCTGGTCAGGCAAAGGTTGAGGTGCTTGGCTCACCTGAAGCGATCACCGGTGTCCGTGTCGGCGGGCGCGGCGTGGTCGTGATGTCGGGTACCGCCTACTTCGGCTGAACGGTCCACTTTCTTGCAAGAAAGTGACCAAGACTTTTGCAAAAGTCTTGGTTCTTACATCAATGCGCCGCAATCAATCCCATGCTTTCGAGCTTCAAGAGCACCTGATGGGCACAATTATCAACCTCGACATTCTCTGTCTCAACCCTCAGCTCCGGGCTTTCCGGGACATCGTAGGGGTCTGAAATCCCGGTAAATTCCTTGATCTTGCCCTCCCGCGCTAGCTTATAGAGCCCTTTACGGTCCCGCCGCTCACATTCCTCGATTGAGGTGGCCACGTGCACCTCGACAAAGGCACCGAAGCTTTCGATGTCTTCACGCACGGCGCGGCGCGTGGTGGCGTAAGGTGCAATGGGCGCGCAAATGGCGATGCCGCCGTTCTTGGTGATTTCAGACGCAACATATCCGATGCGGCGGATGTTGAGGTCGCGGTGCTCTTTGGAGAAGCCCAGCTCAGAGCTGAGGTTCTTACGCACGATGTCGCCATCGAGCAGGGTCACAGGACGCCCACCCATTTCCATCAGCTTCACCATAAGGGCGTTGGCTATGGTTGATTTGCCGGAGCCCGAGAACCCGGTGAAAAAGACAGTGAAACCCTGTTTGGAGCGCGGTGGGCGCGTGCGGCGCAGCTCGGCCACGACCTCGGGGAAGGAAAACCACTCGGGAATTTCCAGCCCTTCCTGCAGGCGGCGGCGCAGTTCGGTGCCCGAAATGTTCAGGATCGTCACGTCGTCTTTATCATGGATTTCGTCGGCCGGTTCGTATTGCGCGCGTTCCTGTACGTAGACCATGTGTTTAAAGTCCACCATTTCGATGCCCATCTCTTCCTGATGTTCCCGGAAGAGGTCCTGCGCGTCATAGGGGCCGTAGAAATCCTCACCCGCCGAGTTCTTGCCGGGGCC
>CAYUSM010000482.1:0-2503 GCA_964447345.1 uncultured Sulfitobacter sp. | reverse complement strand
GACCCTCTGACATGATACGCCCGGCCGTTCTTTTCGTGATGATCACGGTGATGATTGATGCGATGGGCATCGGCCTGATGGTGCCGGTCATGCCGGACCTGATCCGCGAGGTGAACGGCGGGGGCCTGAGCGAAGCCGCCATATGGGGTGGCATTCTGTCGACCACCTTTGCCTTCATGCAATTCCTCTTTGGCCCGACGATAGGAAGCCTGTCGGACCGCTTTGGACGGCGTCCCGTGCTCCTGACTTCCCTCGTGGTCATGGCAGCCGACTATGTGGTGATGGCACTGGCGGGCAGCATCTGGCTTTTGCTGGCAGGCCGCATTGTCGGTGGCATCACAGCCGCCACACAATCCACGGCCTATGCCTATATGGCCGACATCTCGGCCCCCGAAAACCGCACGCGCAACTTTGGTCTGGTGGGGGCCGCTTTCGGCATGGGCTTTGTCCTTGGGCCGCTCGTGGGCGGGTTTCTGGCCGAATATGGCACCCGCGCGCCCTTCTGGGCCGCCGCCGGACTGGCCGCGGCCAATGCGCTTCTGGGCTACTTCGTGCTGAGCGAGACGGTGATTGGCGACAAGGTGCGCGCCTTTGACTGGCGTCGTGCCAACCCCTTTGGCGTGGTCAAACATCTGGGCAAACTGCCCGGTGTGCGGCAATTGTTGCTGGTCTACTTCCTCTACAACGTGGCCTTTGCCGTCTACCCTTCGGTCTGGTCCTACTTCGGGCAGGAGCGGTTTGGCTGGACCCCCGCCATGATCGGGCTCTCGCTGGCGCTCTTTGGCCTGATCATGGCGGGGGTGCAGGCCGGGCTGATCCGGGTTGCACTTGCGTGGTTCGGCGAGCGGGGCACGGTTCTGGTGGGCCACGGCTTTGCGCTTCTGGCCTACCTCAGCCTGACTGTCGTGACCTCTGGCACATTGGCGCTGATCCTGACACCGCTGGCGGCCCTTGCGGGGGTGATCCCCCCTGCCCTCAACGGCATCATGTCGGCGCGCGTGGCCGACAACGCCCAGGGCGAGTTGCAGGGCGCCCTGACTTCAGCCGCATCGCTTGCGATGATCCTGTCGCCCTTGGCCATGACCTGGACTTTTGCCCATTTCACAGAGGATTCAGCACCCGTCTATCTGCCCGGTGCGCCCTTCCTGCTGGCCTTTGTGCTGACCGTGCTTGCGCTCATCTTCTTCCTGTTGCGCCCCAAAGCGCGCAACGTGGCGTCAGCGGACATTTGAAGGGTCGCATCCGTGCTTGCAAGCGCGGGGCATTCAGGGCCATCGTGCCCGAAACCTCAGGGGGAGAAGAAGAGTGCCCAAGATCAAAGCCGCTGTTGCCCATGCGTTCGGAGAACCGCTGGTCGTTGAGACCGTGGAGTTGCGCAGCCCGGAGGGCAGCGAAGTGGAAGTCACGCTGGATGCCTGTGCCATCTGCCATTCCGACATCTCCTATGCCGAGGGCGCATGGGGTGGGTCACTACCGGCCGTCTACGGCCATGAAGCCGCCGGGCGCGTGAGCGCTGTTGGCCCAAACACCCGCGGCCTCGACATCGGCGACAGCGTGATCGTCACCCTCATCCGCGCCTGTGGCACCTGTCCCTCCTGCTCCAGCGGCAAACCGACGGTCTGCGAGACGCCGTATGACGGCGACCTTGGCCCCCTGAAGACCGCGGACGGCGGTACACTGCATCAGGCTATGGCCTCCGGTGCCTTTGCCGAAAAGGTCGTGGTGGAACAGGCGCAAGTCGTGAAGATCAGCCCCGACATCCCCAAAGACGCCGCCGCCCTTATCGCCTGCGGCGTCATCACTGGCGTGGGTGCCGTGGTCAATGCCGCGGGCCTGCGGGCAGGCCAGGATGTGGTGGTGATCGGCGCAGGCGGCGTTGGTCTGAACGCCATTCAGGGGGCCCGCATCGCGGGCGCACGCCGCATCGTGGCCGTAGACATGAGCCCCGAAAAGCTTGAAGTGGCCAAGGAGTTCGGAGCAACGGACGGCGTTCTGGCCAGCGAAGCCAAACCCTGGCGCGCTGCGCAAAAGGCCATGGGCCGCGGGGCGGATGCGGTGATTGTCACCGTCGGGGCCATCCCCGCCTATGACGCCGCCCCCCGCTATCTGGCGGGCGCGGGCAAGGTCATCATGGTCGGCATGCCGCATTCGGGGGACCTGTCGTCCTACGAGCCGGTGACCATGGCGTTCATGGGCCAGGGGATGGTTGGCTCCAAGATGGGCGATGTGGTCATTCAGCGCGACATCCCCTGGATGGTGGATTTGTATCTGCAGGGCCGTTTGAAACTGGATGAGCTGATCTCTGGCCGCTGGTCGCTGGAACAGATCAATGAAGCGATTGCCGATACCAAGACCGGGTCCGCACGGCGCAACGTGATCATGTTTGATCGCTGAGGTTCGGGCCGCAGCGCGCTTTTTTCGAGTTTCGTGCCTGGGGTGGGCGGCGGATTGAATTGTATTGGAAAGATGAAGCAGGGGCGACGCGCTGAATCTGCGATGGTCG
>CAYUSM010000481.1:0-2503 GCA_964447345.1 uncultured Sulfitobacter sp. | reverse complement strand
GACCTTCCATCACCCAAAGGGACGCCCCGCCAATGATGGTGTTCTGCGGCTCATCCGCGACGGCCTTCCAGTACGGCAGCGGGCGCACTTCAAAGTCGAACTCCGCCTCAGCCTTGATGCCCGCATACCCGGCGGAGCTTTCGGTAAAGAGCGCGCATTCCCCCGCGCGGAAGTTGGCGCCGCCCTCATTGCGGCGCCCAGCATAGATGAACTTGCCGTCCTGCGCCCATGCACCCATGGCCGAGATGTGTGCCACCTGAGCCTCACCGTTCAGCGCCAATTCGGTGTCCACACCACCAAAGCCGTTTGCCTGTGTCGCAAAGGGCGTGTCATGATAGGCCGAGAAGTTCTCAAGGTGTATCCAGCTCTGCCAGGCGGTGGTCATCGGACAATCCACCCCGGCGTCCTTCAACTGACCCAGCACATCGCCCACCTGCTCCCAGGTGGAGAGATCCGTATCGGGATCAATCCCCGCTTCCTGCAGCTTGTCGCGGTTCACCCAAAGCACGGGCGTGGAAGAGTTGAACGGCAGCGACAGCATGTTGCCATCAGACGAGGTATAATACCCTTTGACCGATCCGATATAGGCGTCCTGATCAAACGCCGCGCCCGCATCGGCCATCACTTCATAGACGGGCTTGATCGCCCCGGAGGCCGCCATCATCGTCGCCGTGCCCACCTCAAAGACCATCAGGATGTCCGGTTGCTCACCCGCGCGGAACGCCGCGATGCCCGCATTCAACGTCTCGGAGTAATTGCCTTTATGCGTGGCCACGACGGTGTAGTCGGACTGCGACGCGTTGAAGGTCTCCACCTGCTCGGCCACCAGTTCACCCAGACGGCCCGTGAAAGCGTGCCAGAATTCAATCTCAGTCTGCGCAAAAGCAGGGGCTGCAAAGGCAAGCGTGGAAACACCCGCGAATAGGAAATTCTTTACCATTTTGATGATCCTCCCAGATCCGTTTTGGTTACAGCTTCAGCTATCAGGTGCTGCTTCTGAATGGCAACGTCCCGGAATATGAAGATTTGTAACATGCGAACAGGTGGGTACTCTGGCCCGAAATCCTGGAACCGTGCAAGCCCTTTCACTACCGCAAGTTCGGTCGGGCCAATGGCCACGCCAGCTAGACCGGGTTCGGCACGGGCTTTCCGGCAAAGAACGCCTCGAGGTTTTCAACAGCCATCAACCCCATCTGCTCGCGCACTTCCTGGGCAGAGGTTCCCATGTGCGGCAACAGGGTGACGTTCTCCATCGCGATCAGGGCATCAGGCACAGTCGGTTCGAACTCATAGACATCAAGCCCCGCCCCCGCGATCCGGCCCTCCTGCAGAGCGGTGATCAAAGCACCCTCATCCACAACATCCCCCCGCGCAATGTTGATCAGATAGCTGTCCGGCGTCATCGCGGACAGTGCTTCTGCGTCAATCAAATGATGGGTCTGCGGTGTCGCGGGCACCGCCAGCACCACGACATCCGCCGCCGCCATGACATCAGCCAGCGCCGGAAGTTGCCTGGCCTCAAAACCCAGCCCCTCGACGGTTGAACGGTTGTAGAAAACCACCTGCATCCCGAACCCCAGCGCCGCCCGCTGCGCAATGGCCTGCCCAATGCGCCCCATGCCGACAACACCCAGCGTCTTGCCGGTGACATGCATGCCCAATAGCTGCGTGGGGTTCCAGCCCGGCCACTGGCCTGCCCGCACCATCCGCTCCCCCTCTCCTGCCCGGCGGCAGGTCATCAGGATCAACGTCATGGCAATATCGGCGGTTGCATCCGTCACCGCCCCGGGCGTGTTTGTGACCTCGATCCCCGCCGCCCGCGCGGCCACTGCATCGATGTGATTGAACCCAACGCCGAAGTTCGCAAGAATTCTGCACCGGGGCGTCTCAGGAAACACCTCGGCCGAGAACGCATCTCCCAACGTCGGCAGGATCGCATCATACTCTGCCAGCGCCGTCACCATCTCCTGCCGGCTCAGGGGGGTATTCTCCGCGCGCACCGTCACTTCAAACTGCGCCTGCGCGGCCTCACACACCAGATCGGGCAGAGGACGGGTGATCAGCAATTTCGGCAACACGGGGGACATCCTCCGGATCAGGGGCGCAGGGTTCCGGGGCAAAGTGGCCCAAACCCCGATCAGACACAATTGCCTTCCCGCATACCGCCGCGCTGCACGTTGCGCCGCTCATCGAGTTATGCGACCGTCCGCGGCAAAGACCGGGGCGCGCGCCGCGCCCTCCACCCAACATGGTGACGCAGATGAACTCCCAGACCCAGATATCCGCCGCAGCGATCAAGGAAGCCGAAGTTGTCCTGCCGGTGGCAGACCTCAAAACCGAGATGCCCTTCTTTCTCAACACACTCGGTTTCCGGCTTGAAACGATCTACCCCGCCGATGATCCCGCTGTCGCTGTGATCTCGGGCCACGGGTTGCGCATCCGCCTGGATCGCGACAGCGATGTGCCCAACGGGCTGGTACGCCTCTACGTGGAGGACCCAGGC
>CAYUSM010000480.1:0-2514 GCA_964447345.1 uncultured Sulfitobacter sp. | reverse complement strand
TCGCCACGGACACAGCTGTTCCTGAGCCAGATTTTGGGGCATTGATCGCCTGCCGGGGTGAACCCCGGCCTACGGCATCTTACAGCTCGCGCGGCACGACAAAGTGTTGCGCGATTGCTTTTCCCCAATCCGCTTGTGGCCAGTCTTCGATGTCGAAGTCTACCACCAGCGTGGCACAGGTCGGATAGCGCGAGAACTGGGGATGGTCGGGCGGCTCTGCGACAATCTCGGCGGCAAACATGCCACTGCCGGGGTTGTGTCCCAGCATAAGAACCGTTTGGCCGGTCGCCCCGCGCAACACCCTCAGGATGTCGTGATGGGTGGCGAGGTAGAGATCGCGGGTGAAGGTGATATTGGTGTCTTGAGGCAGGTCGAGCCGTGTGCAGGTCTCTCGTGTGCGCATTGAAGAAGAGCTTAATACCTGGTCCGGAACGAGGTCATTGTCGCGCAGCCAGTTGCCGAGTTTGGCCGCCGCATCGCGCCCGCGTGGGTTCAGCGGGCGGTCATGATCCTGTCCGCCGCCGGACCAGTCGGACTTTGCGTGGCGCATGTAAATCAGACGTTTCATGTCATCCCTTGTTGAATTGCCGCATGTGATAGGCCGATTGTGCAGGCAGGCGGCCAAAGCCTTTGGAGACCGGGCAGGCGCGCCGCACGTTGCAGCCCAGGTTCATGTTTTCAGCCCCGGCATCTGTCTTGAGGAAAGTCTTGCAGGCGGGCACGTCGTATTTCCACTCGGTCAGGGCACCGCTGAGACAGGCGGTCTTGCAGGGCTTCTCTGCGCAGGTGTCACAGGGGTTTGGTGGCGGGGTCGGCAGGTCGATCCGCTCTTTCAGGGCGAGGGCGCCACGGAATGAGACAAATAGTCCAGCTTCATCGTGCACCAAGAGTTGCACAGGTGAACCGTGGACGCGGCCCGTGCGCAGCGCCCAGCTGTAGAAGGGGAGGAAGGGTTCCCCGCCAAACGGGTAGAGCGCATTTGCGTCGAGTTCATTTGCCCAGCCGCCGATCACACGTGTCGACCAGCGGTCCATGGGATCAGGATTGCCATCCTGCCATTCAGGGCTTTGCGTGAAAGCGGGCCAGAAGTTCGGTTCATCAGGGCCGAGCATGAGTAAGGTGCCGCATCCCTTCAGGGCCAATTCGTCTGCTTCGGGATGAAAGCCGCCAAGTATCTTCAAATGAAGCCCGCGCGCCGTCTGTTCCAGCGCGCCGTAGGTCATCCGCGCCGGATGATGCTGCCCGCACCATGTTCCGTAAAGAGTTCCAGCAGGCAGGCGTTGGGGGCGCGGCCATCAAGGATGACGGCGGCGCGCACGCCGCCTGCCAGCGCATCAAGCGCCGTCTGGGTCTTGGGGATCATGCCACCGGCAATGGAGCCATCGGCGATCATCTCATCAATCTGGCTGGCGGTCAGTTCGGTCAGCACATCACCGCTCGCGTTCTTGACACCTGCCACATCGGTCAGAAGCAGCAGGCGGTCCGCCTGCAGGGCGGAGGCGATGGCGCCTGCGGCGGTGTCGCCGTTGATGTTGAAGGTCTCACCCTCCGCCCCCATGCCGAGGGGCGCGATGACCGGGATGATCCCCTTGTCCGCGAGATCGCGCAGCACGCGCGGGTCTATTTTCACCGGTTTGCCGACAAGACCGAGGGCGGGGTCCTCGGGTTCGCAGAGAATGAGTTGGCTGTCCTTGCCCGAAAGGCCCACGGCGCGGCCCCCCTGTTCGGAAATCGCCTGTACGATGCGGGCGTTGACGGAGCCGGAGAGGACCATCTCCACCACTTCCATGGTGGCCGCATCGGTGACGCGCTTGCCGTTGACGAAGTCGGACTTGATGTCGAGCCGTTTCAGCATGTCGTTGATCATCGGCCCGCCGCCGTGCACGACAACGGGGTTCACGCCGACCTGGCGCATCAGGGCGACGTCGCGGGCAAATTCCTCCATCGCATCATCGCTGCCCATGGCGTGTCCGCCCAGCTTGATGACAACCGTCGCATCGGCATAGCGCTGCAGATAGGGCAGCGCCTGGCTGAGCGTCTGCGCAGTGGCGATCCAGTCGCGGTTCATGTCCTGTGTTCTCATGCTTGGACCTCTTATGGGGCGATCATAGGAATTGAGGCGGGTTTGACCACCGCTGAAATGCGTCCTGCGGGGCAGGTGGTGCATTTGAATTGTATTGGAAAGATGAAGCGCGGGTCGTGCTGTCACTCAAGCGTGGCGATGATGGCACGCAGGGTGGGGATGCCCCAGCCTTTCTCAGAACTTGTCACCACGATTTCGGGGAAAGCGGCGGGGTGTTTGCTGAGGCTCTTGCGGACCTGACCCAGCACCTGGGCGCGTTCCTTTTCCTTGACCTTGTCGGCCTTGGTCAGCACCACCTGAAAGGTGACGGCGGCGCTGTCGAGCAGGCTGAGGATTTCCTCGTCCACCTTCTTGACCCCATGGCGCGCGTCAATCAGCACGAAGGCGCGGCGCAGGGTCTGGCGGCCGGAGAGGTATTGCTTGAGCAGGCG
>CAYUSM010000479.1:0-2514 GCA_964447345.1 uncultured Sulfitobacter sp. | reverse complement strand
ACCATCCGCGCCTGGTCCGAAGTCCTGGACAAGGCTGAAACCTCAGCTCCCGGCGTCGGTGCCATCCGCCTCCGGCTCGTCGCCACCAAAGGCGGGGCTCCCTTCGCCCTCAAAGGGGAAGACGGCAAATATCTCCCCGACGTCCTGCTGGACCTCGACTACTGGGCCTTGATGCCCCTCTGACAAAAGACACGCATTGACCCCGATTGATCGGCGTCAATGCGCGACCTGCGCCGTCCGTTAGCCTCTTCCCACCCAATGAGGAGGAAACGGAAAGATGTTCAACAAGATACTGGTGGCCTATGACGGCTCAGACCACGCCCAGCACGCCCTGAAAATGGCCGCAGGTCTGGCCAAGACCCACAACGCCGAGCTGCATCTCGCCCACACCCCTCAGATGGAAACGCCCCATATCGTCGTGGGGGCCTTTGTCAGTCAATTGGAGCATCCACCCACCCCGGCCCAGGTCGCTGAGGCAGGCAAGCACATTGCCGATCAGGCCCGCACCGAGGCCACTGCCGAAGGCGTCGATCTGGCGGGTGTCCACATCGGCCAGGACCAACCGGCACATTTCGTTTTGACCACAGCCAAGGATATCGACGCTGATCTGATCGTGTTGGGCCGCCGTGGTCTTGGCGCTGTCGGCGCCCTGGCGCTCGGCTCTGTCAGTCAGGCTGTCGCCCATGGGGCCAAATGCGCCTGCCTCACGGTGGCCTGACGCCGGGCGCGGTATCACACAGATAGACGTTGCGGCTTGCGGCCCCTAAGCTCATCTCACGCGCACAACCTGCGGACCAAAAAGAGATGAGAACGACCCATTTTTGGCGCTCACTTGCCCTATGCCTCGCACTGGCCCCATGGCCCGCGCAAGCCCAAGGCGACGCTGAAGACGCCTATGTCGAAGCAAACATTTTGTCGATCTTCTATCACGAACTCGGCCATGCCTTGGTCGACGTGATGCAACTGCCCGTCTTCGGTCAGGAAGAGGACGCGGCGGACACCGCTTCAATCCTGCTCATCGACGCGTTTTTCGAAGAGGACAGCGCCACCGCCATCGCCCGCGACGCCGCATTCGGCTTTCTCGATGAAGCCGACGCAGCAGGCGACGAGCCCGCCTGGTGGGATGTCCATGGCCCGGACCTGCAACGCTACTACAACCTTGTCTGCCTCTTCTATGGCGCCAACCCCGAGGCACGTGATGATCTGGCAGAGGATCTCGATCTGCCAGAAGAGCGGGCCGAAAGCTGTGAGGAAGAATTCGAGCTTGCCTACGACAGCTGGGGCCCAGTCTTTGAAGAGCTGGCGGATGCGGGTCCCGGCAACAGTCTGACCTTTGAAAGCACCGAAGACACCCTCCTCTCCCGCGTGATCGAAGAAGAGGTCAGCGCTCTCAACTCAGAACTCACCCTCCCCACTGCCCTGGACGTCATTGTAGAGCCCTGTGACGAGGCAAATGCTTTCTATGACCTAGAATCACGCGAGATCATCATCTGCACCGAACTCGACGCGCATCTGCGGGAAATCCGGTTCAAAGAGTGATCGCAGACCCCTGTTTTCCAAGGAAAGCCTCGCCAGACGCCAATTTGTGATCACACGATTTCAGCGTGTGATCACAAATGTCACTTTCCCCTAGTAATGTGGTGCAATCTTCGAAAGTCTGATCCGGAACCATAAGACTCGCGGGTCAGCCAGCCCGTGGCTTGAACCAAAGCGGGACCTTTCTCCATGAACATCCACGAATACCAGGCCAAAGCCCTTCTGCGCAGCTACGGGGCCCCGGTCTCTGACGGACGTGTTGTCCTCAAAGCCGAAGACGCCAAGAACGCCGCGGGAGAGCTTGATGGACCACTCTGGGTCGTCAAGGCACAGATCCATGCAGGGGGCCGCGGCAAGGGCAAATTCAAGGAGGCCGACGCCGGAGATGCCGGCGGCGTGCGCCTCGCCAAATCGGTCGAGGAAGCCTCTGAGGAAGCCAAAAAGATGCTGGGCCGCACGCTGGTGACCCACCAGACCGGCCCGGTGGGAAAGCAGGTCAACCGCATCTACATCGAAGACGGCTCCGGCATCGAAACGGAGCTTTACCTCGCCCTGCTGGTCGACCGTCAGACCTCCCGCGTGTCCTTCGTCTGCTCTACAGAGGGCGGGATGGACATCGAGGAAGTCGCCGCCTCCACACCGGAAAAGATCCTGTCCTTCTCCGTCGATCCTGCCACAGGCTACCAACCCTTCCACGGTCGCCGCATCGCCTTTGCGCTGGGACTGGAAGGCAAGCAGGTCAAGCAATGCGTGGGCCTGATGGGTCTGCTCTACAAGGCCTTCATGGAAAAAGACATGGAGATGCTTGAGATCAACCCGCTGATCGTCACCGACGGCGGCGACTTGAAAGTCCTTGACGCAAAGGTCGCCTTTGACGGCAACGCCATCTACCGCCACGCGGATATTGCCGAGCTGCGCGACACGACCGAGGAAGACCCCAAGGAACTGGCCGCCTCCAAGTACGACCTGAACTACATC
>CAYUSM010000478.1:0-2525 GCA_964447345.1 uncultured Sulfitobacter sp. | reverse complement strand
CGGTGCAGGCGCTGCGTGGGCTGTCGCTTGAGGTGCCGGATGGCAAGATCGTCACGTTGCTGGGCACCAATGGCGCGGGCAAGACCACGACGCTGAAGGCGGCGAGCAACTTGTTGGCGCTGGAGAACGGTGAGGTGGGCGAGGGGCGGATCAGCTTTAACGGCAAATCTGTGCTGTCGATTCAGCCGGACAAGCTGGTCCAGCAGGGCATGTTCCATGTGCGTGAGGGGCGGCGCATCTTCGCAGAGATGACGGTGGAGGACAATCTGGTTGCGGCATCCTACGCACTCGACGGGCGCGATTTGAAAGCGGACTACGACAAGGTCTATGCGTTCTTTCCGCGTCTGCAGGAGCGGCGAAAGCAGGTCGCGGGTTACCTGTCCGGGGGCGAGCAACAGATGTTGGCCTTTGGCCGTGCCATGATTGCACGCCCCAGCCTGATCCTGATGGATGAACCTTCACTGGGACTGGCCCCCAAGGTGGTCGAGGAAATCTTTGGCACCATCAAGCGTCTGAACGCGGAAGATGGGGTTGCAATCCTGCTGGTGGAGCAGAACGCGGGCGTGGCCTTTGGCGTGGCCGACTACGGCTATATCATGGAAAGTGGCCAGATTGTCATGGAAGGTGATGTGGCGACGCTCAAGAATGACAAGGACATCCAGAGCTTCTATCTGGGCATGTCGGACGATGGCTCGGAAGACCGCCAGTCCTTTCGCGACGTGAAACACTACAAACGCCGCAAGCGCTGGCTGAGCTGAGGAGAACGCGATGCCTTTCGACGAGAAGATGGCCGGTTTCAAACCAGCGGTGCAAATGGTCCATAACCACGCCAGCGCCCGCCCCGATGCGGTTGCGATGCGGCAAAAGGAATTCGGCATCTGGAACGAGATCACATGGTCTGGTTTGGCCGAGATCATGCAGGCGGCGGCGGCAGGGCTTTTGGATCTGGGGCTGGAGCAGGGCGGTCACGCGGGCATCCTCTCTGAGAACCGCAGCGAATGGGTGCAGGCGCAGTTTGGTATCAACGCGGCGGGTGGTGTTGTGGTCGGCATGTATCCCACCTCGCCGGCGGCGGAACTGGATCACCTGATCAACGCCTCTGATACAACGGTGCTGTTCATCGAGGATCAGGAACAGCTCGACAAGATCAAGGAGCTTGAGGGACGCGTGCCGCAGCTCAGGCAGTTGATTGTCTTTGATCCAAAGGGGACGAAGGGTGACGACACGCTGGGCCTGATCAGCTTTGACCAGCTGCTTGAACGTGGGCGCAAACGCCTTGCTGAGCTTGAAGATGATCTGCGCGCACGGCTGTCGAATGTGCAGCCTGACGACACGGCGATGATGGTCTTTACCTCTGGCTCCACCGGTCTGCCCAAAGCCGCTGAGATTTCCTACGGCAATATCCATGCCGGAGCCGCCATCGCCGATCAGGTCTTTGGCGATTATCCCGCCGGGACCGACGTGCTCAGCTACTTGCCGCTCTGCCATATCGCAGAGCAGGCGGTGACCGTCATCAACGGGCTTAGCCGTCAGTTCGTGATGAACTTCGGGGAAAGCCTGCGGACCATCACCCTCGATCTGCGCGAGGTTGCCCCGCAGATTTTCTTTGGCGTGCCGCGCATCTGGGAAAAGATGCAGGCGGGCGTACTCGTGCAGGCGCAGACCGCGGGCAAGCTGCGCGGGCCCATGACGTTGGCGGCCTTGAAGGGCGCGCAGCGGCGCGGGGCCATTCGGCGCGATCAGTGGTCCTTTGCCGATCGCGTTGCCAACGCCTTCTGGGACGCGCTGGTCTATCGCCATATCCGCAGCTACCTCGGGTTGGGCCGGGTGACGTTCGGCATCTCTGCTGCTGCCCCGATCTCTGCGGACCTGCTGGCCTTCTTTCGCGGCATCGGGGTGAACATCCGCGAAGCCTGGGGCATGTCGGAAACCTCCGGCGTGGGCACCATCCAGCCTACCTGGGGCCAGAGCGACGGGCGCATCGGCTACCCGGTCGCAAATGTCGAGGCAAAGCTGGCCGAGGACGGCGAGGTGCTGTTCCGTGGCCCCACGATCTTCAAGGGCTATTACAAGAACCCCAAGGCTACCGCCGAGACCATCGTGGACGGCTGGCTGCACACCGGCGATGTGGGCGAGTTCAAGGAGGACGGCTCACTGAGCCTCGTGGACCGCAAGAAAGACATCATGATCAACGCAGCGGGCAAGAACCTGTCGCCCGCGCTCATCGAGAATGTGATCAAGGCCAGCCCCTTCATCAAGGAAGTCATCGTGATCGCCGACAAGCGACCTTATGTGGCGGCACTGGTGCAGTTGGACATGGACACGGTGCGGCTTTGGGCTGAAGGGCAGGGGATTGCCTACACGACCTTCCGGTCACTGGCCGAGAACGCGCGGGTGCAGGAACTGATCGAGAAAGAGGTCGAAAAGCAGAACCAGAACCTTGCGCGGGTCGAACAGGTCAAGAAGGTCTGGTTGATGCGCAAGGAGCTGGATCACGATGATGGCGAGGTGACCGCGACGATGAA
>CAYUSM010000477.1:0-2532 GCA_964447345.1 uncultured Sulfitobacter sp. | reverse complement strand
CGCCTGCGCGCCTTTCAGCGTGCGGTCATGCATCCCGTAGATATTGGTAAAAATGCGGTCCTGATCTGCAAGCATGTGCTCTCTACTCTTCTCTGATGACCCTGTGCGGGTCTCAATCCTATTTATCGGCCCGTCTGGCCTGCCACATCTGATAAATCACCACCAAGGCCCAAAAAAGCGCGGCCAAAGCGGCGAAATCAAACAAGAGCGCATAGCGCCCCGGCAAGCCCAGCTGTGGCCCCGCAAGGTTCGCAATCAGCCACAAAACCATCGTCAAAGCGATGACCAGACCGACGGTCTGGCCTTTCTTTGCAAGGGCTTTGTCGCGTTGCTCACTCATAAACAGGGGCCATCCCGGCCTATTTCTTCTTCTTGGCGGAGAATTCGGTCTCCCCGCCTGCGGCCAAGGTCTTGGCCTGGCTCATCCAGTCGTCCCGCTCAATCCGGCCCTTGAAGCGCAGACGCGCGTCAACCCAGGCAATCTCGGACGGGCCCCAGTCAGCGACCTGCTCAAAGCGGTAGATGCCCAGATCGTTCAGCGTTTGCTCCAGCTTTGGACCCACCCCGCTGATCAGCTTGAGGTCATCCGCGCCCTCGGCCGGTGCCGCATCATAAAGCTTGGGTGCACTTTCTTCAGCATTCGCTGCGCTTTCGGCAGGGGCTACCGCAGGCGCGGCTGTTTCACCGGCTGGGACGGCCTTGGACTGATCCACTTCGGCACCTTTGTCACCTTCGTACTTCCAGTCGCCCTTCTTGCTGGCAAGCTCCGCCTGACCCGGCAAAGGTTTGGATGGCTGTACGCCACCCGAGACAACCTGCGCAGGCGCTGAAGCCGCAGCAGTTGCGCTGGTGGTCGGCGCGCTCTCGCCCTGGGTTTCGGTATGCGACGGCTCAGGGGCAGCTCCTGCATCAGATGCTGCCACACCGGCAGCCGGTGCAGCGGCAGAGGCGCGTCGCGCACTCATCCGCTCTTCCGCCTCACGGGCGTAGCGTTGTGCGGGTTTCTCGTCCGAGGCCAGATCAGCCGCCGCCGTCTGTCCACGACAGACAAACAGGCTCAGGATCACGCCCAGAACAAAGCCAATCAGCGCGCCGGTGAACACGGCTTGATTGCCGTCGAAGCCGGCCAACATCCACAGCATTGCAATAGCGACGATCCCGACAATCGTGGCAATACCCCAACAGATAATCGTACATTCAGAGCTGTTCTGTTTCTCGGTCATAGTTACCTCATCCCATTGGTGCAGGCGCGCCGTCAGGACCCGCCGTCGTAGCGCCCGTCAGACCGGGCCTTCGCGGCAAACGCGGTTTCCTCACCGGCTGCCAGCTTCATTGCCTGCTCCACCCAATTGTCGCGGCTCACCCGGCCCTTGAACCCTTTGAGGTTTGCATCGGCCCAAGCCACTTCCGCCTCGCCCCAGGTGGCGATTTGATCGAAATGGTACACGCCCATCCCGTTTAGCATGTTTTCCAGCTTTGGGCCTACACCCTTGATCAGCTTGAGATCATCCGCGCCGGTGTCGCGCGGGGCATCCAGCATTTCGGGCTTCCGACCCACGTCTTCAGCGGCTTCGGTGCCAGATTCCGCCTCAATGGATTTGTCTTTCTTCTCCGGAGCAACAGAACCAGTCTTGGGCTTGGCTTTCGCCTCGGCATCAGGCGCTTCGCCCGGTGCCTCACTGTGCCCGTCAGAACTTGCGCCCACATCGCGGGGCGCGGCATCTTCACCTGCGGCCCGGCCGCCCTGCTTGCCATCTGGGCCATCGGGAGGCATCTGCGCATCCCGCTTGGCCGACTTACCGGCAGGTGCCGCATCCGTGTTAGCCCCTTTGCCTTGCCAGGGCGTCAGCAAAGGGACTTCTGTTCCGTCAATCCGCTTGACGGTATCTCCGATATCGACGGCCAATTGCGCGGACGCATTGTACTGCGTCTTGCCGCTATCGTGATCTTTCAAACTGGTCAGCCCGCTGAGAGGTTCGGACGCAAAGCGCCCATTCTGCGGTCCTGGCACAGGCACGTTGCCCGCCGCGAGGTCATCCAGCAACGCCGAGAGTTTCTCTGCGGTCAGGTCTTCGTAGTAATCCTTGCCGATCTGCGCCATCGGCGCGTTGGCACAAGCCCCAAGACACTCCACCTCTTCCCAGGAAAATTTACCATCGGCAGACAGTTGATGCGGCTGATCCGCGATCTTTTCCTTGCACACCGACACAAGGTCTTCCGCCCCGCAAATCATGCAGGTCGTGGTGCCGCAAATCTGGATATGCGCAATGGAGCCAACCGGTTGCAGCTGAAACATGAAGTAAAATGTTGCCACCTCAAGCCCGCGGATGTAGGCCATCCCGAGCATTTCGGAGACATGTTCAATCGCCGGACGCGACAGCCACCCTTCCTGTTCCTGCGCACGCCACAAGAGCGGAATGATCGCCGATGCCTGACGCCCTTCGGGGTACTTTGTCATCTGTGCCTCAGCCCAGGCCTGATTGGCGGGGGTAAAGGCAAAGATTTCGGGGTGGTCTGGGGGCAGACGGCGCC
>CAYUSM010000476.1:0-2533 GCA_964447345.1 uncultured Sulfitobacter sp. | reverse complement strand
TGATCGGCCTGCAGGCGGATTTTGAATATTTCGACATGATCGCCTGACCCCGGCCAGCACCGGGCACCGGGTAAAAGAAAAGGGCGCCGCAAGGCGCCCTTCTTTTTTCAGCAGGTCGCGCCAGAGCGCGTTCGAAAACTGCTTTATTCCTCGATCATGCTCTTGCGCACCGCGTCCATCAGCGGCGAGGCGATGAAGTTGATCACCGTCCGCTCGCCGGTGGTGATCACCACATCCGCCGGCATGCCCGCGGTCAGACGGTCGCGGATTTCTTCGGGGATGTCTTCTTCGTCCACCGTGACCCGCGCCAGGTAGTAGGGCGGCTCATTGGCATTCTCGGGTGTGATCACATCGCCCGAGACGGTCTCGACCGTGCCCAGCATGATCGGCGTCAGCTTGGTCTTGAAGGCGGAAAAGCGCACCTCGGTGTCCAGACCCGGGGCCACATTGTCCACGTCGATGGGCGAAACACGGGCGTTCACGATCAGCTCTTCATCCTCGGGCACCATCTCCATCAGCACCTCGCCGGGGCGGATGACCGACCCCTTGGTGTGCACCTTGAGGTTCTGGATGGTGCCGGAGCTGGGCGCGCGGATCTCGGTCCGGGCCAGCACATCAACGGCCACCTTGCGGCGCTCCATCAGCTCGCTGATCTCGGCGCGGATCTGCTCCAGCTCGGTGCTGGCACGCTCGCGGTATTCCTGTTCCAGCTGCAGCGCCTGCAATGCGGTCTCGGCGATGGAGGCCCGCGCCTGCGCGATGTCCGAAATCACCTGACCCAGGTTCGCCTCGATCTCGATGAGTTCATCCTCGCGCTGGCTCAACTGGTTGCCCTGGATAAGACCCTTCTCTTCCCCGTCGCGCATCCGCACCAGCATCTCGGTGTAATTGTCGATCCGGCGTTCAAAGGCGGACTTCTGCAATTCCAGCCCTTCGATCTGCACCTTGATCTGTTCCACCCGCGCCGACAGGATGTCTTTCTGGGATTTCAGGATCAGGCCCCGGTCGTTGAAGAGATCCTGCTGGTCGGCCAGCGCCGCCTTGACCACGTCGCTCTCCCGCGTCAGCACATCCGCCGGGAAGTCCACCGCATCGGCCAGCCTGCGCTCGGCCAGCAGCCGCGCCTCGACCAGCCGCGCCACGTCCAGACGGGTCGAGAAAACCTCAAGGTTGGCGCGTGTCTCGATGCTGTTGAGCCGCAAGAGCACATCGCCCTCTGCCACCGCCATCGCCTCGGTGACGAGGATTTCCTCCACGATGCCGCCCTCAAGATGCTGCACCACGCGCCGGTTGCCTTCCAGAGAGATCGTCGCAGGTGCCACCACGGCGCTGTCCAGCTTGGCCACGGCGGCCCAGCCGCCAAAGACCCCGAAGGTGATGAACAAAAGCACATAGCCCATCAGGGCCACGGGTTTTGGGGAGGGTTTGCTTACCATTGGTTCAGCTCCTCAAAGAGCGAAAGATCATATGTATCGAAGCGCGGTATCAGACGCGCGGCTTGTCCGACATGCTCATGCTGACCACGGCAGGGGCGGCGGTGGCCTCCTGCTTTTCCTGCGCGGCCTTGGCCTGCTGCTGTTGTGCCGCCTGCTGCTGCTGGGCGAACATTTCGCGGGTGGGGCCGAACTTTTCAACCGCACCGCCGACCAGCATCAGCGTCTTGTCGGAAAGCGCCAGCAGATTGGCCTTGTGGGTGACGATGATCACGGTCTTGCCGCGCTTCTTCATCTCCTGAATGCAGGCCGCAAGGGCCTGCTCGCCATGGGCGTCCAGGTTCGAGTTCGGCTCATCCAGCACAATGACGCTGGGATCGCGGAAGACCGCGCGGGCCAGGCCCACGCGCTGGCGCTGACCACCCGAAAGCGACTGGCCGCCGTCACCCACATCGGTGTCATAGCCTTCGCCCAGGGTCTGGATCATCTCATGCGCGCCTGAAAGCTGGGCGGCGGCGACGATCTCATTGTCCTGCGCATCCTCGACAAAGCGCGAGATGTTCTCGGCCACCGAGCCACGGAACAGCTTCACGTCCTGGGGCATATAGCCCATGTGACGGCCCAGCTGTTCGGGGTCCCAGTGCTGCAGCTCGGTGCCGTCGATGCGCACCGCGCCCGAGGAGGGCTGCATCGCCCCCACGAGGTTGCGCACCAGCGTGGATTTGCCCGAGCCCGACGGCCCGATCACCGCCAGCACTTCACCCTGATTGACGGAAAAGGTCACACCCTTGAGGATCGCGGGCCGCGCGCCCATGCCGGGCTTGGTCGCCGGGGCCGCGGCCACCAGCGATTGCACGGCGATATTGCCCTTGGGTTTGGGCAGTTCCATGCGCTCTTCTTCATCTTCCAGCGCGCCGAAGATATTGGTCAGGCGCTTGTGGGCCTGCCGGGCGGCCACGAACTGCTTCCACTGGCCCACCGCCTGTTCCACCGGGGCCAGCGCGCGGCCCATCACGATGGAGGCGGCAATCATGATGCCCGGAGAGATTTCCTGCTGAATGGCGAGATAAGCGCCGGTGCCCAGAATGGCGATCTGCAGG
>CAYUSM010000475.1:0-2539 GCA_964447345.1 uncultured Sulfitobacter sp. | reverse complement strand
CCGGCAAGGGCGGCAGTGCCCAGCAGGGCGGCAGCGGAAACGGCAAGTGCAGTCGTACGGATCATAGGTATCTCCCATTTTGATTGCTGATGCAGGTGTTGCATCGTCAGTGGTACGGAGATGGGTGCGGGGTGGTTCACTAAAAAGATCGGGCCGTCTCATGCTGCCAGAACTGGCGTCCAAAATGGGTGGATTGCCGCCGAACCCACCCGCCTTTTGGCAGGGAATTGCCCTTACGGCAGCCAAACCTGCGGTAGAATGTCCCGATGGCATTGCCGATGGAAAAGAGCGGGTCAGGTGATGAAGACTGTGGTGAAGCGTCCGGCCTGATGGGCGCATCGCGGTTCTGACAATAGAGTGTGTTGAATGTAATGTGACGCCATTTGATTTGGTGACTGCGCAGAGGCGGCCTAGGTAAGGCGCAAGATGTAATCAGGAGACCTTTGCCCATGGCCCATCGCTGGACCAACACCTTGACGCATGATGATGTCACACCGCATGCCGCCTATCTGAACCGTCGCCAGATCATCGCTGGTGCCGCAGCCGGGATGGGCCTTGCCGCGTTGGGCGGGCAGGCGCGCGCCAATACCGCTGGGCTTGAGCCGAATTCCTGGGAAGACATCACCTCCTACAACAACTTCTATGAGTTCGGCACGGGCAAGGACGACCCGGCGCGCAACGCGCACATGCTGACGACCGAACCCTGGACGGTGAAGATTGACGGGCTGGTGGACAATCCCGGCGACTACTCCTTTGCCGACATCATGAAGGCGATGACAATTGAGGAGCGTATCTATCGTCTGCGCTGTGTTGAGGCGTGGTCGATGATTGTGCCGTGGAACGGGTTTGAGCTGGCGGATCTGCTGGAGATGGCAGGTGTGCAGTCCGGCGCGAAGTATGTGGCCTTCGAGACGGCCTATCGCCCGCATGAGATGCCGGGCACACGCTTCCCCGTACTTGACTGGCCTTACGTCGAGGGGTTGCGGTTGGACGAGGCGATGCATCCGCTGACGATTATGGCGACGGGCATCTATGGCAAGACGATCCCCAACCAGAATGGCGCACCTTTGCGGCTGGTTGTTCCGTGGAAGTACGGCTTTAAGTCGATCAAGTCAGTTGTCCGGATCAGCCTTGTGGAGGATGAACCGCCGACGGCGTGGAACAAGTCGATCCCCAACGAGTACGGCTTTTATAGTAATGTGAACCCGAACGTGGATCACCCGCGCTGGTCACAGGCGAGCGAACGTGTGATCGGCAGTGGGCTTTTTGCCAAGCGGCAGCCGACGCTGATGTTCAACGGTTACGAAGAAGAAGTTGCCTCGCTTTACGAGGGCATGGACCTCCAGGCCAACTACTAGGACCGGAAGACGTACTTACGTGAGTGTCACTGACCGCATCAACACCTTTGCCCGGCGCATCCCGACGTGGGTTGTATATAGTGTGTACGTGCTGCCCGCGCCGTACTTCTTCTATCTGGCGCTGACCGGGGGGATGGGGCCGGATCCCGTGAAGGCGCTGGAACATGAGTATGGTGAGATCGCGCTGCAGCTGTTGATCATCGGGTTGTGCATCTCTCCATTGCGTCAGTTCTTTGGTCTGAACCTCATCAGGTTCCGTCGGACCTTCGGCGTGTTGGCCTTTACCTATGTGACGCTTCATCTGGCGGTCTGGGCGTTTCTGGATGTGCAGACGCTGGACCGGGTGATCGCCGACATCATCAAGCGTCCCTACATCACCATTGGCATGGCAGGCTTTGTGCTGCTGTTGCCTCTGGCGATGACCTCAAACAACTGGTCGGTCCGCAAGCTGGGACCGAAGTGGCGGCAGTTGCACAAGCTGACCTATGCGGCAGTGATCCTGGGTGGGCTGCATTACATATGGCTGGCAAAAGGGTTTCAGCTGGAACCGCTGATCTACATGGCCGTGATCCTGGGTCTGCTGGCCCTGAGGGTCTGGCCAAAACGGCGGGTCCGCTCCACCGCGTGATCCTCTGTATATATAGTAAGAGAGTGAAGAGCCGCCCTGATGGGCGGCTTTTGCGTTCAGGGCGTGGGTGGGCGGGCATCTGAATCGCTTACTCGCGGGTCTCAGAGGCAGAATCCGCGAAGATCCGATGAATCAGTGGGCGGTTTGAAAACTCTTTGAGGGGTATCGGCTTGGTGAATCGGCCATTGAGCGAAAGAATCTGCACCTTCGACCAAGCGATTCACGCCATCCAACCGAGTCACCACCCCCGAGTCAGGGTGAATCGCGGACTGAATCGCCCGATTCACCGCAAAAATGTTCGCGCAAACACGGTGAGTCCCCTTCGGACTTGGGGGTATCCCTGTGGATAACGCTATATCTAGCAATTTGGCCTAATCAGCTGACCCATGGTCAGAGCAATAAAGCTGCCCAAAAGGCCTTTGGCGCGAAACATTCCCCAAGCAAACTACTGTTTTTAAGGAAAAAATGGGGTCAGTCATAAAAAATGCATATTTCTTGAAAAAAGGGGTTGCGGGTTCCGGCCCCCAGACGTAAATACCCCCTCACCGGCGGC
>CAYUSM010000474.1:0-2548 GCA_964447345.1 uncultured Sulfitobacter sp. | reverse complement strand
CCGCGATATGCATTAGGACATAGCCAGACGATGAAAGAGAAGATGATGGACTGGGATAAACTGCGCATTTTTCATGCCGTGGCTGACGCGGGCTCGCTGACCCACGCGGGTGACAAACTCAACCTGTCGCAGTCTGCTGTTTCCCGGCAGATTCGCGGGCTGGAAGAACAGTTGAACACCAATCTGTTCCACCGTCATGCCCGTGGGCTGATCCTAACGGAACAAGGTGAGCTGCTATTTGATGCAACAGCCGCCATGACCAAACGCCTTGACGCGGCCGCCGCACGCATCCGCGACAGCGAGGAAGAAGTCTTTGGCGAGCTGCGCGTGACGACCACCACCGGCTTCGGCACCCTTTGGCTCGCCCCGCGCCTGCCCAAGCTTTATGAGAAGTATCCCGACCTCAAGGTCGACTTGATGCTGGAAGAACGCGTGCTGGATCTGCCAATGCGCGAGGCGGATGTGGCCATTCGCATGAAAGAACCATCCCAGGCCGACCTCATCCGCAAAAAGCTGATGATGATCAAAATGTGCCTCTACGCCACCCCTGCGTATCTGGAGGCCAGTGGCATCCCCGAAACGGTCGAGGACATGTCTGAACACCGTCTGATCTGTCAAAACACCGACAGTGATCAGGTGGGCGCAGGCCTGAACCTTGTCCAGCAGCTGATGCTGAACGATGTGCGGTCGTTACTGACGGTGAACAATTACTTCGGTGTCCTGCAAGGCGTTCTGCATGACCTCGGGATCGGTGTATTGCCGGACTATGTTGTGCAGGATTTTCCTGACCTTGTTCATGTGCTGCCGGATATCCGATCTGCCGATGTGCCTGTATTTTTGGCGTACCCCGAGGAATTGCGCCAATCCAAGCGCGTCGCAGCCTTCAAGGACTTTGTGCAGGATGAAATCATTACCTACCGCAAGCAATTGAAAGAACTATGATTTCACTGCGTTATGCACCCAGCGCATACCAGATATGACACGAAAAGTTCTGACTTTGACTTGATTGCGGGCATTCTGCCGCCTAACTCAGCCTCATAAAGACGACAGCCAGATGGCGCGTCTCTTTATACCTCCCTGTTGGACTTGGCCGAGCTACGTGCTCGGCCTTTTTTTTGGCCCACTGCCCAGCAGGATGATTGCGGCAAGCGTCGCCGAGTATTTCCGCACCTGTTGGTTGCCGAAGCAAAGACACAAGGGATTTGAGCACCTTTTTACTTTTGCATTACAAAGGCTTGAACCCCACCACGCTGGAAGAACGCGAAAAAATTTTGGAACAATCAGCGGGCGCTCCCGTTCTTTCCCCAATCGCCGCACACGCTGCGGACCTGAAACGAACAAAGATAGGAGAATAGAATGACACGCTCATTTCTTGCCACGACAACAACCATCGCTGCACTGATTGCCGCCCCAATGGCGCTGGCCAGCCAGGACAGCATGACCGACGTAACAGGCAACTCCCCTGCCATTACTGAAGGTGGCGACACCAATGTGGTTGGGTCCACCGCTTCCAACAGCGAAAACACCAAGCGCTACGGCATTGGCGACTCCGCTTATGACCCCACGCGCATGGCGATGTCCGAAGCTGAATACAACGCACTGGGCCGTTCCATTGGCGCTGAATTCAAGACACAGGACGGTGTCGTACTGGGTATGGTCGAAGACGTAATGATTGACGCTCAAGGCAACCCTGAGCTGGTGGTTGATCTCAACAACGACACAAAGATCGACGCAGACACGCTGGTCGTGACCCTGCTGCCGGACAGCATCATGCTGAGCGAAGGTCGCATCATCATCGATACGACAGAAGACGAACTCTACAACAAGGCGCAAGCCGGTTCGAAGCGGGATGACGAGACACGGACAACCGTCATCGTGATGTAACGCACTGCGAACAATTCTACTGGCCGCGTTCCTTCGGGAGCGCGGCTTTTTCATGCCCCCCACCCTCTTTCCCCTTGCCCCTGCTTGGACTAAGAGACGTCTCAATTGGGACCACGGGGAATTCCGCCAGATGCAAGAGCCTGCCATCACCGACGACGTCATCGCCGCGCACGGTTTCACAGCGGAGGAATTCGCGGAAGTGAAGACCATTCTGGGCCGCGATCCGAACTACACGGAAATGGGCATCTTTTCGGCCATGTGGAACGAGCATTGCTCGTACAAATCCTCCAAGAAATGGTTGCGCACGCTGCCAACGGAAGGACCGCAGGTCATCTGCGGCCCGGGCGAGAACGCGGGCGTGGTGGACATCGGTGACGGTCAGGCGCTCGTCTTCAAAATGGAAAGCCATAACCACCCCTCCTACATTGAACCGTACCAAGGTGCTGCAACCGGTGTGGGCGGCATCCTGCGCGATGTCTTCACGATGGGCGCGCGCCCCATCGCCGCGATGAACGCGCTCAGCTTTGGTGCCCCGTCCCATCACAAAACCCGCCAGCTTGTTCATGGCGTGGTCGCTGGCGTAGGTGGTTACGGCAATTGCTTTGGCGTCCCCACCGTGGGCGGCGAAGTACGCTTTGATCCCGCCTACAACGGCAACTGCCTC
>CAYUSM010000473.1:0-2549 GCA_964447345.1 uncultured Sulfitobacter sp. | reverse complement strand
CCCAACAGCGTCCGATCCGGAAACTCCGCCAAGGTCGCCATGGTCGCCGCAATGACGTTCTGATTGCCAATCACCACCGATCCGGGCGACCGCACCACAATATCATCGGAGTAATACTGGTGCAGCGTCGCAATCCCGCGATCTTCCCAGATCTCCTTGGTGATCCCGATGATATAGTCGGGAAAGTCTTTGAACTTGGGGTCAAATCCCTGCATGGTCTGTTCCTTGAGGTCTGCGGGCGGAGCCGCGAATAATGAGGGGGCCGTCAATGCAGACCCGGCGCGGCGCGACATCAATGTCCTCCAACCGCGCCATCAGAATATCGACGGTTTCCGCCACCATCGCGTTGGCGCGCTGGCGCACCGTGGTCAGGTCATAGCTCGGCCAGGCCGAAAGCTGTACGTCGTCATAGCCAACAACCGAGACATCCTCCGGCACCTGCATCCCCAGTTCAAATCGCAGCACGTCCATCACGGCAAAGGCCATGTGGTCATTGGCGACAAAGACCGCATCGGGCGGATCGTCCCGGTCAAACATCTCGCGCGCCGCTTGTCTGGCTGTCTCGAAATGAAAATTGCCAACGCCCCGCGCCACAATCCTCACACCCGCATCCATCAGCCCGGCCTTGAAGCCCGCCTCCCGGTCAATCTGGGTCGACGCCCCTTCCCAACCGGCAATATGCGCAATCCGTTGGTGGCCGCCTGCGGCCAGAAACTCGGCCAACTTGCGCCCCCCCGCCATATTGTCCGAAGTCACGCTGGACAGCCGGTCATCAAACTGGTCCCGGTTGAACAGCACGATGGGGATGCCCGCATCCTCACACCGGCGCGTCAGATCATTCGACAGGCCCACCGAAGCCGCGATGATCCCATCGACCTGATAGTCCAGCAATTCGTCGATCACCTGCTGCGTGTTCTCGCTGTCATTCGAGGCCATGAAGACCAGCACGTGATAGCCGCGCTCTTGCAGGGACTTCGACAATCGCTCAATGGCCTCCGGATAGAACTGGTTCTCCAGATAGGCCACCACCAGCCCGATGATCCGGCTGCGCCCGGTGATCAACGACCGCGCCAGCACATTCGGCCGATAGCCCAACTCTCGCGCCGCCGCACGTACCTTGGCCGCCGTCGACGGGCTGACCGACGCCCCGGGCGTGAAGACGCGGCTCACCGCCGACCGGCTGACGCCCGCCTTCTCTGCCACCTGCAACGAGGTCACCTTTCCCATGAAACTGTGCCTCCCCCCATCAGTCCGCCGTCCATCCCCCGTCAATCATCAGCGCCGTCCCGGTGATCATAGCCGATGCATCCGAGGCCAGAAACACCGCCGCGCCCATGATGTCCTCCACTTCCGCCACGCGCGGCAGCTTGATCTTGTCCATGATCCAGGCATAGCGCTCCGGGTTCTCGAACGTCGATTGCGTGAGCGCTGTGCGCACGAAGGTCGGACAGATCGTGTTGATCCGAATGCCCGCCTTGCCCCATTCCACGGCCATGGCCTTGACCATGCCCTCAACCCCGTGTTTGGAGGCACAATAAAGCGCGCGGTCCACGCCCCCTACATGCCCCATCTGGCTTGAGATGTGAATGATCGAACCGGGCTTGCCCGCCGCCATCAGCGCCTTGGCGGCATGGGCCGACAGGAAGTAGGCCCCCTTCAGGTTCAAGCCCATCACCGCATCAAAATCGGCCTCCGCCGTCTCAACCGCCGCCGAGTGCCGCGCCAGCCCGGCGGAATTCACCACAACGTCAAAGGGCGTCTCAAAGGCCCCCTCAATCGCGCCCATATCGCTCTGGTCAAAACTCAACGCCTCCGCCTTCCAGCCGTCGACCCGCATCGCACTGACGGCTTCCTCCAACACCTCGGCCCGGCGCGCGGCAAGGGTGACAGCCGCCCCCGCTTCGGCGAGTGCGACCGCACAGCCCAACCCAATGCCAGAAGACGCGCCGGTCACCAGCGCCCGCTTGCCGGTCAGGTCCATTGCTGGTGTATGCGGCAGTTTCACAACGCTCTCCCCGTTTGCGGATCAAACCCGCGACGCGCCTTGTTGAACTCCCGCATCCGCGCCAGCACATCCACACCGATCTGATCATACATCTGCAGCAGATCCACCATCACCCAGTTTTCCCGGATCAAGCCGTCCTCCACCCGCCAGAAATCCAGGCTCCGCATCTCGATCTTCTTGTCCACCGGTGGAATACCCAGCCAGCCCCCATGCGAGATCGTCTGATACATGTCCGGCCAACCCGTCACAGCGGCATAGTTCCGGTCACCGAAGAAATGATAGGTAATCTCATCCACGTACTGCCCCCGGTCCGGCATACCATTGAGGAAGGGGATCTGGTGCCAGTTCCTGAACCCAGCAATCCCGCGCCCCGTGCCAATCCCCGATGGCCCGTACCAGGTCATGCGCGGATGCCAGAAGCGCGGCATCTCCATGACCTCCGCCCCCCCCTGAGAGGGATGTTTCTTCAAATATTCCAGCATCTCCACGATATGCGCAGAGGTCGCCGCCCCCGTGTCGGCATCGTAAGGCCCAGCCACAATCC
>CAYUSM010000472.1:0-2563 GCA_964447345.1 uncultured Sulfitobacter sp. | reverse complement strand
GATGGGTTCGTCAGGTTCATTTCCAGACGTTCCACCAGCGGGCCGAAGCCAGCGATGGCAACACCTTTGCCTGCTTCTTCCATCTTGGCGATGACATCGGGTGCCAGCTGCAGGTTCCAGGCGTAGTCAAATTCGCCCGTTTCCAGCACGGAACGGCCCGCGGCAACCGCATCACCACCCCCTTTGAAAGTCACAGAGGCGAATGCAGGCTTGCCTGCATGGCGGAAGTTGTCGTTTGCGGCAAAGGTGATCACGTCATTGGGACGGAACTCTGTCACCACAAACGGGCCGGTGCCGATGGGGTTGAAGTTTGCTTCGGTGCACTCAGGTGCCTTGGCACCCATGCAATCGGCAAACTGTGCGGCCTGGATGATGGGGCTCTCACCACCAACGAAGGGGCCGTATGGGTTGGGCTTGGGCTGATCGAAGGTGACCTTGACGGTCAGGTCGTCGATGATCTCAACGCTGGAGACACCGTCAAACTTTGCACCCTGGGCACAACCGCCTTCGGGATCCATGCAGTAGTCTGCCGTGAACTTGACGTCAGTTGCGGTGAAAGGTGTGCCATCGGACCACTGGATGCCTTCGGCGATTTTCCAAGTGATGGACGTCAGATCCGCAGCAACGCCGCCATTCTCTACCGTAGGGACCTCGGCTGCGAGCCATGGGACCATTTCACCGGTCTCTGTATAGCGCGCCAAAGGCTCAACCACGAGCGAGGCAGATTCGATGTCCTTGGTGCCGCCGGACAGGAAGGGGTTCAGGATCGAAGGCGCTTGCCAATAGATGATCTTGACCTCGCCGTCGCGCCCGCGCTCACCTTCGTGACCGTCAGCCATGACCATGGGCGCCATCGCACCAGTGGCGATTGCACCCATCAGTAGGGTTCTTAGTTTCATAATACTCTCCTTGTTGGACACGTTTGATGGTGCCGCATTTTAGGGCAGGTGGTGCCTGCCCGGTCTCGTCGCTGTGGTGGTACATGAAGAAAGCTGGCTAACTCAGCGAAAAGCAGAGATATTTACCGACGTCCCTTCCCGCACCCTCAAAGCGCATGGCGCGTATACCAACAGGTTTTGGACAAATTGCAAGCCTTGACTCCGGGTAACTTCAAAATTGCCTATCAAACAAGCAGAGCCGTTTGACGCGGCGCGGCAATCGCCGTAGCGTTTGCGGATAACGCTGCAAAATGGCGAACGGGGAAAATATGCTCGACCAGACGAATGTTGCACCTATTGCGCAAATTCAAGGGCTTCGCGTCGAATTCCAGACCAAAGACGGACCGGTTGTCGGGGTTGAAGACGTCAGTTTTGACATCAATCCGGGCGAAACTGTCTGCGTCGTGGGCGAATCCGGTTCCGGTAAATCGGTCTCCTCCCTGTCGCTGATGCGGCTGGTGGAATACGGCGGTGGTGAAATTGCGGGCGGCAAGCTCCTGTTTGACCGCGCGAAGGGTGACCAGGTCAATCTGGCGGACACCGGCCAGGCCGACATGCGGCGCATTCGCGGCAATGAGATCGGGATGATCTTTCAAGAGCCGATGACGGCCCTGAACCCGGTGTTCACCGTGGGCCGCCAGATGACCGAAGGGTTGCGGCTGCACAAGAACATGAGCAGAAAGCAGGCCGAGGCCCGCGCGCTTGACCTGATGAAGCAGGTCCGCATTCCAGAGCCTGAGCGCAGGCTCAAGCAGTATCCGCATGAATTGTCAGGCGGCATGCGCCAGCGTGTGGTCATCGCCATGGCACTGGCCTGCGAGCCGCGCCTGTTGATCGCGGACGAGCCGACGACAGCGCTCGATGTGACCATTCAGGCCGAAATCCTGGCCCTTATGGACCGGCTGAAGCGTGAAACCGGCACTGCGGTGATGTTCATCACCCACGACATGGCCGTTGTGGCCCAGATGGCAGACCGCGTTGTGGTGATGTTCCGCGGCAAAAAGGTCGAGGAAGGCCCGGTCGAGCAAATCTTCGAGAACCCGCAGCATGCCTACACCAAGGCGCTGCTGGCAGCCGTCCCCAAGCTGGGCGAGATGACCGGCAAGAAGTATCCCGAGCCGATGAAGCTGCTGGGCAGCGAGGGCAAGGAGATCGCGCCCATCGAAGGCACGGAAGAGACGCTGCTGACGGTTGAGAACCTGACAACACGTTTCCCGGTCAAGGGTGGGTTCTTCCGGCGCACCGTGGCCAACGTTCATGCCGTTGAAGATGTGTCTTTCACCATCAACAAAGGACAGACGTTGAGCCTTGTCGGGGAATCGGGCTGCGGCAAGTCAACCGCTGGTCGGTCGATCCTGCGGCTGGTGGAGCCGATGAATGGCCACATCACCCTTGGTGGCAAGGATATCATGGCGCTGAACCAGCGCGACCTGCGCACGGCGCGGCTTGATATGCAGATGATCTTCCAGGACCCTTTCGCCTCGCTCAATCCGCAGATGCAACTGGCCGATCAGGTGGCTGAGCCCATCCACAACTTCGGCACGCTTAAGGGCAAAGAGATCACCGACCGTGTCGAGATGCTTTTCGACCGGGTGGAACTACCGCGAAGTTTCATGCGCCGATTC
>CAYUSM010000471.1:0-2586 GCA_964447345.1 uncultured Sulfitobacter sp. | reverse complement strand
ACGAAGCGACCCGTAACCGTGTCGAGACATACTTCGACCGCACCGCGACCCGGACATGGGAGCGCCTGACCTCCGACGCGCCCGTTTCCGGCATTCGCGCAACCGTGCGGGCGGGGCGGGATCGGATGCGGGATGTGATCCTGGGTCAGCTGCCAGTGGACCTCACGGGCCGCCGCATCCTTGATGCGGGATGCGGAACCGGGGCGCTGGCGTTCGAGATGGCCACACGCGGGGCGGAAGTGATCGGTGTCGATATCTCCCCGCAACTCATTGATATCGCACGTAAACGCACACCCAATGATCTGCATCACAAGTTGACCTTCCGCGCGGGCGACATGCTGAACCCCAAGCTGGGCAGCTTTGACCACATCGTCGCGATGGACAGCCTGATCTATTACACCGCCGAAGACATCGCCACTATCCTTGAAAACCTCGGACCCCGTCTGCGCGACAACATGGTTTTCACCGTGGCCCCGCGCACGCCGCTGCTGATGACGATGTGGCGGGTGGGCAAGCTTTTCCCCCGCTCGGATCGTTCGCCCACGATGATCCCGCACAGCCCTGCCCGCCTCGCCCACGCGCTGAAGACCGGCAAGCTGCGCGACATCGAGCGGGTCACATCCGGCTTCTACATCTCAAACGCGCTGGAGTATCGCCCATGATCCCGCGCAGCCTTGTCAAGAACGCGAGCCTTCGGATGCTCCCCTTCTCAGACGCGGTGTCCGAGCAACTCCCGCTGGCGCAGCTTCTGCGCCTGTCGCTCTTCCAGATCAGCGTTGGGATGGCCTCGGTCATGCTGCTGGGCACCCTCAACCGCGTGATGATCGTGGAACTGGGTGTCGCCGCGACCATCGTCGCGGTGATGATCGCCATCCCTGTCCTTGTCGCGCCCTTCCGCGCGCTTTTGGGCTTCCGGTCGGACACCTATCGCTCCGCCATCGGCTGGAAGCGCATTCCCTACCTCTGGTTCGGCTCGCTTTGGCAGTTTGGTGGCCTCGCCATCATGCCCATGGGCCTGCTTGTCCTTTCCGGCGACCAGGTCGCTGGCCCCGAATGGGCCGGTGAAGTCGGCGCGGCGCTTGCCTTTCTGCTGACCGGTCTTGGCATGCACATGACCCAGACCGCCGGTCTGGCCCTCGCCGCCGACCGCGCGAGTGATGAGACGCGGCCGCAGGTCGTGGCCCTCCTTTACGTGATGTTCCTCATCGGCATGGGCGTCTCCGCTGTTCTCATCGGCACATTACTTCGTGATTTCAGTGCGTTGCGGCTGGTTCAGGTTGTACAGGGTGCCGCCGTCGTGACCATCGTTCTCAACGTCATCGCCCTTTGGAAGCAGGAAAAAGTCACCCCGATGAGCAAGGCGGAACGCGCCGCACCGCGCCCCTTGTTCTCGGACGCATGGAACGACCTGACCCGAAAAACCGAAGCCAAGCGCCTGCTCACCGTCGTCTTCCTCGGCACGCTGGCCTTCAACATGCAGGACGTGCTGCTGGAGCCCTATGGTGGTGAAATTCTCGGCCTCTCCGTCTCTGCCACGACCCTGCTGACAGCGATGTGGGCCATTGGCGCGCTCATTGGCTTTGGTCTGGCCGCCCGCTGGCTCAAATCCGCGATCAACCCGCACCGCATGGCCGCACGCGGCCTGCTGATGGGTCTCATCGCCTTCTCCGCTGTGATCTTTGCTGCCCCCATGAACTCTGCGGTTCTGTTCTTCGCCGGTGCTTTTGGCATCGGGCTGGGTGGCGGGCTCTTTGCCGTCTCCACACTCACCTCTGCCATGGCACTTGATACCGAAGGGGCAGCAGGCAAGGGCCTTGCCCTTGGTGCCTGGGGCGCTGCTCAGGCCACCGCTGCAGGTGTCTCGATCTTCCTCGGCGGTGCGCTGCGCGATGTGATCAACGCCGCCGCCCTCAACGGCAGCCTTGGCGAGGCGCTGCAATCGGCCACCACCGGCTATTCGGTCGTCTACCACATCGAGATCGGCCTGCTTTTCGCAACACTCATCGCGCTCGGGCCTCTGGTCCGCGCGCGCCCGCTCACCGAATCCGCATCCCGGCCCATCGGGCTCGCGGATTTTCCAACGTAACGACATTCGATTGCGCGCCTTTGGCGCGATCACACGCAAACCACGGAGGCAAAAATGGTTGGTGTAGAATTCTTCGGAAACTTCGATCTGGCAAGCGCCGCGATATGGCTTTTCTGGATCTTCTTCGCAGGGCTGATCTTTTACCTGCAGACCGAAAACATGCGCGAAGGCTATCCGCTTGAAACGGATGACGGCCAGATCGCGCCAAATCAGGGGCCCTTCCCCGTCCCCAAGGACAAGACGTTCATTCTGCCCCACGGACGCGGTGAGGTCACCGTGCCCTCGGGCCAGAACCCGGACCGCCCCGTTTTGGCGCTGCAACGCACCTCCAAGGCCGCAGGCAGCCCCTATGTGCCCACCGGTGACCCGATGATGGACGGCGTCGGTCCGGCCTCCTGGGCGCCGCGCAAGGACTGGCCTGAACTGGACGCGCATGGCCACAACAAGATCCAGCCGCTGTCGAAGCTTGACGATTTCGCGGTCTCCGGCGGCACCGATCC
>CAYUSM010000470.1:0-2589 GCA_964447345.1 uncultured Sulfitobacter sp. | reverse complement strand
AATCGTGCCCCTCAAACGTCTCCAGGCTGATCCCGGCCGCTTCGAGTTGCGCCCGGACCGACCCCGCAATTTCAACTGCTTCGGGCGTGTCCCCATGAAGACAGATCGTGTCGATCTGCGTCTCGATCCGCTTGCCGCTTTCGGTGATGATGGCACCTGCCTGAACCATTTCGACCATGCGTGAGCCAGCCCGGTCGGCGTCGTGGATCACCGCACCGGGAAGCCGACGGTCCACCAGCGTCGCATCGTCGTTATAGGCGCGGTCGGCAAAGATTTCTCCGGCCCATTTGCACCCGAGCTTCTTGACCGCTTCCTCTTGGGCAGTCGCGGCCAGGACCATCACGATCAGGTCCGGTGCGACGCTCAGCGCCGCGTCATAAAGGTCCTCTGCCATCTGGGCGTCCTCGGACGTCATGTTGCCGATGGCACCATGCAGTTTCAGGTGCCGCACCTCGGCTCCAAGGCTGCGCGCCATGCCTATGCTGGCGGCGACCTGATAGCGGATCTGGTTCTGCAATGTGCTGCGCGGCATCTGGATGCGGTTGCGCCCGAACCCCGCGATGTCCATGAACCCCGGATGCGCGCCGATGCCGACACCATTTTCATGGGCGATCTTCATGGTCGTCGCCATCACGTCGGCGTCACCTGCATGCCCGCCACAGGCGATGTTGGCGGAGGTGACGATTTTCAGCAGGGATGCGTCATCGCCCATTTTCCACGGGCCAAAGCTTTCGCCCATATCGGCGTTTAGATCGACGGTTGGCATGGTTCAGGTCTCCTCTTCAAACGGATTCGCAGTGGCCGAGATCGCCCCGCCGACAAGCTGGTAGGACAACAGGTCCTTGATGTCTGCAGGGTCGCGAACCAATGGGGCCACACGAGACGGCAGAGATTTCAATTCGGCCAGATAACGGGATTGCAGGGCAACGGCCTCGTCACGCTCAACAAACTCAAAGCTGATCTCGGCCCCGGTCAGGGCCTGTGCCACACGCGGCAGGTCGCAGTGCAGTACAGAACAGATGCGGGGGTAACCGCCCGTTGTCTGGCATTCGTACATCAGGACATATGGCGCGCCATCGCCGGAGACCTGCACGTCGCCCGGCACGACAACTTCTGAGACGATGCTGAGCTGTTCTTCGGTGGCAAAGCCTTCGCCATCGAAGTCCATGCGCACCCCCATGCGGTTGGCACGGGCATCCCTGCGGAAGGTGGTTTGCCCAAAGCGCTTGATCACCTCTGGGGCGAAATTGCTGGTTTGCATGGAGGAGACGATCCTGATCTTGCCGCCGCCGAACCGGTTCATCGGGGCAAGGGTCATGGCCACGTCGCGGCCTTTGTCAGGCCCGATGGGGAAGCTGTCGCCGCTCTGGATCAATCCGCCGATGCCGCAGGCGAGGTGGCTGGCGCGGGAGCGCATGACCTCGGGCGTCGCGAAACCGCCGCCGACATGGAGATACCCGTAGGCCCCGTTCTTGGCCCCGCCGATGGTCAGCGTGGCACCGGCTGGCAACAGGTGGCTGGCGTTCCACGTGAGCGCCTCGCCATCGATGGTCGCGGCCATCTCGGCACCGGTCAGGGCAATGCGGATGTCCGTATCAGCCTTGAACGTCCCGCCGCTGCCCGCCATTTCGATGGCGGCATGCGTGGGCGCTTGGCCGAGGAGGGCAGCCCCCTCGTGTAGGGCGACCATGTCCGCAGCACCACCGGGCGTCAGCCCTTCGGCGCGGTATCCCGGGCGGCCCTGGTCCTGCATGCTGAGCGCGGGGCCTGCCTGTGTGACAGTCAGATGCGCGGTCATGTCAGCGCCTCGCTCTCCGCGCCGCCAAGACCGGAGGTATCCTTGTCCTCCAGCGCGTCGTACTCGGCACGGTTGATGGAGGGGAAGATCAATTCGTCACCGGGCGCGAGGGTGAAGGGTTTGTCATTCTCGGGCCGAAAAAGCTTGAACTTGGTTTGCCCGATGTGCCGCCAACCCGTCGGTGTCTCGTTGGTGAACAACACCATCTGCCGGATCGCGATGACAAGGGCGGCGGCAGGGACCGCCTTGGTCAGGCCCTGCTGGCGCGGGATGTTCCAACGCTCATTAAGTTCGCCAAGGTAGGGCTGACCCGGTGCGAAGCCGATGGTCAGGACACGCACACGCGCCTCTGAGATTTCCTTGATCGCGGCGTCAGGGTCGACACCGGCAAGGGCGGCGGCCTCTTCCAGTTGCGGGGCAAGGTCGGTGCCATAAACGGTCGGGACGTGCCAAAGGGTGCGGCCTGCGGGCAGGGGAGCTGCGAACCAGTCTTGGCTGGCGAGCAAGTCGCGCAGGCGCTCTTCGAGGGCTTCGATGGGCGTGGTGGCAAGTTCGACGCTGAGGAAGGTGGAGACAAGCGATGTGCTGGTCTCGGTCACTTCGGGCCAGTCCTGTTCCTCCACGGCTGCGCGAAACGCGAGGGCGGCCCGGTTGGCGGGTTCCGACATTGCGGCGGCGAAGGTGACAAGGACGCCGGACAGGCCGACAGAACGGATTTGGGGCCAGTCAGTCATGTGCAAGTGCCCATCTGTAGAGCCGTGGCAGGAGCATGGGGGTAAGATACATCGGCA
>CAYUSM010000469.1:0-2593 GCA_964447345.1 uncultured Sulfitobacter sp. | reverse complement strand
GGACAAAGACAGCCGGGCAGGGGCTTTGCAGCACATCAAGCGCGGTGTTGTAGCCGCACATCGATACCGACGCTGCCGCGTGGTGGAGCATCTGGCGAAAGTCAGGACGCGCGGGTTCTGCAATCAGGTTGCCAGGCACATCTTCGTTCAGGTTCTTGCAGATGTCTTCGGCCGTGCTCCCACCAACCAACAACCGCCATTGCCGCTTTTCATCCAGCGCCGCTGCGGCTTTCGCCGTCTCAAACAAGGGCCGTCCCACGTTGCCACCGCCCGCCGAGACAATCACTTCTCCCGCACCGACACGCTCGGGATGCGGCAGAGCGGGGGGCGGTGCCACAAACCCGGTGTAGATCAAACGCTGTGAAAGGGCCGTGGACACCGGCCAACTCAACTCAAGAGGCGTCAGATCAGCGTCGGAATGTACCAACACACCATCGTAAAACGCGCTGATCACTTCATCTGCGAACACCGCTTTCGCGGGCTTCGACGGTGGCGCAAGGATATCCCGGATGGAGGCAAGAACCCTTGGACGGCGCGCCAATTTGGCCACCTCGGCCAACAATGCCAGGAACTCTTCTTTCAGGATGCGACGGCCAAATGGAAAAAGCTCCGTTATCACCACATCGGGCTCAAGCACATGAAGCGTTTCGATCAAAACCGCCTGACGTGACGCAAGCCAGCTTTCGTCAGCAGAACTACCCGACGCATCCAGCAGCCGTGAAAAATCAGTGCCATCTGACCGCACTGGCGGCAGCTGCACCCAATCCAGCCTCGCGGGTTTCTGATGGGTTGATGGCATCCCGCCCGAGACAAGCGTGACTTGATGGCCTGCATCCAAAAAGGCCTGCGCCAGTGTCAAAGCCCGCGTCAGATGACCGCTGCCCAATAAATGCGTGACAACAATCATCACCTTCATGTCTGACGCTCCAACAAACGCACCTGCTCTGGCTCAAGCCGCATCTCTGCGCCATGCAATGTCACCACATAAAGACGGTTCCGCTTGACGACAAAGGGGGCTGGGCCGTCAAAGTTCCAACCCGTGGCCATGGCCAGAACCACGCGCATGATGCCGATATGGCAAACCGCAACGGTGTCCTCTTTCAGACCGGACAACCAGGGCGCAAGGCGGTTCTTGACTTGTTGCGGGCTCTCACCATTTGGCGGCGTGTAGTGCCAGCCCCAGTCTTCGATATGCCGATGATCCTTTTCCGGATCGGCGGCAAGCTCAGCCGCCCGCGCGCCCTCCCAATCACCCCAGTTCATCTCGATCAAGGCCGGGTCGGTTAGTGGCGTCCGTCCTGTGACCAGCCTAGCTGTCTCGAAGGCACGTTGCAGCGGGCTAGAGACCAGCTGCGCGTCTTGCCAATCCTCCGGCAATCGCAGGCTCGACAATTGCGCCACCGCTTCCGCATCCAGCGGGATATCCGTGCGCCCCTGCACCCGTCCGGCCCGGTTCCATGCGGTATGTCCATGCCGCAGCAGGGCCAGCCGGATCATATCTGAACTCCCGCCGCTGCCAGTCCCTCGCGCAGTGTCACTGCGGCAGCAGGCAACAAATGATACTTCTCAACATGCGCCCGCGCTGCCATCCCCGCCGCCTTCTGACGCATGTCATCCTCCAGATATCCAGCGATCATCTTGGCCAGACCCTCAGCCCCTTCATGCTCCGCAGGATAGCGTCCGGGTGCCAGAACATCGCGCATCCCCGGTCGGTCTTGTGCGACGACTGCCAACCCGGCGGCCTGCGCTTCCAGATACACCAAACCAAGCGCTTCATTCACGCCCGGCCACAGGAACATGCGGGCCTCTGCGTAGGCCGCCTCCAAGGCAGCCCCCTCCAGCTGACCCAAGAACCGCACGCGGTCCCCAAACGGGCGCATCAACGCCTCAACCTCACCGCGCGCGGGCCCATCCCCGACGATGCGCAATTGCCAGTCTGTTCTGTCGAGCCGTCCCAGCGTCTCTGCGATGATCCGGTAGGAGCTCAGCTTGTCTCTTTCCCGCATCATCCCGACCGACAGAATGCCAGAGCCATGTGCAACCGCAGGGAGCGCTTGACGGTTCAGGAAAGGACGCAAGTGCAGCAACCTTTGCCCTTCCGGGGCATCTCGTCTCAAGGCTTCCGCGTCCCGTTCACTGAAATAGAAAATCGACTGCGCTGCATCCGCCGCCGCCTCCGCCTGCAAGGCAAACGCCGCCCAAGGGCCTTCAAGCCGCTTGCGCGCACGGGTGGATTCAATCTGAACATAAGGAATGCCAAGGGCTGCCGACACCGCAGGCCCGATCAAATCAGGAGCCTTGTAGTAATTGTGGTAGGTCACCCAGGCCTGCCAGCCCGCGCCCCTGCCTTCTTCGACAACCCGTCCAATCTCATCCTCTGCCGCAGCGATTAGCTCTTCCTGCCGCGCGGCATCACCGCGCCCCTCCCGCGACCGGAACCGGCTCGCCAGGACCACCTCTGCTCCGGCATGCTCCAGCGCTGCGACCAGCCCGCGCGCGATGTTGCGGTCGCCTGAGGGCACCGGATCATCCGGCGGCTTCATCGGCGCATAGAAGGCCAGCCGCATCAGCCCTGCGGGCGCAGCATCTTGAC
>CAYUSM010000468.1:0-2595 GCA_964447345.1 uncultured Sulfitobacter sp. | reverse complement strand
AGGAAATTGACGCCCTTGGCAGCGGGAAACACCCGCCGTTGCAGGTAGGTGGTGGCCGTCTTGGCAAGACCAAAGTGCAAAAGCGTTCGGGTCATGGGCGATGCGCCTGATAATAATTATATATCAATGCGTTAGATGAAATCACAGCGCCAGCACCGCGCAGGTGTTCCCATGCGCCCCCAAAGAAATGTGTTTCACGAAAGTATCCGTGCGCAGATCGAAGATTGCCAGCATCGCCTCGCTGTCCATGCGGTCCGCGCGGTCCTCGTTAAAGCCGTAGCTCACGACCAGCATATCGCCCTGAATATCAATGCCGCGCGGGAAGGGAATGTCCTTGCCGCCCCGGTCCTTGTCGCGCGGCGAAACAATGTCAAAACGCGCCTTGGCCCCCGTCGCCACATCGACCCGCACCAGGGCGGAGCCGCCACTGTCGAGCGTCCAGAAATGATCCCCCGCCGGGATGATGTCGTGACAGCAGAACCCCAGATCCTCGTAGCGCCGCGTCAGCGCCATCCGCCCTGCCCGCGCGTCGGCCAGTGACATGCGCAGCGCGAAACTCGGCTGGTCCCAGTTGTGCGCCAGCGCCATCAGCTGATCCCCGTCCACCGCCACCGAATTGATGTGATAGGCATCGTGATTGTGGTCGTTCTTGCGGATGTAAGGCGCTGGCACACCGTCGCGGATATCGATGCCCCGCCGCCCGCCGATGCTGAGGCTTTTGCGGACAAGGAAAGGGAATTTTGCCGAGGTGACAAAGAGCCAGCCGCGGTCATAGGCGATCTGGTGCAGATCGTCGAAAGCCTTGCTGGTATAGCGGATGGGCGTGCGCCGGATACGCCCTCCGGGGCCCTTGAGATAGACCCGGATCGCATCGCGCGGCACACCCGGCGTGATGGGTTTTTTGTGGATGTCGAGGTTGCGTTCAGCCACGAAAATGAACGGGCCCCGGCGCTGCAGCCCGAAATAGACACCATGGCCTTCGTCAATTGTTTCGATGCGGTCGAGATCACCTGCCGGGCTCAGATCCACGGTCAGCAATCTGCGGAAGGTCGAGACAAGGAAACGGGGCATAGGCGGCGGCGGGTCACATGGTCCTGTCGGGGTGACCATGGTGCACGGTCATCAAAGCCCGCCAAACCGTAAACGACCCCTGACAAGGGCACAAGACATAACGGATTTCCGCCCAAACCCGGCACCCCGGGCGGCACGCTTGCCAAGCGAAAACCAATCTGCCAATACGCCGCAGTCTTTCGGGTGCGGTTTATTTTATATGAATAAGATCATTTTCGACGTCACTGATCTGCGCTCCTATATCTCCCGCTTCGCCCACCTCAGCGGCATCCAGCGCGTCATGGTCATGATGATCGACGAGGTCGCCGCCCAGACCGGGGCCGAGCGCATCTGGCTGGGCTATTCCAGCGCGGATGGCCGGGACTACCAGATCAGACCTTATGCAGAGCTGGGCAAGACCGGCATGTCCGACCTCAAAGCCCTTGCCCAGTTGCTGGGCCAATCCATGCCGCAACCCACGCGCCCGTCGTTGCAGCGTTATGCGGATCAGCCGGTGAAACGGGCGTTTCACACGATGATCCGCGACCGCAAGGCAGCACGGGGGGATGCCGCGTATTTTGCGAAACGCGGCACCACGATCGAGGCCTGGCGCGCCTCTGCCCCGCGCGCAAAAACACAGGTGGCACCGCAAGCGGCCCCCAATGCGCTGGAGGTCTGCGGGCCGGGCGACTGGGTGGTGATGCTGGACGCAGGCTGGGCCGATCCCAGCTGGCAGCGCGAGGACAATGCGCTCAAGCGTCTGCGCAAACGCGGGGTGCAAAGTGCAGTGCTGGTGCATGACCTCATTCAGATCCAGAACCCTGAATACATCCACGGCAGCGCCCCCATGGTTTTCTACCGCTGGCTGCACAGCACATTGGACACCACGGACCTCTATCTTGCCAATTCCAAGGCAACGGCAGAGGATTTGCAGACGTTTCTGGACGCCCATGCCGCGCAACAGCCCGTCCATGTGCTGCCGCTGGCGCAGGAGGCGCTGAAGCCGCCCCCCGACCGACCCGAAAGCCACCCGGCAGGGGTCAACCTGCCCAAGATTCCCGACACCTACGCAAGGCTCGATCAGACCTGGGACATGAACAGCGAGGTCCGTGCGCTGCTGAAATGGCCCTATGTGCTTTGCGTGGGCACGATGGACATCCGCAAGAACCTCTGGGCCCTGGCGCAGGTCTGGCAGCGTCTGGGCCAGAACCGGGACATCACCCTGCCCAAACTGGTCTTTGTCGGCCGTCCGGGCTCGTTCAACGAGGATTTCAACCGGCTGATGCAGGCCACCGGCAACCTCGGCGGCTGGGTGGAAATCTTTACCGATGCCTCTGACCGGGAGCTTGATTTTCTCTACCGCAATTGCCTGTTTACCGCGATGGTCAGCTTTTACGAAGGCTGGGGTCTGCCCATCGGCGAAAGCCTGAGCTACGGCAAAACCGGCGTCGTGTCGGAACGCTCCTCCATGCCGGAGGTGGGCGGCGATCTGGTCGAATATTGCGACCCCTATGACATGAATTCCATTGAAGAGGCCTGCCTGAA
>CAYUSM010000467.1:0-2606 GCA_964447345.1 uncultured Sulfitobacter sp. | reverse complement strand
CATGTTGACTGCAACAGACACGCAACCCAACACGAGGAGATACCCCTATGAAACGCACCATCTTTACCCTTCTGAGCGCTGGCGCTTTGGCAACTGTGGCATTCGATGCCTTCGGCCAGGGCCTCAGCCCGCTTCTGGGCTACGCCAAGCTGGCCCCTGTCGGACTGGCCAGTTCCACCCTCAAGCAAGTCTTTGGCGCAAGCCCATCGGGTGCGGCCTATCTGGTTCATGTCCTGACAGGCCTTGTGGCATACACACTGGGGTACTTCCTGATCGCCCGGCCCGTTCAACGTGCGGTCCTGCCGTCCCTGCACTGGAGCCTGACAGCCGTTGCTTACGGCGTCGCGCTGTGGGTCTTTGCGCTTTACGTCATGGCGCATCTGGTCGCTGGCATGCCCGCCTTTCTAGGCTTTAGCGGGATTACCTGGGTAGCGCTTTGGGGGCATATCGTCTTTGCCGTCGTCGCAGCAGCAGTGATCGAGATGCAGGGCCTTGTCTTTGACATCAAGGAACGCCGGGTCGCGGCACCTGCCTGATCCCTCCACTTCCCAGACTGGCCGCTGCTTGAAGAAGCAGCGGCCTTTTTTCGTTGTGCAACAGGCGGCACTTTGGCATCAGAGCCGCGCATGATCACCCGCAGCCATACCAAGGGCGATGCGCCCTCAACCGCCGTCTACTCGGACTGCGAGCGGTATCGTTACAGCCTCACTCGGGTCTGGAACCCCGATGGCAGACGGGTGATGTTTGTCATGCTTAACCCGTCGACAGCGAACGAAGTGCAGAATGACCCCACGGTGGAACGCTGCGAACGGCGGGCGCGGCATCTGGGATACGGCGCGTTCAGTGTGACCAACATCTTTGCCTGGCGTGCGACGGACCCACGCGACATGCGTGCGACTGTTGATCCGGTTGGACCTGAGAATGATGCCGCCCTGAAAGAGGGCGCTGCGTGGAGCGATGACATCATCGCCGCCTGGGGCGTTCATGGAGAGCATCGGCAACGCGGACCAGAAGTGGCCGCGCTGTTGAGGACCCTCAAGACGCCGGTCTTTCACCTTGGTCTGTCCAAACATGGCCATCCCAGACACCCGCTGTATCTGCCGTACGCCCAACGTCCCGTGACCTGGGAGGCACCGGGGTAACGGTCTCAAGCCCTTAACCAGTTTACGGCTTTGGTTTTGACCTGATCGGGAAATCCGTGGCCTTATCTGGCCAGCGACGTCTGGTCGTTTTTCGTTTTGGGTGATCATTGGCATGTTGTGGCTGGCTGGATTGATGGGGTTGATGGCGGTTGGGGCCGCAGCCTATGTCGATGTCAACGCAGAAGATGAGGTGGACGAGGTCGACCCCACCGACACTGAGAATTCCGAAACCGATCGCAGCGTGAACCTGATCCTGGGCGATGCCGAGGCAGACACGCTGACCGGCACTGACGACATGGACCGCGCAAGCGGCGGTGACGGCGATGATCTGGTCTTAACTGGTGCCGGTGATGATGAGGCGCGGGGCGACGCGGGCAATGACACCTTGTCAGGCGAAGGCGGCAACGACACGCTGATGGGTTCGGACGGTGATGATGATCTCTTTGGCGGGGCCGAAGATGATACGCTGGTCGGGCAGAATGATGATGACTTCATCTATGGCGAAGCGGGCGATGATGATCTCAATGGGTCGGCGGGCGAAGACAACCTCTATGGGGGTGACGGAGATGATGCGCTGTCTGGCGGGGTGGGAGACGATCTGCTGCGCGGAGATGGGGGTGAGGACACACTTTTTGGCGGGCGGGGCGACGACACGCTGAACGGCGTGGTGGATGATCCTGCGGCCCCGGGGATGACAGACAGCGACGGCTCGGATTTCCTGAATGGTGGCGGCGGAAACGATCTGATCATAGCTGGGCAAGGCGATATGGTACACGGCGGCACGGGCGCTGATGATATCGTCTTGGGCGACTGGCTGGCCAACCGCGCCACGATACTGGATTTCGAGCCCGAGGATGACTCTCTGCTTTTTGTCTGGGATGACAGCGCGGCAGGCAGCGAACCGCCGCTAGTGTCCGTCCTTGGTGATCCGGAAGCGGAAGGTCAGCTGCAGGTCTGGATGGGGGATGAGGTTGTGGCGCAGGTGCGTGGGGCCACGGCGCTCAGCATGGCGGACATCTCGCTCATCCCGCTCAGTTCAGCCGTGGCGCTGAACCTTGTAGGTGATTGACGGCTGCCCCCCTGCAATAACCCTTTGCCATCCATCGCGATATTTCCTATACGCCACCGTCGCTGCATCGAATCTTATTGGGTGCGCGCCTCTCCACGGGCCTGAGCTGGACGACATCCCGGCCTGCGCCATACCGAAACCCAACTCTGAAAGGAGACCCCGATGTCGATCACTGCTGAAGAAAAACAGCGCGTCATGAAGGACTTCGCCACGAAAGAGGGCGATACCGGTTCTGCAGAGGTGCAGGTTGCGATCCTGACCAACCGCATCACCACGCTGACCGAGCACTTCAAGACTCACAAGAAAGACAACCACGGCCGCCGTGGCCTGCTCAAGATGGTTGCCCGCCGCCGCAAGCTGCTGGACTACCTCAAGAGCAAGGATGAGGGCCGTTA
>CAYUSM010000466.1:0-2609 GCA_964447345.1 uncultured Sulfitobacter sp. | reverse complement strand
CTCGCCGCATGTAGACCGCTTCGAATCCAACAGACCCCCGCAGGAGCGCGCCATGGCCGACTATCCCACCAGCTTTGACAAAGATGATCTGCTGAAATGCGCCCGCGGAGAGCTGTTTGGCCCCGGCAATGCCCAACTGCCCGCCCCCCCGATGCTCATGATGGACCGGATCACCGATGTCTCTGCGGATGACGGTGCGCATGGAAAGGGCCACATCACTGCAGAGTTCGACATCACGCCAGAGCTTTGGTTCTTTGAGTGTCACTTCCCCGGCAACCCGATCATGCCAGGATGTCTTGGTCTGGATGGCCTGTGGCAGCTCACAGGCTTCAACCTGGGCTGGCGCGGCTGGCAGGGGCGCGGATATGCGCTTGGCGTGGGTGAAGTGAAACTCACTGGCATGGTGCGCCCGGACCGCAAGATGCTGACCTACAAGATCGACTTTACCAAGGCGATCCAGACGCGCCGCCTGACCATGGGCGTGGCCGATGGAATTGTAGAGGCCGATGGTGAGGTCATCTATCAGGTCAAGGATATGAAGGTCGCGCTGAGCGAAAGCTGACCACCGCACCACCCTTGCAAACCTGCAAGACATCCTTGCGACATTCCCGCTATTGAGGTGCGTTTCCTTCTGCTAGGCAAAGCGCATTTTCAGAAGGAATGTATTTATGCCTGTCAAAATCAAAACCTCCATCAGCGCGCCGAAAAAGAAGATCAAGACCATCTCTGGCACCGATCTGGACAAGGTCACCACGGCGCTTGATAAGCTCCCTGCCTGGGTCAGCTACGACGTGGTGCCACTGGCCACACCGAAACTCGACAAAGCAAAGAAGGTCACCGAAGCGACGCTCAAGGCCACACCGACGGTCACGCGGCCCAAATGGGCTGAATACTCCAAGACCACAAAGGCCCGCAAAGCGGAATGGGACCGCATGGACAAGGCGATTGATGCCTATGTCAAGAAACAGCACGAGGGTTTTGTCAAAGCGGCTGAGGCCATGGCCAAGGCTCTGCAATCTGAGGATCTCGACAAAGCCGGTTGGGACAAGCTGTGGAAGACGAAAAAGGCCGATCTGATCGCCGTTGTTACCGACTACGCCGACAGCACGAACGACGGCTATAAACTTGGCGTGTTGCTGGAAGACCCAGGGCCAGATCCGGCAGTGATGAAAGCCGACATCAAAAAGCCCAAGGTCAGCGACAGCAATGCGGTGTCCGGCACTTCCATCTCCGCAGTCTTTGATGCGCTGCAAAAGAAGCCCTACTGGGGCCGGTACCGGCCAAACCAGAGCTTCTCGGCAGATTTCGCCCTCGACGGCTGCCTGTCGACCTTCACCATCAAGGCCGTGCCCACGATCAAGATGCCCAAGTGGAAGCAATACAGCAAAGGCAATGCAGACCAGAAAAAGACCTGGGACAAGATGTACAAAACCCTGCTGAAGCATGAAAATAATCACCACGCGTTCTTTCTTGAGACGGCCGCGATCTTTCTGGACCGCATCAAGGACCTTGGCCTGACCCGGTCCGAAACCCAGAAAGAATGGGATGCCTACGTGGTCGATCTTCAAGACATTCAGAATGCCTATGACGACCGCAGCGACCACGGCGTGAATGAAGGCGTGGAGCTGGACATGAACGCCGATCCATAGCGCTTCAGGATGCTCTTGCCCGCCGGTGGGGATCATGGAACGCCCGTGATCCCCGATCCTAAGCGCTTGCACCTTCTCTCTTTGCTGTCATAGACAGAAATCAATCGGAAGAAGGAGCAAACCCATGATCCGTGCCAACTTGGGGGACTGCACATGAAGCGCGTCGTCGTCACGGGACTGGGCATCGTCTCGTCCATCGGAAACAACGCCCAAGAGGTCACCGCGGCGCTCAAGGCGGGCAAAAGCGGGATCGAGGCAAGCCCCGAAATGGCTGAGCACGGGTTCCGCAGCCAGATCGCCGGGACCCTCAAGATCGACGTGGCCGAACATATCGACAAGCGGACGCTGCGCTTCATGGGGCCGGGCGCGGCCTATGCCTATATCGCGATGGAACAGGCGATTGCGGATGCCGGGCTGAGCGAAGAGATCATTTCCAACCCACGAACGGGGCTGATTGCAGGCTCCGGCGGGCCGTCGACATCTGCAATGAAGGTCGCGCATGACACGGTGGACAAGACCGGTGCGACCAAGCGGATTGGCCCTTTTGCGGTGCCCAAGTGCATGTCCTCAACCGTCAGTGCGAACCTCTCGACGGCCTTCAAGATCAAGGGCATCAATTACTCCATTACCTCGGCCTGCTCGACTTCGCTGCATTGCATCGGATCAGCCGCAGAACAGATCATGCTGGGCAAGCAGGACGTGATGTTTGCAGGTGGCGGGGAAGAGCTGGACTGGACGCTTTCCTGTCTTTTCGACGCGATGGGCGCGATGTCATCAAAGTACAACGACACGCCCGAGCGCGCGTCCCGTGCATTCGACGCCAACCGCGACGGCTTTGTGATATCCGGCGGCGGAGGGATGGTGGTCCTGGAAGACCTTGAGCATGCCAAGGCCCGGGGTGCCAGAATCTATGCTGAAGTCACCGGCTTTGCTGCCACGTCGGACGGTCACGATATGGTC
>CAYUSM010000465.1:0-2611 GCA_964447345.1 uncultured Sulfitobacter sp. | reverse complement strand
ATGAAGGTCAGCGTCATCACCATCGGCAGGTCGTTGGCGAAGAGGGCGGTCAGCAAGAGTTGCCCGATGCCATTCACCTTGAACACGTTCTCGGTGATGATCGCGCCGCCGAAGATGGCGGGCATCCCCAGCGCGATGACCGTGACCACCGGGATCATCGAGTTTCTGAGCACGTGCACCATCACCACGACACCTTCCCGCAGGCCCTTGGCGCGGGCGGTGCGGACGTAATCCTGATTGAGGTTGTCCAGCATCGCACCCCGCATGTAGCGGCTTATCTGGGCGGTGGTCTGCAGGGCCAACACCATCACCGGCATGATCATCTGGAAGAACTGTACTTTGAAGCTGGCCCAGTCCGTGACCACATGCGTGGTGTCATAGATCGACGGCAGCCAGCCCAGGTAGACCGAGAAGATCACGATCAGCAGAGGGCCTGTGAAGAAGGGGGGGATCGAGAAGCCGATCATGGTGATAAACGTACCGGCCTGATCAAAGACCGAGTAGTGGCGATAGGCGGAGTAGATACCGATGGGGATCGCGATCACGATGCCAACGATATAGGCCAGGCCCACCACCCAGAGTGTCTGCGGCATGCGCTGCACCACGATGTCCATCACGGGCGAGCGGGTCTGCCAGGAGATCACACGAAGCTCCCCGTTGTAGAGGGATGTGTCGGGCAGCCAGCCGAACAGGAAGCTGGAGTTCGTCAGGTAATCAATGAAGATCTTCGGTTCGATCCAGAAGAACTGAATGAGCCATTTGTAGTACTGCACATACCAGGCTTCGCCGAGGCCAAGCGCTTCGCGCATCTTTTGTTTCACTTCGGGCGGGACGGTCAATGGCACCTGTGCCATCGGGTCGCCGGGGGCCAGTTGCAACAGGCCGAAAATCACCAGACTGATGAAAAGCAGCGTCGGGATCGACAGGATCAATCGTCGAAATGTGAAGGTTAGCATATGGTTGCTGTCCCCATAGTGGCCGAGATCGGCGCGTGTGCGTCAGCGTGCATGTACGTCTTTTGCTCCCAGCAGTGCCGCAGCGCCCAACATCATGGTGCCCGACAGTCGGTTCAGAAGGTTGCCCCGTGTGGCCAGGCCACGCATCAGACGGCGCGCGGTTGCCCCGTAAATGATCAGGATGATGCCATCAACCACGATATAGGTCAGCCCCAGGATCAGCAGTTGTGGTGCGACCGGCTGGCTGGTGGTGATGAACTGCGGAAAAAGTGCCGCAAAAAAGAACACTGCTTTCGGATTGGAAGCAGAAGTGAAAAAGCCCTGCCAAAAGAGCTTGGCCGAGGTCGGACCGCTGTGCACCCCTTCGGTATCGGGGGCAGCTGGTTTGGCCCGGAAGGTGCGGATCGCGATATAGACCAGATAACAGACACCTGCCCATTTGATGACGTCCAAGAGCCAGTCGGTCTGGGCAATCAGCACGGCAAGGCCAAAACCGGCGGCGGTCATCTGCAGGGCATTGGCGCTCAGATCGCCTGCGACCGTCGAAAGGGAGCGCTTCACGCCGAAGCGTGCGGAGTTCGTGATCATGAGAATCTGGCTTGGGCCGGGTGGGGTGGCAAAGAACACTGCCACGGTCGCGAGGTAGGCCAGATAAACCTCGATTGTCATCAATCGCCCCTTCGTATCATCGCAAGCGGGCTTGCGGCTTTCCGGGCAGGGATGCCGCCCGGAAAAGGATGATGCGAAAAGCGGGCGGGGCGCACCCCGCCAGCGCTCTTATTCGCCCTTACGGTACCAGTCAGCGATGTTCCAAAGCTCACTGTCCCAGACGTTCAGCTTGATGCCACCAAGGCTGTTGGCATGGGCCGAGACACGCGCACGGTTCACCAGTGGCACGATGGTCATCGAGTCCTTGGTGATCATGTCGTTCATCTTCTTGGCGATTTCGGCACGCTTGTCCAACTCGCCGGTCTGTGCCAGCTCGTCGATCAGCGCGTCATAGGCGGGATCGCAGAAGCGGTTGATGTTCTCACCCTGCCACTGGCTGGCTGGACGAGGCTCGTTGCCGCAACGGTAGGCCGCAAGATAGGCCTGCGGGTCTGTGCCGTTGAAGGTGTTGGCGTACATTTCCACGTCCGCATAGAACTTCTGGAAGGTGTCAGGGGAGCCTGGGTCACCACCAAAGAACACGGATGCGTCCAGGTTGCGCAGTTCGGTTTCAACACCGATCTGGCTCCACCAATCCTTGATCAGCGCCTGGAAGTCCTGACGCACAGCGTTTGTGGAGGTCTGATAGAGCAGGGACAGCTTCATGCCATCCTTGTCACGCACACCGTCACCATCGCTGTCGGTCCAGCCTGCTTCGTCCAGCAGCGCCTTTGCACCGTCAAGGTCCTGCGTCAGGCAGTCCTCGTTGTCGGAGGCATAGATTGCCGGTGCAGGGACGAGGTTACAGGTGGGTGTACCGGCCTTGCCATAGCCCACTTCGGTCAGCAGCGCGCGGTCGATCGCCATGGAAAGGGCGCGGCGGACGCGCTCGTCGCTGAGGATCGGGTGCGGTTCTGCCACGGTGGAGCGTGTCTCTGCTGGCAGGTCAGGCGATGGGTTCGTCAGGTTCATTTCCAGACGTTCCACCAGCGGGCCGAAGCCAGCGA
>CAYUSM010000464.1:0-2621 GCA_964447345.1 uncultured Sulfitobacter sp. | reverse complement strand
AGCTCAGCGACAAGGCCAAGAAGGAATGGAAGCGTTTCTACAAGGAACTCATGGCGCATGAGCAGGAACATGTGGATGCCATGATGGACGAGATGAAGGTCATGGGTGGTGAGGTCGTCAATATCACCAAGACAGCCGAAGACGCGGACAAGAAGAAGGCCCTCGAAAAGGCGGTCGCAGACTGGAGCACGGATGTGCTGAAGGTAATCGACAAGTCAAAGATCGAGGCACGGCTGAAAAAGGTCAACGAAGGGCTGGACAGCAAGTCCGGTCATGGTCCGACGCTCAATACCTCAATTCCTTGAGGGGACACGGTCAACCCGATTGACGCCATTGGTCTGAAGGGCCCCTGCGACGGGGCGCTTGCCGGAAGCCCATTGGGCAGGTCATGACACCAGATGATCCCCGTTCAGGAAAGCGTGACCTGCGGCACTCCTCGCTTCAAGGCCCCGTGCAAGCTTGCTAAACCAAAGAAATCTCACGGCAATTCCGGGCCCCGATCTCTATGACCTCCCTATTCTCACCGTTCACCCTGCGCGACATCACGTTCAAAAACCGCATCGCTGTCTCCCCGATGAGCCAGTACCGGGCCAAGGATGGCCACGCCAATGACTGGCACATGGTGCATCTGGGCCGCTTTGCGCTGGGTGGGGCTGCCCTGGTCTATGCCGAAGCCACTGCCGTAGAGCGTGACGGACGGCGCACCCACGGTGATCTCGGCCTTTGGGAGGACGCGCAGATCGCAGGCCTGAAACCCATCACAGCTTTCATCGAAGCCGAGGGCGCGGTGCCTGGCATCCAGCTCAGCCACGCGGGTCGAAAGGCGTCTGAACGCCGCCCCTGGCACGGTGAAACGCCCGTCGATCAGGACGACATCGCCGAAAGGGATGAAGCACCTTGGGACGCCTGCGGCCCTTCCGCCATACCTTACGCAGACGGCTGGCCCGCACCTAAGGAGATGTCCGAGGACGACATCCTTCGCGTCATCGCATCCTTTGGCGAGGCCGCCCGCCGCGCGCAGGAAGCCGGTTTCAAGATCATCGAGGTTTATGCGGCCCACGGCTTTCTCGTCCACCAGTTCCTTTCGCCCATCTCCAACCAGCGCACGGACCGCTGGGGTGGCAGCACAGAGAACCGTCAGCGCTTCGCCATTGAGGTGGCCAAATCCATCCGCGCGCATTGGCCCGATGCCCTGCCACTTGCCTTTCGCCTTTCGGCCACAGACTGGATCGACGGCGGGGTCGAGGTCGAAGATACCATCAGCACTGCCAAGGCCCTCAAGGTGGCAGGCGTTGACATCATCGACGTCTCAACCGGCGGGATCGGCGGCAAGGACCGTCCGCGCCGCATGAAGATCGAGGAAGGCTTTCAGGCTCCCTTCGCGGCCCAGATCCGCGATGAGGCCACGATGGCGACAATGGCCGTCGGCTTCCTCTGGGATGCGGCCTTTTGCGACAGGCTGATCCGGGAGGGCAGCGCTGACATGATCGCCCTTGCACGCGAATTGCTGGACGATCCCAACTGGCCTCTGCATGCCGCGGCAGCCCTGGGCGCTGACGAGGGCCACAACCTCTGGCCAATTGAAGCCGGGTGGTGGCTGATGAAGCGCGACCGGCTGCTGAGCAAGCTGGGGCTGCGGTAGGGCCGCAAAGAAGGTCATTGACGAATCTGTTACCTTGGTACATTGGTAACGGTATGAAAAAGATCGAACGTACACAAACCGGTCTCCGGATCGAAAAGCGTCTGTTGAAGGTGCTCAAAGGCACGGCCGAACACCTCGATATGTCACTGGGTGATCTCATCGAAGGGATCGCGCTGCACAGTTTTGAGAACAAGCCGCCGTTCTCGCCCGAGACCATCGAAAAGATTGCCAAGCTGAAGTCGGTCTACGATCTCGATCTGACCGCCAAGGACAGTCACAAATTCAAGGAGGTTCAGGAATGACTGCCGCGCATGATGCAGCGCCAATCACCCGTGCGTTTGAGGCGCACGACATCGACAATACGGTCTTTCGCCACGCTGAACACGTCCGCGTGGCCTATGACCTGCTTCGAAGACACGACTTCATTGATGCATCGGCCATCTACGCAAAGGGTATTCGGTCAATCGCGGCCAAGGCTGGCGCGCCGGAAAAGTTCAACCTGACGATCACCTATGCCTTCATGAGCCTGATTGCCGAAAGACTGTCTGCGGACCCGGATGTGAGTTTTGATGGCTTTGTTTCCAGCAACCCCGACCTGATGTCAAAGGATGTGCTGCTCAAGTGGTATGACAGCAACCGGCTCCATACCGCGCGGGCGCGCGCCGTCTTTCTTCTGCCGGACGCGGCTTGAGTGCCGCGCACCCCCCTCGCGCGCTAAGAACATGACACAAAGAAAAAGGGGCGCACCGGCGCCCCTTTCCAATTCAATATCCTGATCTGGTTCAGGCTGCTGCCTGCGCCTCGCCGCCGAAACGGCCATAGAACGTCTGGTTCTTTGCAGCCATTTCTTTCAGCAGGGCAGGCGGCTCAAACCGGGGGCCGAACTTCGCGGCCAGCTCTTCACAGCGTTCCACCGCGTAAGGTGTGCCGATGATGTCGAGCCAGCTCAGCGGGCCGCCGGTCCAGGGGGCAAAGCCCC
>CAYUSM010000463.1:0-2630 GCA_964447345.1 uncultured Sulfitobacter sp. | reverse complement strand
ACCTGATCTGGTACGGCATCCTTTACACGATCACCACGCAGATCGCCTATATGACCCCGCCTTTCGGCTATAACCTGTTCCTGATGCGGGCGATGGCCCCGCCTGAGATCCGGCTGCGGGACATCTATGCGTCGATCACGCCCTTCGTAGCAGTAATGGTCGGCGCATTGACGCTGGTGATGGTCTTTCCACAATTGGCGCTGTGGCTGCCGGGGGTGGTCTATGGAAACTGAGGACATGGTGAAAGTCAGATTGCGCATGCCTCAGCAGGCCGATGTCGCCGCCCACGCGGGGCGGCCTGTTTCGGAGGAAATCCACCGGATGTACGGCGGGCAACCCGGACAGATGCCAGGGCGTTCGGAAAAGTTGTCCCAAGGGTGGCTGGACTGGCTGATCGCGCATCCCTACGCGCGCATCATCGAAGTGGATGGGCACGCGGCTGGAGAGATCAGGTTGCACAGCCTTTCAGAGCATGACCGTTCCGCGCGGCTGGCCATCGGCCTGTTCAGCGAGGACCTGCTTGGACAGGGTATCGGACGAACGGCGGTGCGCGAAGCCCTGGACCACGCCTTCGGGCCTATGCGCCTGCACCGGATCGACCTGAAGGTACTGGCCTACAACGCGCGTGCCATCGCTTGTTATCGTGCCTGCAGTTTTGTGCATGAGGGAACGCTGCGCGACGCGGTTAAGATCGGTGACAGGTGGCACGATGAGTGGATCATGGCCGTTTTGGCCAGCGAATACAGGACTGACAATTCCAAGAAGCCCCACGGCAGGGGACCACAATCCAACAACTAGGAGAAAAGTGATGACGACAAGACGCAAGTTTATTCAGGGGGCTGCTGTTGCCGGCCCGGCCGCGCTGGCGACACCGGCACTGGCGCAGAGCACGATCCAGTGGCGGATGCAGACCTATGCGGGGGCCGCGCTGGCCGCCGAAGTGATCGATCCTGCCATCAAGATGTTCAACCAGATCGCGGGCGACCGGATGCAGATCGAGCTTTTCTACGCCGATCAGCTGGTGCCGACGGGCGAGCTTTTCCAGGCGATGCAGCGCGGGACAATCGACGCGGTGCAGTCGGATGATGATTCCATGGCCTCGCCCACGGAGGTGACGGTATTTGGCGGGTACTTCCCGTTTGGCTCACGCTACTCGCTCGATGTGCCGGTGCTTTTCAACCAGTACGGCCTGAACGAAATCTGGGCCTCCGAATATGAGGCGGTGGGCGTCAAGCACATCTCAGCCGGTGCCTGGGACCCCTGCCATTTCGCCACCAAGGACCCGATCAACTCACTTGAGGACATGAAGGGTAAACGCATCTTCACCTTCCCCACCGCCGGGCGCTTCCTCAGCCAGTTTGGCGTCGTGCCGGTCAACCTGCCATGGGAAGACATCGAGGTGGCCGTGCAGACCGGCGAATTGGACGGCATCGCGTGGTCGGGCATCACCGAGGACTATACTGTCGGCTGGGCTGATGTGACCAACTACTTCCTCACGAACAACATCTCGGGCGCGTGGATCGGGCATTTCTTTGCCAATATGGACCGCTGGAACGAGCTGCCTGACGATCTGAAGACACTCTTTGAGGTTTGCTGTCAGCAGTCGCACTACTACCGCCAGCACTGGTACTGGGGCGGTGAGGCACGGCTGCGCGTGAACGGCGACAAGCTGAAGCTGACAACGATCCCGGATGAAGAGTGGGCAACGGTCGAAAGTGCCGCCCGCGAGTTCTGGGAAGAGATCGCGGCGGAGAGCGAGACCAAGCGCAAGGTCGTGGATATCTTCAAGCAGTACAATGAGGATATGGAGAAGGCCGGTCGGCCTTATCGCTATACCTGACGCCAAAGTCCCGGGCCTGGCCCGGGACACCGCGCCAAGACAATCGAGGCCCCGGATCACGTCCGGGGCGTCACCGTGACCAAAGGACAAGAACATGCCCGGAAATCTGAGCTTTGACGATCTGAAATCCCGCGTCTCCGATGGCAGCATCGACACGGTGCTGGCCTGTTTCGTGGATATGCAGGGCCGGTTGATGGGCAAACGTTTTCATGCAGTGAATTTCGTGGAGACCTCGTTCAAGGAGACCCATTGCTGCAACTATCTGCTGGCCACCGATCTGGAGATGGCGACACCGGACGGGTACGCCTCCACGTCCTGGGAAAGTGGCTATGGCGATTACATCATGGCGCCGGACCTCTCCAGTATCCGGCTGACACCCTGGCTGGAAGGCACTGCGATGGTGCTGTGCGATGTTCTGGATCACCACACGCATGCCCCGGTGCCGCACGACCCGCGCGCAATGCTCAAGCGGCAGGTGGCGCGGCTGAAGGATCTGGGCTTTGACGCGATGATGGCGACGGAGCTGGAGTTCTTTCTGTTCGAGAAGTCCTTTGATGACATCCGCAAGGGCGGCTACCGCGACCTGACCCCGATCAGCGGCGTCAACGAGGATTATCACATCCTGCAGACCACCAAGGAAGAACATGTGATGCGGCCCATCCGCAATCACCTCTTTGCCGCCGGGCTGCCGGTTGAGAACACCAAGGGCGAGGCGGAAACCGGGCAGGAAGAGGTCAACATCCGTTACGCGGATGCGCTGGACTGCGCCGATCATCACGCAATTGCGAAA
>CAYUSM010000462.1:2016-2633 GCA_964447345.1 uncultured Sulfitobacter sp. | reverse complement strand
CAAAGAGCGAAGCCCCGAAGAGCGTGTTGCACCACATGTCGAAGCCGCCAAAGGCCAGGGATGCGGTAAGGCCCCACTTGGACCACATCGGTTTGACGTTGCGGACTTTCTTGAGGTCTGCCCCGATTGGGCCGCTGCGCACGTCATCCTCGTAATCGCTCAGCTCATCGCCAGACCGGTCCGCCTGGATCGCGGCATAGGCCGCTTCGGCAGCCGCCTTGCCCGACAGCATGGCGTTGTGGTTGCCCTTGATGCGCGGCACGTTGACCATGCCAACAGAACATCCAAGGAGTGCGACACCGGGGGCGACCATCTTGGGCATGGACTGGTAGCCGCCTTCGGTGATGGCGCGGGCACCATAGGCCACACGCTTGCCGCCTTCCAAGAGGTCCGCAACAATCGGGTGATGCTTGAAGCGCTGGAATTCCATGTATGGGAAAACGTGCGGGTTCTTGTAGCCGAGGTGGACGACGAAACCAACGTAAACCTGATTTTTATCAAGGTGGTAGATGAAAGAACCGCCGCCTGCGTTCTTTTCCAGCGGCCACCCCATCGTATGTGTGACAGAGCCTTCACGGTGCTTTGCGGGGTCGATCTCCCAGATCTCTTTCATGCCA
>CAYUSM010000462.1:0-2006 GCA_964447345.1 uncultured Sulfitobacter sp. | reverse complement strand
GCCCTTGTCGAGCTCGTACTTTTCAATGACTTGCTTGGAGAGGCTGCCGCGCACGCCTTCCGACAGGAAGACGTATTTGCCATGCAGCTCCATGCCCGGCTCATAGCCGTCGCCCTTGGTGCCATCGGCGCTGATGCCAAATTCACCTGCGACAACGCCTTTGACTTCGCCGTTTTCGCCATAGACCAGTTCGGAGCAGGCCATGCCGGGGAAAATCTCAACGCCCAATTCCTCGGCCTGCTCGGCCATCCAGCGGCAGACGTTGCCCATGGAGACAATGTAGTTGCCGTGGTTGTTCATCAGCGGCGGCATGGGGAAATTTGGAACGCGCAGCTGCCCCGCCTCGCCCAGCATGTAGAAGCGGTCTTCTTTCACTGGAACGGTAATCGGCGCGCCCTTTTCTTTCCAGTCAGGGATCAGCGCATCCAGACCGCAGGGGTCAAGCACCGCACCCGACAGAATATGTGCGCCCACTTCGGAGCCTTTTTCGAGCACCACGACATTACAATCGGCGTCGAGCTGTTTGAGACGGATGGCGGCGGACAGACCAGCCGGGCCTGCGCCTACGATCACCACATCGTATTCCATTGCTTCGCGTTCAATATCAGCCATGGCTAGGGATTCCTCCGGGCAAATGCGTTTCATGCGTGGCTAAACGAGCGATTGCCGTAATGCAATCAGGACGTAAGGTTTTACCTAGCGTGTTTCACGGTCGTGATTGCGCGCAAATTGCCGCAAGGCTATCGCGTAGACGAGGGACCAGATCACCGCGATGATCCCAAGGCCCCTTTCCCACAATCCGTCCCATTCTGTCGGCATGATGAAGAAGATCGGCGCTGCCACCGCCCAGAGGGCCAGACAGACCCATGAGACGGTGCTGAGGTAGCCCGCAATCCACCCACCTTCGAGGGCCATGAGGGCAAAAACGGCCGTGAATAGGATCCCCAGAGCGTAGACCACGTAGATATGGATGACGATGCCATCGTTATCGCCGTCCCCGTATTCATTGCGGGCACCGATGATCACAACGCAGAGAGCAAGAAGGACAAGGCAGAATGTCATGAGGCTCCATCGACTGATGCCATTGTGAACGTGCGCCGAGGCCAGCCCCAGTGCGAAAAGCGAACTGGCAAAGCCATAAAGCGAGACGTCCTGAATGATTTCGTATCGGCCAGCGGCCAGATCGCTGACGGTGTCGGCCGCGAAGTCATGGTTCGGCACCACGATGGAACCGACGATATTACCTCCAACAAGGCCGATGGCACCGAGAATGGTCAGCCAGACCAAAATGGTCATGAAACCCGGTGCAAGATACTGATGTTCCGCTTGTGACATGGCTGACTGCTTTTCTGTGAAGGCAGTCAGGAAACTCAGCGACGCGGGCCGAAGTTCCATCGCAAAACTGTTGGATTGACAAGGCCCCGCTCCTCAAAGCTCAGATCAGGTCACTCTGGCTGGGCGTAGATGCTGACGACCTTTTCCACTGCGTCACCTGTGGCAACGGAAGGGTGATAAAGTGCTGAAAGCAGACGCATGTCGTAGTCGCGGGGTTTGGGCGGTGCGAGATTGTCAAAGGTGAAGAACGGCGAATCCTGCGCGTCATTCACCAATCCCATGGCCTGAACCATTTCCTCGTAAATGCACTCGCGGCTCATCTCCCCGTCAAGTTCAGGTGCAATCAGGATTGTGCCGAACTGGATGCTTTCGGCATTGCTGAGCACGTTGAAATAGCACGGGCCACTACCCTGAACATAGGCGCGTGGCAGGGCCGTTGAGCTGCGGCCCCACGCTGTCAGAACCATAAAATGCGAGGCAAGCGGCGGTGAGACAACAAACACAAAGACATTTGCGGAAAGCTGCAGGTCTTCACGGCCTGCAATCAGCAGGTCGGTGATCATCTGGCCGGGTTCGAGGTGACGCGGGACATAGCGGGAAGCGGTATAAAATCGGTTGTCGATCGCATCACCGGAAAGGTCGACATACTCTGGCGCGGGCACATCGAGTCC
>CAYUSM010000461.1:0-2634 GCA_964447345.1 uncultured Sulfitobacter sp. | reverse complement strand
CATCGGTCAGTTCATGACCTTCTTCACCGCGATGGGCTTTGCCTTCAGCCCCCTGCGGCGGCTGGGGGGCATCAGCGGGCTGTGGCAGATCGCGGCGGCAGCACTGGAGCGGATCAGGGAGTTGCTGGACGCGCCGGTGAAACTGACAGACCCGGTGAGCCCCGTGGCGGCACCGGTGGGGACGCCGGAGATCACCTTGCAGGATGTCGATCTGTTTTATGGTGACACGCAGGTGCTGGATGCGCTGCGTTTCACGGCCAAGGCCGGGGAGACGACGGCGCTGGTTGGGGCGTCGGGTGCGGGCAAATCGACGGTCTTCAACGTGCTGACCCGGTTGATTGATCCGCAGCAAGGGCAAGCCCTGCTGGGAGGTGTCGCGACGACGGAGATGAAGCTGAGCGATCTGCGGGGGCTCTTCTCAGTCGTCACACAAGAAGCACTGCTGTTCGACGCCAGTCTGCGCGAAAACATCGTGCTGGACCGCAAGGACATCAGCGAGGCGCGGCTGCAGGACGTGCTGGAGGCCGCCCATGTGGCGGATTTCCTGCCCAAGCTCGACAAGGGGCTTGAGACGATGGTTGGCCCGCGCGGCTCCGCCCTCTCCGGCGGCCAGCGGCAGCGCGTGGTGATCGCGCGCGCGCTTTTGCGGGATACACCAATCCTGTTGTTGGACGAGGCGACCTCGGCACTGGACGCGCAGTCTGAGAAGGTGGTGCAGGAAGCACTGGACCGGCTATCCAAGGGACGGACGACGATTGTCATTGCGCATCGGTTGGCGACCATCCGGAGTGCGGATCGTATTGTAGTGATGGACAAGGGCCGGGTTGTGGATGAGGGCACGCATGACGCACTCCTGGAGCGTGGTGGGCTATATGCCGATCTTTACCGGTTGCAGTTTCAGGACGGGTAGTGCACAGAGGTCAGGTTGCCTCAGCGACGGTAGTTTGCCGCCAAAGCCGCAACATCCGCCCCGGCAAAGTACCGCAGCAATGTCCACAGGTTGCGGCCACCGCGTTTGAGCCAGCCTTGCCGGGCGTATTTCTCGGCGCTGGTGACTGCATCGGCAGGCAACCCGCTCAGCTTGCCTTTCAGCGCCCTTGCCAGAGCCACGTCTTCCATCAGGGGCACGTCTGGGTATCCCCCGACCTTGGCGTACAAGGCGGCCGAGATCAGCAGCCCTTGATCGCCATAAGGCAGACCAAAGCGGCTGCGCAGATTGGCCCACCCGGCCACGACACGCGCCGCAAGACCACCACGATCAAACCGCAACCGGAACCACCCTGCCCGTTCGGGATGCGCCAGATGGGACCGCACGACCTTGGTCCAACCCGGTTGCAGCGCTGTATCCGCATGGAGCACCAGCAGCCAATCCGCCCGAGCCACCGCACATCCGCGCTGCAACTGCCCGCCGCGCGAAGGCTCTCCGTGCAGCACATCGGCGCCCCAGGCCTGCGCCACGGCACCCGTCGCATCCCCGGAGCCACCGTCCGAGACGATCAGTTCGCGGATGAGCCCGGCCTCCAGCCCTTCCATCAGTGCCTCAAGACACCGCGGCAGTTGGTCCGCCGCGTTGAGCGTGGGAATGATGACAGAGATCGGCGCGCGCATGTTGCCCCTTTTGGTGTGGCGTGAAACCACTATATCTCACCTGAGAAGCCAAAGGACAAATCCATGACCAATCGTCGCATCCTGCGCATCTCCGGACCGGACACGCATGACTTCCTCCAAGGTCTGGTCACAAACGATATTGCCAAGCTGTCGGACGGCGCGGTCTATGCCGCGATCCTGACGCCGCAGGGGAAGTATATGGCGGACTTCTTTCTGATACCGGACGGGGAAGCGGTCCTGCTCGACGTAGATGACAGTCTGGGCGATATGCTTCAGCAACGTCTTTCTATGTACAAGCTGCGCGCCAAGGTCGAGATTGAGGACGCAGGTCTGCACCTGCATCGCGGACTGAGTGACATTCCGGACGATGGCTATCCTGATCCACGCACGCCCGAGATGGGCTGGCGCGCCTATCGCGACACGCCGCAGATCGGGGATGAGATCGATTGGGATGAACTGCGCGTCCAGTTGATGGTCCCGGAGACCGGTGTGGAACTGACCTCTGACACATTTATCCTGGAGGCAGGGTTTGAGCGGCTGAATGGCGTGGATTTCCGCAAAGGCTGCTACGTTGGTCAGGAAGTGACAGCACGGATGAAGCACAAGACTTCGTTGCGCAAAGGGTTGGCCCCTGTCGAGGTGGTGGGCGAAGCCCCCGTCGGGACGGCATTGACTGTGGATGGCAAACCGGCAGGCACACTCTTTACCCAGTCCGGCGGCAAGGGCATCGCGTACCTGCGTTTTGACCGCGCAGAACGCCCGATGGAGGCGGAAGGTTCCACAGTAAGGTGGCTCAAGGCCCCGGAAACTACGTAAGATTGAATCGAAAATCGCCCCGTGCAGCAAAGCCGGGGCGATTTCTAATTCCTAACGGAGTATTACGTCACGTCACGATCAGGCCTGAAATCAGGCGCGTTCGACGTATTCCATTGTCTCTGTGTTCACCACGATGTCTTCATCTTGGCCAACAAATGGGGGCACGGTAATCTTAATGCCATTGTCCAGAATGGCCGGTTTGAAGGAATT
>CAYUSM010000460.1:0-2634 GCA_964447345.1 uncultured Sulfitobacter sp. | reverse complement strand
GTGGCCTTGTTCACACCGGCATCCGTTGCCTGTGCCGATAGCGCCACAGCGACAACAAGCGTATAGACATTCACGTGCTCCAACTCGCCCTTGGGTTCGGGGTCTGCCGCCTGAAAGCGGGTGAAAATCTCGCGGATCGTGTGATAGTCGAGCTGTTTTGCCATGCCGTGTGGTATGCGCGATGGCGCGCAAAGGGGCAAGCGCTTGCGCATGTTTCGGGTCGCGCGACAGGCGGCTTGCACCTAGATTGAGCGCATGAACCAGACACTACAAATCCCCGCTCTTGACGATGGCTACCACTACAAGGTCATGCGCCGCGCCATTGATCTGCTGGATCAGGCCGAAGACCCGATGTCGCTGGACGAGGTCGCCGCCCAGATGGGCATGTCTGCCGCCCACTTCCAGCGGCTCTTTTCCCGCTGGGTCGGTGTATCGCCGAAGCGGTACCAGCAATACCTCAAGCTGGGGCAGGCCAAAAAGATGCTGCGCGACCGCGCCACCACTTTGGAAGCCGCGCATGAGGTAGGCCTGTCTGGCACCGGCCGCCTGCACGATCTGTTCCTACGCTGGGAAGCGATGAGTCCTGGTGAGTTTGCCCGCTCGGGCGAGGGGCTGAAGATCTACTGGGGGTGGTTTGACAGCCCCTTCGGTCTGGCGCTCGTGATGGGCACAGAGAAAGGCATCTGCGGGTTGGCTCTTGCGGCTGAGACAGGGGAGGAGGCCGCGATGCAGGACCTCATGTCCCGCTGGCCCAAAGCGGAGTTCATCGAAGACCCGATGATGCTGCGCCCCTGGGTGCTGACGGCTTTCGGCGCAGAGGACGGCAGCCTCGACAAGGCACCGCTCTATCTCATCGGGGCACCCTTCCAGATCAAAGTTTGGGAAGCACTGCTGCGGGTCCCAACGGGCTATGTGACCACCTACTCAGACATCGCCTCGGCCATCGGCAACCCCAAGGCCGTGCGCGCAGTGGGCACTGCGGTGGGTCGCAACCCGGTCTCCTGGCTGATCCCCTGTCACCGGGCCCTGCGCAAATCGGGCGCGCTGGGTGGCTATCACTGGGGCCTGCCTGTCAAGCGCGCGATGCTGGCTTTTGAGGCGGCCCGCGCCGAGGCTTGAGCGCAATGCGCAAGAACCCGCCGATCAGATTTTCCCCGTGATTTCGGCGGTTCCCCGCTCCATATATACTGCATCAACCACGTGCCCTGCCCGAACGGGGCCCAAACCATGAAGGCAGTAGATATGATTTCTTCGAAAATTTCCGTCGCCGGTGTTCTGGTCAGTGCATTGGCGCTTGGCGCTTGTACGGACCCCGGCGCGCTGGGCACATCGCCGGACAACCCCAATCAGAACCGCAACCAGGGTGCATTGATCGGCGCCGGTGCGGGCGCGCTTTTGGGTGCGCTGGTCTCCGACGATGGCGACCGGGGTGATGGCGCATTGATTGGTGCGGTTGTCGGCGGTGCCGCAGGTGCGGCGATTGGCTACAACCTTGACCAGCAGGAAGCAGAGCTGCGCCAGCAGATGGGCAGCAACGTTCAGATCACCAACACCGGTGACCGGTTGATCGTGACCCTGCCCAACGCGCTGCTCTTTGCAACTGACAGCACGGCACTGACGCCAACGCTGCAGGGCGATCTGCGCGCATTGGCACAGAACGTGCAGGTTTATCGCAACTCCACCCTGCAGATTGTCGGCCATACCGACAGCGATGGCGACGCCGCCTATAACCAGACCCTTTCTGAGGGTCGGGCGCGGTCGGTGGCCAACACGTTGATTGCAAATGGTGTGCCGTCCAGCCGTATCCAGACCTTCGGGCGCGGCGAAAGCCAGCCGGTGGCCAGCAACCTGACACCGGAAGGCAAGGCGCAGAACCGGCGCGTGGAAATCGTGATCCTGCCCAACCCGGCCTGATCCAGACCTCCGCATGAACGCACAAAGCCCCTGCATTTCGCGGGGGCTTCTTGCTTTTTGGATTGCGCGACCAAGGTATAGGCGAACGCAAATTCAAATGGAGGACACGTGATGTCTGCCCCCAAACTCCTTGGCATTTCAGGCTCATTGCGCGCAGAGGCCACCAACACCAAGCTTCTGCACGAGGCGGCACGGCTTTTCGGGGAATGTGAGTTCTCCCTGCTCGACATTCGCTTTCCTCTTTATGACGGTGACGACGAGGCGGCGAATGGGGTGCCTGCCGCCGTGCAGTCGGCCTCTGACCAGATCGCAGCAGCGGACGCGGTGATCATTTCGACGCCGGAGTACAACAAGGGACCATCTGGTGTGCTGAAGAACGGTCTCGACTGGATCAGCCGCGCTGAGGGCAGCCCGTGGAATGGCAAGCCCGTTGCCGTGATGTCCGCCGCGGCGGGTCGGGCCGGGGGTGAGCGCGCGCAAATGATCCTGCGCGGTTTCATGGTGCCCTTCCGGCCGCGCATCCTTCAGGGGCCGGAAATTCATCTGGCGGGTAGCAGCAACCAGTTTGATGATGATGGGCACCTGACGGGCGAGATCTACGTCAAGGAGCTGACGCAGCTCATGAAGTCCCTCCGCGAGATGATTTGATTGCGCAGCAAAGCTGCACGACATTTTTCAGGGGCTCTGCCCCGTCGATCAAAGATCGACTCCCCGGGAATT
>CAYUSM010000459.1:0-2637 GCA_964447345.1 uncultured Sulfitobacter sp. | reverse complement strand
CCCAGCACCTCGGACCGGGGCGGCACCAACGCCAATCTGGAAAGCATCGACGAGGTCTTCACGGTCGGCATGAACCGCGCCGTGCAGCTTCTGGCGGAAAAGGTCGCCAGCCGTGGTGGACGGGGTCAGGCGGCCAAACCCCTGCGCGAGCTGGGTGAACACCCCGAGGTCGGCGGCCCCGTGAACGTGATGAAGGGCAAGTACGGCCCTTATGTGAAATGGGAAAAGATCAACGCCACGATCCCAGACACCATCGATCCAGAAGAGCTGACAATGGCGCAGGCCGTGCACCTGATTGATGAACGCGCCGCGAAATCCGGCAAGAAGGTTGCACCGAAGAAGAAGGCGGCGAAGAAAAAGCCCGCCGCAGCCAAGAAAAAGACTGTTGCAAAGAAGACCAGCGCGACCTGAGACCGGGCAGCGCTTTGCTGTTCCTTCGGCGCCGCCACACCCGCGCCACGCAAGAGCGGTGCTGCCCCATGCTGTAAGCGCGCGCTCCGTGATTCAGGTGCTGCTGAGTGCACCAAAAAGGGGGCGCGGCAATATCTGGGGGCTTGGCAGGGTCCGCCGTCTCAGGCAGTCATCGCGGTCAGGACAAGCGCGGTCAACGCTTTGACATAGGGTTCCTCACGCGCGCCTTCGGAGATGGCAAAGGCCGCGCGGTCGTAGGCTGCGGAAAGCGAAACCGCCAGCGCCTCGACTTCGTCTTTTGGCAAATCGGGTCGGGCGCGGCTGATCCCGCTCATCAGCGTCTTCCGCCCCCCCGCCTCGTGCAGCACGCTCATCTCTGCAGGGCCCAGCACGGCCGGGCCATCAACCAGCAATAACTGACACCGGCCTGGTGCGTTCATGGAAGCGAAATAGGCGCGCGTACCCTCTTGGAGCGACTCGTCGGGCGAAGCGACGCCGTTGGTCCGCGTTGTGATGTCCTCGGCAAGCGCATTGGTTTCGGCCTCCACCACCGCACGAAACAAATCGGCCTTGTCCGCGAAATGGTGATAGAGCGCGCCGCGGGTCACCTCGGCGCGTTTCACGATCTCCGGCGTGCTGGCCGCGGCAAAGCCCTTTCCGACGAAAATCTCTCGCGCGGCCTGCATCAGACGTGCCCGCATCTCTTCCGTCCGTTGAGTATTTGATCGGCGCCGATCAGGCGCCTTTGCAGATTCTTCTTGCATACATACAGCCTGTATGTTTATTGATCCATATTACATACACACTGTATGTTTCTAGCAAGAGGAGCACAAGAGATGAAGATCACCCAATACTATCCTGTTCTGCAGGTCAGCGACGTGGCTGCAACTGCCAGCTTCTACAAGACACACTTCGACTTCGACGTGGCCTTTGACAGCGACTGGTACGTGCACCTGCAATCGCGCCACGATCCTTCGGTGAACCTTGCCATTTTGGACGGTCAACACGAAACCATCCCCGCCATCGGACGCGGCAACAGCCATGGCGTGATCCTGAATTTCGAGGTTGCAGATGTCGATGCCATCGCGGCCCGCTGCATCAAAGCGGGTCTGCCCATGCTCAAAACCTTACGCGATGAACCCTTTGGCCAGCGCCACTTCATCACGCAGGACCCCGCGGGCAACCTGATCGACGTCATCAAGCCGATCCCGCCTGCACCGGAATTCCTGGCCCAGTTCAGCGAGGGTGCGCTTGCCGAAACGCTGGCCTGACAATTGACTCTCTCCTGGCCAGAGGTCAGATAGCATTTGACGCCAGGCCAGGAGAATTCCAATGAAAAAAGTCTACGCCAACGCCACCGAAGCGCTCGATGGGGTGCTATCGGACGGGATGTTGATTGCGGCGGGGGGCTTTGGCCTCTGCGGTATCCCCGAACTGCTGCTGCAGGCGATCAAGGAAAACGGTGCCAAGAACCTGACCTTCGCCTCCAACAACGCGGGCGTGGATGATTTCGGCATCGGCATCCTGCTGCAGACCCGCCAGGTCAAGAAGATGATCAGCTCGTATGTGGGCGAAAACGCGGAATTCATGCGCCAGTACCTCTCCGGAGAGCTAGAGCTTGAGTTCAACCCCCAAGGAACCCTCGCCGAACGCATGCGCGCTGGCGGCTGCGGCATCCCGGGCTTTTACACCAAAACCGGTGTCGGCACGGCGATTGCCGAAGGCAAGGAAGTCAAAACCTTCAACGGCGAAGACTACATCCTCGAAGAAGGTATTTTTGCCGATCTTTCCATTGTAAAGGCGTGGAAAGCCGACGACACGGGCAACCTGATCTTCCGCAAGACCGCGCGCAACTTCAACCCGCCCGCCGCCATGTGCGGCAAGATCTGTGTGGCCGAGGTGGAAGAGATCGTGCCGCGCGGGTCGCTGGATCCGGATCACATTCATCTGCCCGGCATCTATGTGCATCGCCTCATCCAGGGGGAGCATGAGAAACGCATCGAACAACGCACCACGCGGCAAAGGGAGGAAGCATAATGGCCTGGGATCGCAATCAAATGGCGGCACGCGCCGCACAAGAGCTTGAAGACGGCATGTATGTCAACCTGGGCATCGGCATCCCGACGCTGGTGGCCAACTACGTGGGCGACAAGGACATCACCCTGCAATCCGAAAACGGCATGCTGGGCATGGGCCCCTTCCCCTTTGAGGGGGAAGAAGACCCTG
>CAYUSM010000458.1:0-2648 GCA_964447345.1 uncultured Sulfitobacter sp. | reverse complement strand
GATTACGAGCTGGCGGTGGACTATTCAGTGCGGACGGGGGTGCTCGGCGGGCATTAGGCCAAGCCGAGGCCCGGATGCGCTTTAGACCAGTTCCCTAGAGGTATCGGACTGTAGCCCAGTGTCTCGGCCAAGCCGGCTCTGCGGTCGACTGCTCTTTGGCGTTGGCCGGTCTGTAAGGCCGCACGCGGCTGCGCACCTTCCACCAATCGCTCAATCGCTGAAAGATGCGGCGGTCGTCAGGGTGGTTCAGGATGACGACACTGCTCTCCCGCGCATCTTTGCGCCTCATTTGACGCGCTTCGAGATTGATGAAGACACGTCGTTCGATTTCTTCATCGCTCAGGCCCGGTATCTCGATATCCGTGTGCCGACGTTCGATTCTTTGATGCTTCATGACCTGTCTCCACTGGTCCCGGCATCAGTTTGACATGCAATGAATTGTATTGGAAATTCAGACTGTAAATAAGCTGTATTGGAAATATTGATATGCTGACGCACAAACAGATCAGATATTTTCTTGCGGTTGTCGATGCGGGGCAGGTGTCAGCAGCGGCACGGGCACTGAACGTGTCACAATCTGCGGTGACGCTGTCGATCAAGGATATGGAAGCGCTGCTTGGGACCCATTTGTTTGACCGATTGCCGACGGGATTGCGACTGACCAGAGCCGGGCAGCAGTTCCGACATCACGCTCACGATATCGCAGCGTCCTTTGAGGCTGCGGTCAAGAGCGTGGAAACAGAAAGCGATGAGGTCACAGGACAGGTTCGATTGGGGATGAGCTGGACCCTGTCGAGTTACTTTGCCTTTCCGGTGATCGAGCACTTCACTCGCCAGCACCCGCACATCGACGTCAAACTCATCGAGGAGCCACGGGAGACACTGGAAAAGGCTCTCGTAGACCGAGAGCTTGATCTTGCGCTGGTGCTGACATCAAATCTGACAAGTGGAATTGGTTTGAAAAGCAAGACCTTGCACAGATCGAAACGGCGCCTTTGGACAAGCGTTGATCATCCCATGACAAAGCTCAAGAAGGTGACCTTGGCAGATGTGGCACGCCATTCCTTTGCGGTCCTGAAATCGGACGACGCTGAAAAGCAGGGGCTCGCACATTGGACAGAAGAGACGGGCACACCGGACATCAAACTGACGTCTACATCCATCGAAGCTGTCCGCAGTCTGGTCGCTTCAGGGCAGGCGGTTACCATTCTAAGTGATGTTGTTTACCGCCCCTGGACACTGGATGGTCGGCGGGTCGAAAAGATCGATCTGGTCGAGCCGATACCGACGATGGATGTCGGGATTGCATGGTCTGCGGATGTTCCGCTCGACCTGCCAGCGCAGCTTTTGAGAGAGGTATTTGATAAATCAATACCCAGAATATGATGTATGTATTTTCAATGCTGCGACTACTCTGGCAGATCTGCGGGCACGCAAAACGAGGCAAGCGCAGTGACGGCTGATCCTACGGCCCAAGCCAAGGCAAAAGCAGTTTGGGTCGGTGTCCTCTGGATGTTTGGGTGCCTTGCGTCCTTCATCGGCATGGCCATCGCATCGCGGGAGCTGGCCGCGTCGATCTCTGTTTTTCAGATACTCTTTTTTCGCTCGGTTGTAGGTGTCGTTGTGATTGCGGTCTTCGCCCGCAAGGTGCTGCCCGAACTGGTGCTCCTTCAACGGTTCGGTCTTCATCTTGCCCGCAATACCGTTCATTTCGCAGCACAATACTGCTGGACGCTGGGGGTTGTTTTACTGCCTCTGGCTGAAGTCTTTGCGCTGGAATTCACGATGCCCGTCTGGGTCGCCCTGTTTGCCTTTCTATTTCTGGGTGAAAGGATCAGCAGGCCGCGCCGCATTGCGGTGTTTGTCAGCTTTCTAGGCATACTGGTGATCTTGCGCCCAGGATTGAGCATCATTGATCCGGCTTCTTTTGTCGTGCTGCTGGCAGCGATGGGATACGCGCTTTCCATCATCATGGTGAAGCGACTGACGGAAGACTGCTCGCCTGCGATTATCGTTGTTTGGATGATCCTGCTGCAACTTCCCATGGGATTTGCATTGGCACTCTTTGACTGGCACACACCGGGCTGGGAGGATCTGCCCTGGATCATCATTGCAGGTGTGACTGGCCTCAGCGCACACTACACAATGGCGCATGCGCTGCGTTTGCTTGATGCCTCTGTTGCCATTCCCATCGATTTTCTGCGGCTGCCGCTCATCGCGCTGATTGGCTTTTACTTTTACGGCGAAGGCATTGAGGTTTGGCTGTTGATCGGGGCGATCATGATTTTCGGTTCGAATTACTACGCCCTTCGAAAAGAAGCGCGGAACTAGTCCGCGCGCGGACGCATCATCGCTGTGAGAGGTGCGCCACTCAATCATCCGGCCGGATGATTTCAAAGACCTCCCGCACCCGCGTGTAGTCGCGATATCCCAAGCGCGACAGCGGCTCATACCGGGTCACGTCAAACCGGCCGTTCACCACGCAATCGTCCCGCAGGTGCACGCCCACGACCTCACCGAACACGACGTAGTTTGCTTCGCCCTCGATCTTCACGATCTGGGTCATCTTGCACTCAAGGCTGGCGGGGGCATGCGCGACGCGGGCGCAGTCGATGGTATCACAACCCGTCTTTTCTATCCCCGCATGG
>CAYUSM010000457.1:0-2666 GCA_964447345.1 uncultured Sulfitobacter sp. | reverse complement strand
GAGCCGTTGTAATAGTAATGCTCCGTCACCCCGTCGATGGCGGCGATGGCGCGGTCCGACAGCTGGTCGATGATCTGGTTGTTGGCCGCGGTGTTGCGCGCGATGAAATCCGACACGCCGGGTGTGGCGGGAAATTCCGAGCCCTGATTGCCCGCCGTGCCCATCTGCACCAGAATGTCAGGCTGATCGGCCTCCGCCACGCCTGCCGCCTGCAGGCCCGCTGCAATGGCTTCAGCCGCCAGCGAGGCCTTGGTGCCATAGGCGGTCTCGCCCATCTCCCAGTATTCATTGCCGATCTGGAAGGCGGCGATGACATCGCCATAGTCCTGCATCACCGTGGTCACGAAGGCTGCGATCTGGGGCGCAAAGGCCCCATAGGCATCCGCGCTGAGATGTTTGGTGGGGATGATCAGCGTCGTCTCCGTCGGCTGACCGGCAGCCGTGCGCGCCACGCACCAGTCCAGAAAATCCACCAGTTCGGCGCGCAGCGCCCCACCGGGCATGGTGACGATGTTGATCGCGCTCTCCCCGTCCACGGGGCGCTCGCCTGCGGCATTGGTCTTGTTCGGGTCCAGATCCGCCTGCCCGCCGCCAAAGCGGATGTTCTCCACCCCCAGCGCATCCGCGGCACTTTGATAGGCCCCGGTGGGCCTGCCCCCTTGCGTGTCTTCAAAAACCGCATTGGCACCAAACATCTGGGCAGAGACGATGCTGCCGGTTGCCTGAAGACCTGTAAGCGTCAGGGATGCCATGGATGGAGTGCCTCGCGCCGTGATCCAGCGACCAGACAGTCACGCGGCCGATACCCATCGCCGCGCGCCCGTCAGAGCCGCGTCCGAAGATGGGGTTAAAACATTGAAATATAATAAAATATCTTGATTTTAATAAAACCCTCCCCATTTTGCGGCCTGCTGGTGCAGCCGTCTTCCCCATTGTGGGTCACGCAGGCCCGCCGACAGGCCCGGTGACAGATGTAACCCGCCCCCCGCACCGGGGGCGTCCCGCTCAGACGCCCGCGAAGGGGTCGTCAATCACGCCCGCAAGCTCGATCAGGAAGGCGCCGTCGTCCGCATCCTGCGCTTGGGCATAAAGCTGGTCGATCCGGTCCACGGCGGCTGTCACACTGTCGGCACTGCCGTCATAGATCTCCATCACCTCCACCGTGTCGTCATAGTCCGACAGCCCTTTGATCCCGGCGAAATAGACGCCGATGTCGGTCTTGGTCTCCAGAAACGCCCGGTCCTGCGCGCCGCCGGTCACTGCCTTGGCCCCATTGAGCACCGCCAGGATGAAAAGCGCTGGTGTGATGGCAGGATTGGTGTCCAGCTCATTGACCCAATAGGGCCCCGTGGGATCGCGCCCCAGCACGTTGTTGAAGACGGCGGTGACAAAGGCGGAGGTGTCGGTGATGTTGCCACCCGCATCCAGATAGGCGGCATAGGTTCCTTGCGTCTCAGGCTGGACGAAAAAGCTTTCGGCAATCTGCGGCAGGCTCATCCCGTCTTCCAGCCGCGTGGCCCAGTAAAGCAGCCCCTTGGCCGCGGGCGCGCGGTCAAAATAGGCGATGTAAAGCTCCACGATGGCGGCAAAATCCGCCTCTGAAAGCCCGGTGGCGCCGGAGCGGATGTCGATGTCGAAACTGCCATCGGCAAACTGCAGGGTCTCGATGCCATCCAGCGTGTCGGTGCCATCGCTGCCGCGCCGGTCGACGATCGTGGCCCCGCCGGGGGCGAAGACCAGCGTATAGGCGTCCTGCGGCCCGGTGAAGACAGCCGTGTCCCGCCCTGCCCCGCCGTCAAAGGCGTCATCACCCGCCAGCGTCAGCAGGCGGTCATCGCCATTGCCGCCGGTGATTGCATTGGCCTGAAAAGAGGTATCGTTGGTGTCGTCAGGGGTCTCGTCCTGCCGGGCAGAGATCTGGCTGCCGGGGTCCGGCGTGGTCTGCCCGTCGGTGCTGGCAAAGTTCTGGGTGACGATGACTGAGGTATATGTGCCACTGTCGAAGGTGAATGTGCCCACGTCGATGCCGATGCCCACCAGCTCAAGATCAGGGTCCAGAAGGTTGGCCCGGTGGCCGGGGCTGTTCATCAGCGCGACATGCAGATCATAGACATCATCGGTATAGCCCGCCGCCCCGCGTTCGCTCTGGATGGCGACGTTTTCCGCGGTGCTCCAGTTGCCATCAAGGTCGAACCCTTCGGCGCGCATCCGCTCGGTCGGGGTAGAGCCGCCCACGCCGGTGTGGCTGAAGACATTGCTCTCCAGCATCCAGTCCGAATGCGCATCCGCAGAGGCGTTCAGAACCTGGTCCAGCACCAGTTGATCCAGGCCGTACCGCGTACGGTCCTGGTTGATCAGCTCCAGCATATACCTTTCCAGGTCGCTGGCCGTGGCTGCAGACATCTATCAAACGCTCCGGTTTGACCCCCAGCCTCTGTTTGCCCCCTGACTGCGGCAGCATCGGGAAAAAGATATGTCACTGTCTGGGCTTTCGCCGTCAGACACCGGCGCGCTGGCCGCTGCATGGGCCACAAGTATCTGAAATCATTTTACGAATTTGATTCTGCGGAAAGCCGCATTTTAGCCAAACCGCGATATCTTCCCGGCCGGGTGCCCAAATTTTAACGGCTCTGCTTCACGATAATACCGCAGTCTGTCAACAATAG
>CAYUSM010000456.1:0-2700 GCA_964447345.1 uncultured Sulfitobacter sp. | reverse complement strand
ATATCTGGGCTATGAGCCACGGTGTGGTGGAACTGTTCGCCCGCAATTCTCCGGGCCGTGCGTCGCCTTTTCCGCCTGAGGAGCTTCTTGAAGCCGGAATTGGTATCTATCTGCGCGGATTGGGACTCGTCGCCGGAGACGATTAGCCTCTGTCAGCGAGCAAGGCTCAGATTTCCTTCAACGTTAATCAGTTCGATATTGCCGATGCCTTTGATGTCATACGGTCCGATTTCGGTGACTTGAAAACCGTCAATCAGATCGAACTTCATATCAACCGGGGCAGCAATCTTCATTGGAAGTGCAAAGACTTGGAGCCGGGCCGCAAGATTCACCGCTGGTCCAAAGACGTCATAGACATACTTCTGGACACCCACGACCGAACCGACAGCGGCGCCACTGGCCAGACCGACGCGGGCCTGCCACTTGTTAGGATGGCTTTCATTGCGCCGCTCCAGATACCGCAGAAAACGCACAGCGCAATTCGCTACAGCCGCCGCATGATCCGGTTCCGGCTCAGGCATGCCGGAAACCGCGAGATAAGCATCACCGATGGTCTTAATCCGTTCGACGCCGAATTGCTCGGCAATCCGGTCAAAGGCGGTAAAAATGTCGTTCAGCTCACCCAGCGTCACGGTGGGATCGTTGGCTTCGGTGAAATCCGTAAACCCAACAAAATCCAGCATCAGGACCGATACGTCCCGATAGAGTTGCGGCGTCACGACCCCGAAGGTCTTGAACTCTTCATAAACGGAGCGCGGCATCAGGTTCAGCAATAGTTTTTCGACCCGCTCCTTTTCGCGTTCCAGCTCTCGGGTGTTGCGCTCAACCATCTTTGAGTAGCTATCGATCATCTGCTCTAACTCACGCATCCGCGTGATGTTCTGGCATTCGACCACGATCATGCGATCCCCGTCGATATCCGTCAGGGTCAGGTTCGTGGAAATTACCAGCGTCCGGCGACGTGGTTTGACCTGTATCTCCGCGGTGAACCGGCCCTCTGTCTTCAGCGCTTCAATCGCATCGTCCCTGAGGCTTTCAATGGTATCTGCCACAATCTGACTGGTGGCAGGATCTCCAAACCATTCAGCAAAAGCTGTGTTGTAATAATGAAATTTGAGGTCCGCGTAGCGCAGGATCGCGACACCGACCCCAATGGATTTCAGCAAATGTTCGTTGATTGTCGAGATTGCGACACTGCTCATGCGCTGGCCTTGCGGACGATCAGGCTCCGCTTTTGTTCTACCGCCGCAACGACTGCACTGATGTCCTTTTCTTCCATACCGTGATGGCGCAGGGCATCCGCCAAAAGCGTCGCGACCTCGTCAAATTCGGCATCTGTGATCTGGATCTGCTGATGCACCACCCGCAACCGCTCATCGCTTATTGTGCCGGGGCCGCCAAGAATGCTTGAGATGAACTTTGTCTGATGGTCCATTAAACGGCCCATGTCGATATCATCGAAGTGATGACCGACGTCATCGTTGTCCAACACGCGCTCGTAAAAATCCATCACGATCCGGCTGACGGTCGAAAACCCGCCGTACTTTTCAAATGTTGTCCCTGCCATGCACCTGGCCCTGAAATTTTTCTTGAGCCTATGTGGAAGATGACTTCAAATCAAGAAAGCCCGATAGTGCTGTGACATAAAGAAAAAAGGCGGCCCCGAAGAACCGCCTTTTGCATGTTTTCTGCCAAAATTTAACGCTTGGAGAACTGGAAGCTCTTGCGCGCCTTGGCCTTACCGTACTTCTTACGCTCCACCACGCGGCTGTCACGTGTGAGGAAGCCTGCGGCTTTCAGTGCGGCGCGCAGCGAGGGATCATAAAGCTGCAGCGCCTTGGAGATGCCGTGCTTGACCGCGCCGGCCTGACCGGAAAGGCCACCGCCCTTGACGGTTGCGAAGACGTCGAACTGACCTTCGGTGTTGGTGATTCCGAAAGGCTGGGCGAGGATCATCTGCAGCACGGGACGGGCAAAATAGGTGTTCTGCTCTTTGCCGTTCACGGTCACCTTGCCAGAGCCGGGCTTGATCCAGACGCGCGCGATGGCGTCCTTACGCTTACCGGTGGCATAGGCGCGGCCCAGTTCGTCACGAACAGGCTCACGGGTGATTTCCTGCGTCTCAGGTGTGCCCTGAACCGCACCGATGTCCTCGGTCACGACCTCTGCGAGGTCTTCGAGTGTTTTGATTTCGTCAGCCATCTTTATGCGCTCCGGGTGTTTTTCTTGTTCATGGCTTTTACGTCCAGAACTTCGGGGCTTTGCGCCTCGTGGGGGTGCTCCGCACCTGCGTAGACGCGCAGGTTGGTCATGATCTTGCGGCTCAGGCGGTTGCCGGGCAGCATGCGCTTGACCGCACGGGTCACGACGCGCTCGGGGTGATCCCCCTCAAGGATCTGCGCCTTGGTGCGCTCTTTGATCCCGCCGGGGTGGCCAGTGTGCCAGTAGAACTTCTCGTCCCGCTTCTTGCCGGTCATCTGGATTTTCTCGGCGTTGATGACGATGACATTGTCACCGCAATCCATGTGAGGCGTGAAGGACGGCTTGTGCTTGCCGCGCAGGCGCATGGCGACGATCGAGGCAAGACGGCCCAGCACGACGCCCTCGGCGTCGATGATGATCCATTTCTTGTCGATGTCTGCCGGTGTCGCAGTAAAGGTTTTCATCGGTGTTTCCTGTTTAACGGTGATCGGGGCCGCA
>CAYUSM010000455.1:0-2705 GCA_964447345.1 uncultured Sulfitobacter sp. | reverse complement strand
GCGCACGGCGGCGTTGATCCGCTGGATCCACAGCGCGCGGAAGTTCCGCTTGCGGTTCTTGCGGTCGCGCGTGGCGTACTGGTTGGCCTTGTCGACCGCCTGCGTGGCGACCTTGAAGACATTCTTGCGGCGACCGTAATAGCCCTTGGCGGCCTTGACGATCTTCTTGTGGCGGGCGTGGGTGACTGTTCCACCTTTAACTCGGGACATCTCAGCTCTCCTCTATCAGCGGTCGTAGGGCATGAAGCCCTTGATGATCTTTGCATCGGGCTCTGACAGAACTGTCGTGCCGCGTGCGTCGCGGATGAATTTCTTGCTCCGCTTGATCATGCCATGGCGCTTGCCGGCCTGACCCCCGATGACCTTGCCGGTCGCCGAGATCTTGAAGCGCTTCTTGGCGCTCGATTTCGTCTTCATCTTTGGCATTTCCGTCTCCTACTTGGGTCGGTTTACGCGCGACTCGGCATGCCATACCGGCCGGTCCCGCGGGTGAAAGCTGGCGTATAGGAGGGTTGCCGGGTTTTGGCAAGGGGGAGGTCGCAGGTTCAATGCATGTCTTGCATCTGCCCTCAGCAATGGTGACGGTGCCGGACAATCCATCACATGCCCTGGAGACAAACATCAATGACCGATCGCTCTGAAAACGACCTGCTCGCCTCTTTGCTGGACCAGGAAAAACGGGTCTGGGATGCGCTGGTGTCTGGGGATCAGGCCGCCGACGCAGCGGCGCTGAGCGATGACTTTCTGGGCGTCTACCCCGATGGGTTCGCTGAAAAGGCTGACCATACCGGCCAACTTGACCACGGGCCGACCATCCGGAGTTTCACCCTATCGGACTATCGTGTGCGCCCCCTTGGCGCAGATCATGCGGTACTGAGTTACCGGGCTGAGTTCAGACGTCTGAGCCGGTCGGAAGACGAAGTGATGTATGTCAGCTCTATCTGGCAGCGGCAGGGCGTAGGTTGGGTCAATATCTTCAGTCAGGACACGCCAGCTGTCGACGCCTAGGGCATGTAACGCCCGACGGTTGCCACAAAGACATCAGGCACCTGCGACAGCGTGTATCCACCAGGTTTGGTCTGGATGGCATAAAGAACCAGAGCGCCGCCGATCAGGATCGTCACGGCAGAGGCGCGCGGGGCGCGGCTGTCGGACAGGGCCGACAAGATTGAAGGTATTGAAAACGCTGCAATCACAACGCCCAGAGTCAGTGCCAGATCGGGATCCATGCTCGGCCTCCTCGGAGTTTCTTGAGAGCTTACTCCGGGTCTGACGCAAAAATCAAACGTTCGTCACAGGGGGCAACGCGCAGGATATTGGTGCTGCCGGGCACGTTGAAGGGCACACCCGCAGTGACCACGATGTGGTCTTCCTCTCCGGCAAAACCTTCGCTGCGTGCAGCCTGCACGGCAGAGACCACAGCCTTCTTGAATCGATCAACATCCCCTGTGATCACGCAGTTGGTGCCCCAGCTGAGCGCCAGCCGACGTGCGGTCGCCACCAGCGGGGTCAGGGCAATGATGGGCACACGGGGGCGTTCGCGCGATGTCAGCAGCGCGGTGGTGCCGCTTTGGGTAAAGCAGCAGATCGCCTTGATGTCAGTCGTTTCCGCGATCTCTCGGGCAGCTGCGACGATCCCGTCCGCCACGGTCATGCGATCAGCGGTGCGGGAGGCTTCGATGATCTGGGTGTAGGTCGGGTCTTGCTCGACCTCGGAGGCGACGTTGTCCATCGTGGTCACAGCTTCGATGGGATAGTCGCCTGCCGCCGATTCCGCGCTGAGCATCACCGCGTCAGCGCCTTCGTAGATGGCGGTGGCGACGTCAGAGACTTCGGCACGGGTTGGCATGGGACTTTCGATCATGCTTTCCAGCATCTGCGTGGCCACAATAACCGGCTTGGCAGCAGCACGGCACTTGCGCACCAGACGCTTTTGAATGGGTGGAACGTTCTGCACCGGCAGTTCCACGCCAAGGTCCCCGCGCGCCACCATGATCCCGTCGCTGACGGTAAGGATGTCATCAAACCGCTCAACAGCAGACGGCTTTTCGATCTTGGACAGGATGGAGGCGCGGCCTTTGGCCAGACCTCGCGCCTCTTCCACGTCTTCGGGGCGCTGGACAAAACTGAGGGCGAGCCAGTCCACGCCCAATTCGCAGGCGAACTCCAGATCGGCGCGGTCCTTCTCGGACAGGGCGGCGAGCGGCAGCACCACGTCCGGCACGTTCACGCCCTTGCGGTTAGAGATCGTGCCACCGGTTACAACCTCGCAATCAGCAAAATCCGCACCGCAGTCGATGACCTTCAGCCTGATCTTCCCATCGTTGACCAACAGTGCTGCGCCGGGTTTCAGAGCGGCAAAAATCTCGGGGTGCGGCAGGCAGACACGGCTGGAATCCCCCTCCTTCTCGTCCAGATCAAGGCGGAACTTCGCGCCCTCGGCCAGTTGCTCACTATCGCCAGCAAAGACACCAACGCGCAATTTCGGGCCCTGAAGGTCCGCCAGAATACCAATGGTGCTGTCCAGGTTCTTTTCGACCTCCCGGATGATCCGGTGCTTGTCACGGATCTCTTCATGGCTGCCATGGCTCATGTTCAGCCGGAATACATCCGCGCCCGCCTTATGCAGCGCTTCGATCATCTCGTAGCTGTCCGATGAAGGTCCCAGTGTCGCGACAATCTTTACGTTGCGCAGCCGTCTCATA
>CAYUSM010000454.1:0-2714 GCA_964447345.1 uncultured Sulfitobacter sp. | reverse complement strand
GTCGGGTCCCCCATCGCCTCCAGTTTGGTGCCCAACACGGTCTGGTAAAATTCTGTAGCCCGGTCCAGATCATCCACGTAAATGTCGAACCATCCAACTGCGTTCATCTTGGTCATATCTCGCTCCTTTGCTCGTCGATATGACCTCTAGCTAGCGGGTCGCAGCCCACCGGTATTGTAGATATCAGACATCGAACTTTCGGGCGTATTTTCCGGGCGTATACCCCGTGGCCCGACGGAAGGAGTGGATGAAATGGGACTGGTCCGCATAGGACCACGTGTCCTCGCCATTCAACGACTGTTGTAACCGCAGAACCTTCAGAAAGTCATGCGGCGCAAAGCCGGTGGTGCGCTTGAGCGTGCGCTGCAACTGACGGGTCGAGAGATTGCAAACCTCCGCCATATCCGCGACCGATACGATGTCCTCAAGATGCTCAAAGATCCGCGCGGTGACCGGGTTCACTGCCAATAGGCCCTGTTCGATCAGCTCTTCGACCAGCGCGGTCAGGGTCACCTGTTGCGCGTCAAACGGCTGGCCCGCGAGGTCACGATTGACCTCGACCAATGGCAGATCGCCCGCATAGGGCGTGTCCAACTGACCATGGACAATTGCATCAGGGTCGCCCTGCCAGACCCCTGGCAGGAACCTGATGTTCAAGAAATGAAAAGACCGGCCAAGGTTGAATTCCTCGGACTCCGCCCGCAGCTTGGCCACCCCCGTGATGTCAGACTGCGATTGGTCAAAGATCACGTAGGTACAGGCATCCGGCAGCGCGTGAAAGCAGTAGTCTTCGGCCAGCGGCTCAACCGTCCTCAGTTCCAGAAACCTGTGCACAATGCCTTGCAGATGGGCCGGTGGCTCGCTTTCCGCAAAATGCACCGCAACGACGGCCTTGTCCTTTCCATTGCCTTTGGGGTCGTACATCTGCGCTCTATCTACTTTCCTGCCTTTTCGGTCATCGGCATTGCGGTCATTCCTAATTGACCATCGCCCACATTGCCCCGAGGCTGGGGCCATAACATTAAGTCTGAGGCCCACCGATGCGCATCTACCTGACACTTGCCGCCTTCACCGTGCTTGCCGCCTGCGACGTGCCCTTTGTCCCGCTGATCTAGAGCGAAATCCACTCAATCTGCAACAAGGCGCATCACGTAACGCGTTGAAATCTTTGGTTTCAGGCAGTTCGATGTGATTCCGATTTAACAATCTCCGATCTAAACCGGTAAAGGCTCCGGTACAGCCGGGCCGCTGCTGCACATCTCTTTGATCCCATTTGCGATCTCTGGCGCCGCGGCGACCGTGTCAGCCGTCAGCATGCGCGCGTGAACCAGCAGGTCTTCGCGCGACACGATCCGGTCGATCAGACCAAAGCTCAGCGCCTCATCCGTTTCAATCTTCTGCCCGCCCATCAGGATGAGCTTCGTCCGCGCAGGCCCGATCAGCGCTGCCATGCGTGCCGGGTCAGAGGGTTGCGGCAGAAAGCCCAGCTTCATCACCGGATAAAAGAACTTCGCCCCCGGCACCGCAATGCGCAGATCGCACGCCAAGGCCATGCCCATCGCCCCTCCCGCAAGCGTGCCATTGAGCGCCGCAATCGTCAGCCCCGGCAGAGCGGCAATCGCACCCGACAGCCGCTCCCAGACGTCAGACTTTGCCAGCCCCGCCCGCGCCTCTTCCAGATCAGCGCCTGCGCTGAACACCTTGCCTTCCCCCGTGATGATCACCGCGCGCGCCGATTGTGCCGCTTCCATGATGTCAGCCAGTTCGCTCAACATGGCATGGGTCAGCGAATTGGCCTTGTCTGGACGGTTGATTTTGACCGTCCAGACATCCGCGTCCTTGCTCAGTTCGATCATATCAGCCCCACCGCGCGGCGGATGTCTTCTTCGCGCAGAGAAATCTCGTCACCAACGTACGGGTCCGCCCCAGGGCCGCACATCCAAAGCAGACACTTGGCTGGCCAGTCCGGCGGGATGTGGTCTTCCCACTCCAGTTTGCTGACCGGATTGATGCCCGATGCCTTGATCTCCCGTTGCATCTGCGTGGCCACGGTGCCGGGCGACAACCCCATCGCGCGAATACCGTGCTCCGCCTCTTCCTTATCCACACAGCGGGTCAGCATATTCACCGCTGCCTTGGAGGCACAGTAGTGGCTCCAGGCCTCGACCGGACCATGTGCTGCACCCGAGGATATGGTCAGGATGGTCCCCGCCCCTTTGTCTTTCATATGGGGCAGCACCGCCCGCATGCCGTTGAAAACGCCCTTGAGGTTCACGTCGATCACCTGACCCCATTCATCAGGATCAGCGTCAGCCAGATGCGAGATCGGCTCGATCACACCGGCGTTGTTGATCAGCACGTCCAGCCCGCCAAAGGCCGAGAGCGTCGTCTCGACCGCCGACGACATCTCACCAAACCGCGCCACGTTGCAGGGGATGGCGATGGCATGTTCCCCGATCTCACCCGCCAGTTCCGCAATCGCTTCCTGAGATCGCGCCAGCAGCGCCACATTGGCCCCGGCCTGCGCAAACACGCGGCCCGCCTCCGCACCGATGCCCCGGCTGGCACCGGTGATCATCACTGTCTTGCCCGTCATATCCATCTGGCATCACTCCCTGTTCACAGCCCCTGCGGGGTTTTGCATATCGCTTGCGCCTTGTGGTAGTCTTCCGCTGACGCAGGGTCCAGCCCTCTCCCTTCGTCTTGACGCCGCA
>CAYUSM010000453.1:0-2727 GCA_964447345.1 uncultured Sulfitobacter sp. | reverse complement strand
AAGATCAGGCCGACCACGACGTTGCTGATGACGAATGGGAAAAAGAACAGCGACTTATAGAGTCGGATGCCTGTAACGGTTTGGTTCAAAAACAACGCAAGAAACAGACCCGCCGGTATCGCCAGTAAGTAGAGCACCAACCAAATCAGGTTATTCTTGAGAGAGACATAGAACGCGTCATCGTCGAGCAGATCGGCGTAGTTCCGAAGGCCGACCCATTCTTTTTCCCCAAGGCCGTCCCACTCGAGAAAACTGATGCCAATCGACTGCCCGATGGGAAATATTACGTAGACAAGGAAAAAGATCATGGCTGGCGCCACAAACAGCCAAGGTGTCGGATCGAAGCGCTTGCGCTTTCTTGTGCGTGTAGTGGCGCCAGCGGTCATTGAAGCGTGTCTCTGTAAAAACGTAAGAAGAGGCGGCCGCGAGCTTTGGCGCACGGCCGCCTGATCAAGAGGGAAAGCCTAGCGGTAGACCCTCTCGCGAACACCTTCGAGGCGTTCTAGGATCGCATCGACGCGATCAGGCTTGGCCATGAATTCCTGAAACCCTTCCATTGCGGGTTTGGCCATCTCCGCAGGTGCGTCACGGTCAAAGAATTGCGACAGCGCATGTGCCGATGACAGCAACTCAAATGCTTCCGTCAGGAATTTGTCGTCCGGAGGCGTGGCGGTTTTGTTGACCGGCATACCGATCGTGGTCTGATTGTAGGCCGTTTGTTGCTCCGCCTTCCCAACAAAGGCAAGGAACTTGCGCGCGTCCTCTTTGTTCTTAGCGCCCGATGGCATGTGATAGGTGTTAATCGGGGCCTCTTCAGATCGTGGGACATCCGGATTGATGATCGGGAAGGCTTGCATCCCCAGCGTGTCGTCCGTCATACCGCCAGACCGAAATGTTTTGATCGCGAAAGTACCGATCAGCATGTTTGCGGCTTTCCCACTCGAAAGGCGCGCGGCGGCTTCATCCCATCCAAGGGCGGCGTGGTCTTTCGTGATATAGGGCGCAAGTTTGCCCCACTCCGTGAATGTCGCGCGCACAGGGTCATCGGTCCATGGGATTTCACCATTGGCCAACTCCATGTGGAACTCATAGCCGTTTACGCGCATGTTGATCAGGTCAAACAAGCCTGCCCCGGGCCACAAGTCCCGCGTGCCAGTGGTCACACAATCGACGTCCATCGCGGCAAACTTTTCGCAGTTTGCCAGGAACTCGTCCCAATTGTCGGTCGGCTCAACCCCTGCTTCTTCATAAAGCGTGTCATTACGGAACAGCATCCAGCCGGCAACGCGGTACGGCACACCCCAGAGTTTCCCATCGCGTGTTGTGGTGGGAATGGAAGATGCTAATTCTTCGCGGAAATTGTTTTCGTCCCAAACGTCATCGACCGGATCAAAGAGGCCCGCGTCGACAAAGGGCGCCATGCGGTTTCCCGGGAACCAAACAGCGATGTCTGGCGCATCCGCGATCAGGAAGTTGCGGATCGCAGATTTGTAACCCTCGCGGTCAAAATTGTTCCATTTGACCTTGATATCGGGGTTGGCCGCTTCGAAGGCGTCGATCAAATCCTGAGACGCTTTTTGGTCAAGTTCGCTCGTCCGGTCCATGTTAATGACCAGCTCGCGCTGTTCAGCCATGGCTGGGCCTACGACAAATGAAGCCGCCAACGCGAGGCCGATTAACTTCTTTGTAACGTGCATTCGCACCTCCTTGTTTGTCCCGACAAATGGCGGGAAAAGACACCATACTGATGGTGGATGGCTATGCGGATCGCTTGCGCTCCAACCGATCTGAATCCGTGCATGCCTTTCACACCAATGGGGACAACGACCTGAAGTCGTTGACTTTCTGCACTTCATCTAAATGGCTAGAAACAAGAGAGCCGAAAAAATTCTTCCGGCCTATTCTCACAATCCACAGCGACTGCTGCACCCAACCTTTACGTCAGGTATTAGGCACGAACTGTAATAAGTTTGTGACATTGCAAAGCTACACTTTGCATAAAGGAAAGCTTCGGTTTCTCGTTGGTTACGTCACTGTCTCTACAATCACTCCAAGCTTTGGCGGCTGTCGCCGAGAATGGCTCTTATGCCGGCGCTGCGCGTCAACTTGGGCTTACCCCACCGGGCGTGTCGCAACACATTCACAGCATGGAAAAGAGCTATTCGGTCACTCTCTTTGTCCGGGACATGGGAAAACTCGTTCCAACTCCGTTGTGCGAACAGATCTGTGACGCATCGGAACGGATACTGGTGGAAAAAGAGTCCGTTGAGCGGATGCTAAGCCACAACGGATCGTTGAAGAATGGGCGCCTCTCGGTGGGTTTAGGCAACGGTCGATCCGGCATGTCATTGGTTTCCACTTTCAGCAAGCAGTACCCAAGCGTCTCGCTGAACGTCACAACTGGCTCCTTTCAAACAATCATGCGCGGTGTCTTAAATCATTCGATCGACGTCGGGATCCTGCCCGAAATCCCAAAAGACAATCGGTTTCGACGTGTCGAATTGCTGGCCGCTCAGGTCGTGGCTATCGCACATCCCGAAAGCCAGGTTGCGCGACACCAAAGCCTGACTGCAGCTGACTTGATGAAGGAACGGCTTATTTTCCGAGCTGACGGATCTTCCACTCAAAAGGTGGTCAATCGTTTCTTCCTCGACCAGGGGCTCTCGCCGACCGCCGCTCTGACGCTCGACCAACGAGACGGGGTCTATGAGGCCGTCGCCAATGGCC
>CAYUSM010000452.1:0-2734 GCA_964447345.1 uncultured Sulfitobacter sp. | reverse complement strand
GCGTCGGCGAAGTACAGGCTGGCCGTCGCCTGTGGGTCCGCATCAATGATGCCGACACGCAAGCCGTAAAAGAGCGACAGGTACTGCGCGAAATGCGCGGCGGTGAGCGACTTGCCTGTGCCACCTTTCTGCGCGCCGAAGGTGATCACCTTGACCGGATCGCCCGCATGCCGCCAATGCAGAAACTCCCGCCGTGCGCCGGGACGGCTGGCGAGGATGCCGCGGATCTGCATGATCTCCGAAGGCGAAAAACTGCGCTCGCGGCCGGTCCGATGTCCTTCAGGGAAGGCAGGTTCATCCTTGTCGATGCGCGTAAGGTAGGTCGCGTCGACCGCCAGGAACTCCGCCACTTCGGTCATGGAAAACCGGCGCGAGACACGGCTGCGCATGGTCAGATCGCGCTGGAGCTTGGTGTTGACCTGCCCCATGACCCGCCCAAGATTGCGGATGAACTGTTCGAATTGCCCGTATGCCATCAAATTATATCCGCGGATATATTGTTATGCCGCCACTTTGGCGCTGCCGGGCGCCAAGGACAAGCTTTGTGCGTAGATTTCCCAGCGTTTGAGATAGGAAGCAAGCAGTTTCGCCTGCGTCGCCGGACTGTTTTGCGGTGGCATGGACCGCAGCAAACGCTTGATCTGAGTAAGGGTCGGGGGTTTCGCCCAATGCGGCTTCCACTGACTTTCGAGGGCGCCAAGAAAGGCCTCCATGCTTTGCTGGTCAGGCAGGCGCCGCTTGAGGAGTGCCCGGCTTTCTTGGCACATGTTGGTTGGGTCGATGCCCCGTTTCCTGAGAAAATCCACATATCCAGAAATTATATCCGCGGATATAATTGGTGCAGACAGATCCCTAAGGGTCGTTTTCTCAAGCAGCTCCTCACTTGGCCAAGTATCGAATGCGGGGTAGGGCGCCCGTCCGACGCAGGCTTTCCAAGCCAAAACCAAATCGTCCATACCGGCTTTGGCGGGACTCTGATTTATATGACTTTGATTTTGAGTTTCTAACGGGCGTTCAGCTGGCTTAACACTGCGTTTACTGGTCTGACCGAGCTGCTTGCGCCATTCTGCCCAGAACACCACGCGATACCGCAGGCGGTAGTTATAGCCATTGGCCATCTTCTGCGTCTCGGTCTCGATCAGTCCTGCGTCGCGCAACTCCGCGATGTAGCCCGAGACGGCGGCCCGCGACCGGCCCAATCGCTCACCCAATTGCTTCAACGATGGCCAGCATTTGCCCTCAAGATTGGCCATCCGGCAAAGCTCTGCCAGGGTGCGGAATGCCCCGGGGGTCAGATCAAGGTCAAAGACGGACATGGGGAAGGCGACAAAGCCCTTCTTAGGGTCTGTTTCAAGTTTATCAGGCACAAAACCTCCTTGCCTGCAAAGCAAAGCTTGCAGTGATTCGTGGGCTTTGGTACTGTCGGATGTGAAGAGACGGACAGTTTCAAAGCTGGCGTTTTACATGAGGGCTCGTGTGGTTGCCGCCACGCGAGCTTTTCTCTTACGGGGGTAAGCTGCTGCTGGGTTTGCGCCTCCTGTCTCTTGCCAATTCCAGTTGGTCCGCAGATTTTCCGGCGGACAAAGGAATCGATACACTGCCTCAATGGAGGTTTTGACCTCCTTAAGCCGATAAATAGACCCCATTCAGCGCAAAAAGCAATGACTAATGTCCACTAGTCCTGTCTGAGGCAATATCAGCCTGCTGCGAGCTTAGGCACATTTGTCGAGTCGGATCAAAGACAAAGCGGCCCATGTCACTTTTATCTGACAGGAGCGCAGGCTAGGTTGGCTCCGAAACAGGATCGAGAATAAACCCCATGACAGAAGAATTTCAGTCGGAGAAGGCGCAGGCGAGCGCTTGGTTTCGGGAACTGCGCGATGAGATTGTCGGCGCATTCGAAGCGATCGAGAAACGACACGAAACCGATGTCCCGGCGGGCAAGTTTGAAGTCCGCAAGACGACCCGCACCGCCGAGGATGGGTCGGACGCCGGCGGGGGCGAGATGAGTGTGATGCGCGGTGGTCGGGTCTTTGAGAAGGTCGGCGTGAACATCTCCACCGTCTATGGCACGCTGGGCGAGCGCGCGCAGATGGCGATGGCCGCGCGCAAGGGCATTCCCGGCATGAAAGACGACCCACGTTTCTGGGCCTCCGGCATCAGCCTTGTTGCGCATATGCAGAACCCGCATGTGCCTGCGGTGCACATGAACACCCGCATGTTCTGGACCCCGCATGCCTGGTGGTTTGGCGGCGGGGCGGATTTGAACCCCTGTATCGAGTACGACGAAGACACGGCGCACTTTCACTCAAAAATGGAACATGCCTGCAGCAGTCATGGCGAAGCCCTCTACAGCGAGCTGAAAGCCTGGGCAGACGAGTACTTCTACATTCCCCATCGCAAACGGGCGCGCGGGGTAGGGGGCATCTTTTACGACGACCGGAACACCGGCGACTGGGCAGCGGACTTCGCTTTGACGCAGGACGTTGGAGCGGCTTTCCTGCCTGCCTTCGTGCCCTTGGTCGACAAACGCCGCGTGCAGGAATGGTCAGACGACGACAAGGAAACCCAACTTCGTCACCGTGGTCTCTATGCAGAATACAACCTCGTCTACGATCGCGGCACCAAGTTCGGTCTGGAAACCGGCCACGACCCCGAAGCCGTGCTCATGAGCCTGCCGCCCGTCGCGAAGTGGTACTGACCCCCTCTTTTTGGCCATATCAATTCCCGGAGC
>CAYUSM010000451.1:0-2743 GCA_964447345.1 uncultured Sulfitobacter sp. | reverse complement strand
AGCGAGACCATGCCAATGGTTGGCTGGCCGGGGCGGGAGGGTTCCGGGAATTTCGCGGCAGGCGCGATGTCGGGGCGCAGATTTGGTGGGTTTTGGGTCATGAAGCGGCTATAGTCCAAGCAAGCGGGCGCGAAAAGCCCGGAGCGAGGAGAGCGCGATGCGGTGGATTGTCAGACTGCTGGGGATATTGGTGCTGATCGCCGTGCTGGTGGTGGGCGGTGTCCTGCTCTTGCCCGCCGACCGGATTGCCAAGATCGCCACAGATCAGCTCAGCAGGATCACCGGGCGCAATGTCAGCGTCAGCGGCGATGTATCGATGACTTTCTGGCCGGTATTGGGAGTAAGTGCTGAAGGGTTGACGGTTGGCAACGCGGACTGGGCCAAGGAAGGCGCGATGCTCAGCACGGCGCAGGCGGCGATTGGCGTGGATGCCGGGGCCCTGCTGCGCGGCGAGATCAGGATCACCAACATTGAGGCGCAAAGCCCCACGATCCGGCTGGAAAGCCGTAAGGACGGACGCGCGAGCTGGCAGTTTACCGACGGTGCCGGTGAGGCACAGATTGAGACAGAGACGACACCCGAAAGTGCGCCTCGCCCGGTGACGATAGAGCGTCTGGTGATCACGGACGCCACGCTGATCTACGATGCCGAAGGGGCTGATTTGGTGTCTTACCAAGGCGTTGACCTGACACTCGACTGGCCTGACCCCGCAGGTACAGCAAAGATCACGGCCGCTGTCCGTCCCGCGGGTGAGCGGGTGGCTCTGGAGGCAGAGGTTGGGCGCTTTGCAGGGTTCCTGAGTGGGGATGTGCAACCCTTGGACCTCAGCATGTCGACAAAAGGCGGTGCACTGACGTTGAACGGGCGCGCGTCCCTGCAAGGGGCCATTGCGGCACGGCTGGACATGGATGTGGGCGATACCGACGCCTTTCTGTCGGCTCTGGGTTTGGGCGCAATGGATTTGCCGCAAGGGTTGGGGCGCAGCGCGGATATCCAAGCGGATGTGACGTTGACCCCGGACAGGCGTCTGGCCCTGCGGGAGATGACGGCTGATCTGGGCGGCAACCGATTGAATGGCGCGGCGGACATCGACCTAAACGGCGTTCCTCAGGTGAACGCGCAACTCAATGCAGGCGCGCTTGACCTCAAATCTCTGACCGGTGGCGCAGGAGATGGGGGTGGCAGCACAGCCCCGGCAGGCTGGCCCAAAGACCCGATTGACGCCTCCGGCCTTGCGGCCTTCAACGGTGCGATTTCCCTGCGTGCAGACAGCATTGATCTTGGGGCCCTGCAACTTGGGCCCACCCGGACGTTGCTCACCAATGACCGTTCTCGCATGGTGTTCGAGCTGCGCGACGTCGCGGCCTACGGCGGACGGTTTACCGGCGAGTTTGTGATGAACAACCGCAGCGGTCTCTCCGTCGGTGGCAAGCTGCGCGCCTCGGGGGTTCAGATGAAGCCGCTGCTGACGGACCTGGCGGACCTGACGCGCTTCAGCGGGCAAGGCGACGCTGAAGTGTCTTTCCTCGGCGTCGGGCAGAATATCGATGCGATTATGCGGTCGCTCTCGGGGCAGGGGGCGGTGAACGTGGGGCGCGGATCCATTGAGGGCATTGATCTGGACGATCTCTTGGGCAATTTCGACGTGCAGGGGGGCACGACGGTTTTTGACGCGCTCACCGGGACCTTTGCAATGGACAAAGGCGTGTTGCGCAACGACGACCTGACGATGCTCTTGCCGAATTTCGATGCCAGCGGGTCGGGGCAGGTCAATTTGGGCGCGCAGACGCTGGATTATACCGTGACCCCACGTGCGCTGCGCGTGAACAATGAGCGCGGGCTGGCTGTGCCGGTGCGGATTTACGGGCCTTGGGCGGACCCGAAGATACAGCCTGATCTGAAGGCGGTGATTGACCTGAACTTTCGTGAGGAGCGGGAGCGCGCGGAAGAACGCGTGAAACAGAAGGTGGATGAAAAGCTGACCGAGGAGCTTGGCATCGTCCGCGAAGAGGGGCAATCGGTTGAGGATGCGGTGAAGGATCGGCTGGAAGACAAGCTGAAGGAGGAGTTGTTCCGGTTGTTTGACTGAGCTTGCTTAACGGTTTCTTCACCATGGATCTGCAAGCTCGCCCCATGTTTCCTGTGGCAGACTATGTGAGCGCCGAGCAGTGGATGCGGCAGCTCTTTTCCTTAAAAGCCGCGCGCGATGGCGGCGTGGTGCGGCGAAAGGTCCGGGATGTGGAGCGGATCGTCGGATGTCTTCGGTTTGAGGATGAAGTGCGCAGGCGGGGATATCGCGCGGTGCAGAACGGACAACAATACGTGGTTTTCTGCAATCGGGAAAGCATCCGGCTGATTGAGTAGAACGCCATTCTCTTGCAAGAGAATGGTCAAGACTATTGCAATAGTCTTGGGGTTCCGTGTGGCGAAAGGCTGCGCTAGAAGAGCGTCTGACCGCGCGACAGGAGACGCCCCATGGCCAACGATCTTTTCAACAGCTTCATGACCGGCCCGGATGAGAACGGCCGCTTTGGTGACTTCGGCGGACGCTTTGTCTCCGAGACGCTGATGCCGCTGATCCTTGAGCTGGAAGAGCAGTATGAAAAGGCCAAGACCGATGAGAGCTTCTGGGCCGAGATGGACGACCTCTGGGCCCATTACGTGGGCCGCCCCAGCCCGCTCTATTTCGCCGAGCGCCTGACGGATCATCTTGGCGGGGCCAAGGTCTATATGAAGCGTGACG
>CAYUSM010000450.1:0-2745 GCA_964447345.1 uncultured Sulfitobacter sp. | reverse complement strand
GGGCGCTCACCCGCAGGGGGGATGCCCCGCAGGACGCCGCACCCGCGCCGCGCCCGGAAGGAGAGCTTGTCTGGATCCATGCAGGCGAGCCCGGCAACATGCTCGCCGTGCAAGACCTCGCCCTGCGCCTGGTATCGGTGCGCACCGACCTCAACGTGCTGATCACCCAGCCCGAGACCGAGACACATGGCGCGCGACCTGCGCGCGACCTGTCCGATCCACGGATCACCCATCTGGATGCGCCCTCAGAACATCCCAGCGCTGTCACCGCCTTTCTGGATCATTGGGCACCGGATGCGGCAATCTGGGTCTGGGGCGCCCTGCGGCCCAACCTCATTCTGGAAGCAACGGACCGGAACTGCCCGATGTTTCTGATCGACGCGGATGCAGATGGCTTTGACAAGCGACGCAACCGATGGCTGCCTGACTTGACGCGCAAGGTGCTGTCACGTTTCAGCGCCGTCTTCGCACGTTCAGCGGTGGGGCAAAGACGCCTTGTGCAGCTTGGCTTGCCGGAACAGGAAGTTGAGCGGACTTCGCCGCTCCTCGCCGGTGGACAGGCGCTCACCTGTGTCGATACAGACCTGTCCGACCTTGCGGCTGCCATGGGCGGTCGGCCCGCATGGTTCGCCGCCAATGTGCTGCCAAAGGAGGTTCCCATCGTCCTGGCAGCGCACCAAAGTGCGATGCGTCTTTCGCACCGCTTACTACTGATCATAGAACCATCCGCGGCCCGTCAGGCCGATGACATCGCAGCCTATGCCGCCGATCAGAACCTCCACGTGATCCGCTGGGATGACGGACAGCACCCTGACGAGATGACTCAGGTCATGATCAGCGACGATGCCGCGAACCAGGGGCTCTTTTTTCGCGTGGCCCCTGTCTCCTTTCTGGGTAGCACCCTTTTGCAGGGTGAAACGGGGTGCGATCCGCTCAATGCCGCAGCCCTCGGGTCGGCCATTCTTTATGGGCCAAGGGTGCGCCAATATGTGGCCTCCTATTCCCGGCTCGCCGCCGCCGGAGCCGCGCGTATTGTCAACGACTCAGATGCGCTCGGCACCGCGGTCTCGACCCTCATCGCGCCTGACCACGCCGCAACCATGGCCCATGCAGGTTGGGACGTGATCAGCCAGGGGGCCGCCCTCACAGACAAGGTCATCGACCTTGTGCAAGACACGCTCGACATCGGTCTGAGCCGCCCATGACCCGCGCCCCTGCCTTCTGGCACCTGCCGAAACCTGACTGGCGCGCGCAACTGCTGCGCCCGCTTGGCGCCCTCTATGCCCAAGGCACCGCACGACGGCTCGCACGGGGCACTCCCCAGCGCCTTGACGTGCCCGTCATCTGTGTCGGCAACATCAACGCAGGCGGCACAGGCAAAACACCCACCGTCATTGCCGTTGTAGATCACCTGCGCAGCCTCTTTCACGAACCGCACGTCGTGTCGCGTGGGTACGGCGGCACACTGGAAGGCCCCCTGCGCGTTGACCCCGCCCGCCATACAGCCGCCGAGGTCGGAGATGAGCCGCTCCTGCTTTCCGCTTTCGCTGATGTTTGGGTCGCCAGGGACCGCGGTGCCGGGGCCAAGGCCGCGCAAGACGCAGGTGCCAGCGTCATTGTGCTGGACGACGGCTTTCAGAACCCCGCGCTCGCATATGACCTCAGCATTGTCGTGGTGGATGCCGAGAAGGGCTTCGGCAACGGTCTTTGCCTGCCCGCCGGCCCCTTGCGCGAACCGGTTGCCACCGGTTTAGCGCGGGCCGATATCTTGCTCTCCATCGGCGACGCCCCCGCGCAAGATCAGTTCGCCAAAACATCGCTACCTGCAGGCCTTCCCCATATCCAAGCCGCGCTGGAGCCATTGCAAACCGGCATGGACTGGTCCGATACACGCGCTCTCGCCTTTGCAGGCATCGGCCACCCCGAGAAGTTCTTTGCCACCCTGCGCAGTCTTGGAGCAACCGTGGTCCATGCCGAACCGCTGAGTGATCACCAGCCACTGACGTCTGCTTTGATGGGACGGCTGGAGGCCGACGCCAAGGCCCGCGGCGCGCAATTGGTCACGACAGAGAAGGATGCCGTACGCCTGCCCGCGAGTTTCCGCATGAAGGTCATCACCCTGCCGGTGCGATTGTCGCTGCCGGACGAGAACGCCTTGTTCGACGCGCTCAAGGCGCTGCCAAAGCCCGGGTAGCCTGGAAATTTCTGTCCGTCTTCTTCAACCGAAGACGGCTCCCCCTCAGTCGTCCTCACCCAGCTTCGGCGCAGGCCGGTGCAAGGCCAGTTCCGCATCCGAGAACCGAAACGGTGACCGCAAACCCGGAATGCCATCCAGCTCAATCTGCATGCCCCGGGCCACAACCTGCGGGTCCGCCATCACATCGTCCAGATTGTTGATCGGTCCCGCCGGTACACCCTGCGCCTCGCAGGTCGCCAGCAGATCGTCACGCGTGCGCTGGATCGTGGCCCCATTCAAGCGCCGGATCATCTCGGGCCGGTTGGCCACGCGGTCGGCATTCTTGTTGTATGCCGGGTCTTCCGCCATGTCGTCCAAGCCCAGCAGACGGCACAGACGCTGGAACTGCCCGTCGTTGCCGGTTGCAATGATGATGTGCCCGTCGCTGGTCTCGAACACCTCATAGGGGGTAAGGTTCGGATGCGCATTGCCCATCCGCCCGGGTGGCACATCGGTCAGCATATAGTTCATCGCCTGATTGCCCATGATCGCCACAGCGCAATCCAGCA
>CAYUSM010000449.1:0-2757 GCA_964447345.1 uncultured Sulfitobacter sp. | reverse complement strand
GTCGCCAAGCGCGCGCATGGTCTCGGCCTTCGGGCCGATGAAGGTGATGCCATTGTTCTCGCAGGCGTCCACGAAATCGGGGTTTTCAGACAACAGGCCGTAACCGGGGTGGATCGCGTCCGCGCCGGAGGCTTTGGCTACACGGATGATTTCCGGGATGCTCAGGTAGGCGGCGACGGGACCGAGACCCTCGCCAATCCTATAGGCCTCATCTGCCTTGAAGCGGTGCAGGCCCAGCTTGTCTTCCTCGGCGTAGACCGCGACCGTCTTTTTACCCATCTCGTTGGCGGCACGCATGATGCGGATTGCGATCTCGCCGCGGTTGGCGACAAGGATTTTCTTGAACTCGGGCATGGGCAGTCCTCCGCGTGCTTAATTTGCGCGCACTTTAGGCATGCCGCACTGCGGCACAATACCCAATAGCCGCGATGCCGTAACATTTCGGAAACATTTTGTGCGGGTCAGCGCTAACACTGTGACTTTAGGTCAAGTCGATTGGAACCGGCAAGTTTGTGAGGTTGGTTGCACCCAGTTGTCCCATGTTGGCGGCAAGGTCCTTGGCCAGAAGATCGACCAGATGGTCTGGACCATCTTTGCCCAATGCCCCAAGCGCGAAATGCCAGGCGCGGCCGAGCATCACGAAGTCGGCCCCAAGGGCGATAGCGCGCAGGATGTCGAGACCGCTTTCCACTCCGCTATCAAAGATGATGGGTTTATCAGTGGCAGCGCGGATGGCGGGCAGCACTTCGATGCTTGCAGGCGCGCCATCGAACTGACGTCCGGCGTGGTTCGAGACCCAGATCGCGTCCACCCCCATCTGATCCAGTTTTTCAGCATCCTCGGGCTTGAGGATACCCTTGACCATGAAAGGCCCATCCCAAGCGTCCCGCAGCCATTTGACGTAGTCCCAGTCCGGTGCTGTGCGCAGCAGATAGCCCATATGTGCCGTGGGAGACATGCCCTTGGTTGCAGTGCTGGTGTATTTGTCGATGCCACGCATGCGTGGTCGGCCACGCCGGGCGGTGCCGATCGCCCAGGCGGGGCAGGTCATGATCTGTGCCAGAATACGTGGTGTGATCGTTGGAGGATTGGTCAGGCCCGAGCGCACCTGCCGTTCCCGGCGCGATGAGGCAGGCACATCGACAGTCAGCACCAGAGTTGAAAAACCCGCGTCTTTCGCCCGTTTGAGCATATCGCTGCGAATCTCCGGGTCGCGAGGCGGATAGAGCTGGAACCAGGCATGTGGTCCCAGATGGGGTGCAATATCCTCGGGGCTTTGGCTGGCAACGGTTGAGATGCAATAGGGCAAACCGTTCTTCGCGCCCGCCTGCGCCAACATCGATTCCGCGCCCGGCCATATGAGCCCAGACATGCCGATGGGAGAAATGCCCACGGGCAAGGGATAGCTTTGACCAAGGAAAGTGGTGCTGAGATCCGGTGTGACTTCTCCATGCAATACCGAAGGCGGAAATCCGATGCGGTCCAGAGCCATCCGGTTGCGCGCTTTCGTGGCCTCGGTTCCGGTGCCACTGTCGAGGTATTCCCAGACAAATTTCGGAATGCGTCTTTTTGCGCGTCTGCGCAGGTCGTCAAGGCCGGGGTATCTTGTATGCAGGTCCATGGGCGGCATTTGTCTGTAACCACGCAGAGTTGTCCAGCAGGCTGTGATCTGACGGAGCGGCTGCGCCGCACGACATGATTTGATTTCCGCTTCAGGTCACCGGACCAGAAGGTGAGCAGGCTACCCGGAAAAGGTGCGACAGAGCGGGTGCAGATGTGGCCTGCTGCCGCAATTTGGCGGATCGAAACGAGACCTATTCGCTGTAGAACATCTCGCGAACATGGTCTTTGCTTTGAAGGGGAATCCCTATAGGTTAATGATCATGAGCAGTTTCGATGAAATGGACGCCTTTGAGGGCGCATCTCTCTCGGCGCGGGCAATGGCCGCGCGGCCAGCCCCTTATCTGGATGGGTTGAACCCCGCACAACGCGCAGCGGTGGAACAGATGGACGGTCCTGTGCTGATGCTGGCTGGCGCCGGTACGGGCAAGACGAAGGCCCTGACCGCGCGGATTGTGCATCTGATGGCGCAGGGCAAGGCGCGGCCCAATGAGATTTTGGCGGTAACCTTCACCAACAAGGCGGCGCGGGAGATGAAAAACCGCGTTGGCAACATGCTGGGTCAGCAGGTCGAGGGGATGCCCTGGCTTGGGACGTTCCACGCGATCTGCGTGAAGCTTCTGCGGCGGCATGCGGAGCTTGCCGGGTTGAAGTCGAACTTCACCATTTTGGATACAGACGATCAGTTGCGCTTGCTCAAGCAGTTGGTCGCCGCTGACGGGATTGACGACAAACGCTGGCCCGCGCGGATGCTGGCCAACATCATCGACGGCTGGAAAAACCGGGCACTGACGCCGGACAAAGTACCCGGCGCAGACGCGGGAGCCTACAATCACCGTGGGGTGGACCTTTACGCGGAGTACCAGACAAGACTGCGCGAGCTGAATGCGGTCGATTTCGGGGACCTGTTGTTGCACATGGTGACGATCTTCCAGACCCATGAAGACGTGCTGGCGCAATACCAGCGGTGGTTCAAATACATCCTTGTGGATGAGTATCAGGACACCAACGTCGCACAGTATCTGTGGCTGCGACTGCTGGCACAGGGGCACAAGAACATCTGCTGCGTGGGCGATGACGATCAGTCGATCTATGGCTGGCGCGGGGCCGAGGTGGGCAACATCCTGCGGTTCGAGA
>CAYUSM010000448.1:0-2761 GCA_964447345.1 uncultured Sulfitobacter sp. | reverse complement strand
GCGATGGGCACGCGGATGGCCAGCAGGACAAGCGTGGCGATCAGCCCGATGATACCGACTGTGAGGGGATCCATGCTTTAGGTGTCCTGCCCGTTGGGGCGGAAAGCGCGGCGCAGGTTCTGGCCTGTGTTGATGGTGAGGCGCAGCAGGAAGGCGGCGACGCCAAAGGCGAAGACGCATTTCATGGGCCAGGTGGGGACGTCCAATTGGCCATCGTAGTAAAGGTTCTGCGCGAATTCCGAGGGCACCTTCTTGGCGATCATGAAGCCCATGATGCCCAGAAAGAGGCCAAAGAGCAGACTACCGAAAGCGGTCATCAGGGCCTGCACGCGGACGGGCAGACGGTTGGCGATAACAGTGACGGCGATATGGCCGTTCTGGCGTTCGACATAGGCCAGCGGCAGGACGATCACGCAGACCATCAGCAGGCCAATCAGCAAAAGGTCATCTGGGATGGGGTGGTTGAAGACACTGCGCCCGACGACCGATCCGGTGACGATCAGACCCATGGTGAGCAGGGCGGCGCAGCCGATCCAGAGGGCGAGGTTTTCAATGAAAGTGATCAGTCGCATCATGCCGCTGGCTGCCGTGAAGAGTTCGGGCGATCCGCGCCCAGTGGCAGGCGCGGATCAAAGGTGCGTCTGATCAGCGATCCCAGGGATAGCCCTTCTCATCGCGCTCGGCGGTGTACTTGGCGACCATGGCTTCGAAAGCGCCATAGACGGCATCGGCATCCAGACCCTTATCGGAGGCCTTGGACTTCCAGGAGGCCACGTCATCGTTGGCGATCTTGACAAGCGAGGCGCGCAGCTCCTCGCTGGGCTCCACCACTTCGATGGGGTGGCCGTCGATCCCGGCCTGCAGTTCAGCTTTCACCTCTGTGCGGCTTTCGTACATCTTTTCAGCCACATACTCAGTGAACTCGCGGCCAAGCTCATCCACAAGGCTCTGCTGTTCGGGGGTGAGGCTCATGTAGGTGTTCATGTTCATGCCGATGCCAAAGGCAAGGACCTGACCCATGTTCAGTTCCGTGATGTAGTCGGCCACCTCGTATTGTTTGTAGGCTTTGACCACGTAGTAATATGTCGTGGAGCCGTTGACGGAGCCGTTTGAGAGCGCCTCGTAGACCTGTGGCTGCGACACGGAAACGGTGGAGGCGCCCTTGGCTTCAAGCGCAGGCACGAAAGCCCCGGTGGCGCGGATGGTCAGGCCGTCCAGATCCGCCGCACTGGTCACGGCCTTGTCGCTGGTCAGAAGCTGGGTGGGGCCGGTGGTGTAATTGGCAAAATACTTGATGTTGGCCTTCTTCTGCTCTTCCAGCGCCGCTTCGTTCGACGTCATGAAGTCGTAGGTGGCCATCATGCCGACCCATTCGTCGCCAAACTGGATGGTGTCCGTGACCTCGTAGGCCACTAGCTGGCCGGGGGCATAAACGGGCACGATGGAGGCCATGTCGGCCACGCCGTCCGAGAGGCCCTGTGCGGCGGTCTTGGCACCCAGAAGTGCGCCGCCCCATGTGATGTTGAGGCCCAGCGTGCCTTCGGAGCGTTCGCGCATCTGCGCGTCGAGCCATTCGAGGGCGGCGGCACGGGTGCCGCGGTTGGGTCCGAACTCCGCAAATCGCAGTTCGCGCATTTGAGCCTCGGCACTGCTGGGCAGGGCGACGGTCATGACACCGGCAGCCATCAGAGCAGGCAATAGAATTCCATTAATGAGTTTTTTCATTGGTGATCCTCCCTTGTCTGGCTCCTCAACCAGATGCTCAACTATCGCACAATTCCTTTGCTTTGTGTCAACAAGTAATTTAGATTTCATCTAGTGAAACGTTTGAGGGTATCGAGGTGGAAACGAAAACAATAGCGCGCGATGGCAGCAGTCTGCCACGCGTCAGAGCGGTGACACGTGCCGTGTCGATCTTGCGGACCTTCACGCCTGCGCGGCCGAACCTGGCCCTGGGCGAGATCGTCAAGATGACGGGGTTGGATGCGGGAACAACCCGGCGGTTGCTGGTCACTCTGCGCGATGAGGGGTTGGTGCGGCAGGATGCGGCCAGCGGGCTCTACAGCGCCTCCATCGGGTTGCTGGAATTGAGCCGGGCGGTGCCGGAGACATTGTCGCTGACCGCGCTGGTGGAGGAGCGGATCAAAGAGCTGGCGGAGGAGACGCAAACGACCGTGTATCTGTCTACGGTCAGCGGGGACATGGCGCTTTGCACAGCACGGCACAATGGGGGCCGTGCGATTGAGGTACGCTGGTGGGCGGTTGGCGAGCAGCGGGCGTTCAACAAGGGGACGGGGCCGCGCGTGTTGTTGGCTTATCAATCAGAAGAGCGGCGCGAGCAGGTGATGCGGGACGTTTTGGCACTGGATGCGCGTGCAAGTGCTGAATTGCGGGCGGAGCTGGACGACATCCGGAGTAGCGGTGTCATCGTGAAACACGATGAGATTGCCTCCGGCTTGTCCGCGATGGCCGTGCCGCTGCTTGATCACAATCAGAACATTCTGGCGGCGATTTCGACCGGTGGGCTGAGCCCGCGCTACACCGGTGCGGACCGCGCCGAGATGCAGCAGTTGATGACCAAGGCGGCCAAGGAAATGGCTGAAAGTCTGCGTGGCTACAGCCTCTGATTTCAACAGATGAAATTACAGTTATCAGTTGACTAAGAACGGGATTCGGCGAATGCTTGTGTGAACTGTTGCGTTGGGAGGACGACAATGGGTTACACGATCGCCGAAAAGATCCTCGCACGGGTTTCGGAGAA
>CAYUSM010000447.1:0-2782 GCA_964447345.1 uncultured Sulfitobacter sp. | reverse complement strand
TGTCGAGCGGCTCTTCCCGCCGCTTCCAGCCGGTGATGAAGTCCGAGCCGCGCAGTCCCGCCGCCGCCAGCGCACCGGGGATCGACTTGTTACCCGCAAAAAAGGCGGCGGCCCGGTCCAGCGCCTCATCGGTCAGCCCTTCCACCTCAGGCCGCTCCCCGTTCCCCGCCAACCACTCCGCGATGCGCTCGTATTCGGGGTCATATACCGGGGTGTAGAGAATGCGATGAATGGTCGTCGCAGGCACGCCGCGCAGACGCAAAACGCTTGCCGCCTTGTTTGTCGGTGCAAGGATCGCCAGCTTGCGCTTTTCGCGGCGCTTGCGGCTTTCATAGTCGCCCGAGACCACCTCGACCCCCGCCGCCTCCAGCGCTTTGTAAAGCTCCGCCAGCAGCAAGGTCTTCCCAGACCCTGCCTTGCCAGTGACTGCCATCACCTGGTCCGCACCACCGGGCGGGGGCATCAGCAGGTTGTCGTCCAGATCAATTCCGGCCCCGCGCAACATCTCCGTCACGTTGTCATAGGCGTTGGCCTGATCGTCGGAATAGCTCAGCGCGGTGGTCATGCACCCTGTCTACGGGCTCCCCCGCGCAGGGGCCAGCGGGTTTGGCAGGTCTCAGGCGGTTTTTGCCCAAGGGTTCATGCCAATACGCCCCATTGCCTGATCGAACCAGAAGCGTGATTGTTCGGGTGTAACTCCTGCCCGGGCCGCGACCTGCGCCTGCGCCTCATCGGTGAAACCCCACAGACCAACCGATATCTTGTCACGCCCCGCGCCGTCACTTCCCAAGACTTCGGGCGACGACCCGATCATCCGGTAGATGCGCACCATCCTTGCGTCAAAGACACCGACAAAATGCTCCACGCCAAACCCCTGCATGATCTCACCGCCCCCCAGCATCAGGGCCGCTGCCACATGCGCACCCGCCCCTCGGCTCAGGCAAAACCGAGTGCATTCCCAAATCAGGGGGCTGCAGACCGGACCGTCGATCACATGCCCGAAATGATCGTTGACCATCACCGGGCCCGTCGTCGGCAAAAAACGCATGGAGCCCCCATGGCTGCCGTCGGCCTCTTCCCAGATCACATAGAGCGGGTTGAGATCGTCATAACCGTCCCGCTCCTCTCCCTCCCCGTTGACCTCAACCTCCCACCCCAAGCGGGTCTTGAACTGATCTGCCCGGTCACGAAACATCTGGCGCGCCAGCTTGGGATATTGGTGCAATTGGTCGGCGTAGAGGTAGCGCAGCATGCAGGTCTCCGGTCTGGCTGAGGTATGACCAAAGAGTTACGCCTGCGTCCATTAACGCCTCTCAACCCCTGCGGTCGCAAAAGGATCGAAACGGCGCAACGCCACGATGAGCGGCGCTGTAAATGCAGCTGTTATTCTGTTGCGAGAGCCGCCCCCATCTCAGACGAAAATCAGGCCTCTGCTCAATGCTCTTGCTACCGCATGAGTTGTGTTGAGGGCGCCCAGCTTGAAACGCGCACTTTCGATGTAAACGCGCAGCGTATGCTCGGAGATCGAAAGCTGATTTGCAACCTGAGCGCGACTGTATCCGATTGCGAGTAGGGTCATTGCATCCACCTCGCGAGGTGACAGCGCCTGAATGTTCTCGGGTGAGCGATCGGGCTCCAACTCAAGTGCCTTTTCGTTCAGATAGTGGCCGATCAGGACCAGTTCGTGGCGATAGCGTTCCGCAAAGGCAGCCCACATTGCATCATCGCAGGTGTGGTTTGCGGTAAAAAGCGCGAATTGGCCGTTTGGCCCCCGGACGGGAACTGAGAAACCCTGATTTCCAACACCGTACTCGATGGATTCCCGTTGGAAGGCGCGTGCCGCCTTTGAAGACCAGTCAAGTTGTTTCCAATCGACGGGATGAAAGCGTTGGAAACACCCGATAACAACCGGGTCAATACGTTGATAGTTTTGGGAAATATATCGCTCTTGCCAAGCGATTGAGTAGGTACCACATCCGTATTGGTCTCCGGCACTGTCGACCCAGTGATAAGCAATGTGATCAATCTTCAGGACGTCGCGCAACCTTTCGCTGGCGGTTTGCAAGCCCGCCAGCGTGTCAGCTTGCTCCAAGCTCTCCAGAATGGACTCCAGTTGACGTGTCGTCCTCATACCGGCGCGCTTTCATCCTCTCTTCCCTAGAGGCGATCTCGGCCAGTGCGACAAGTGCAGTGTCGTCCAGTTGCTCAGCAAGGACAGGCAACTCAATTGACAATGCAAAAGTCCGCAGATCAGCCAGAACGTCCAAAATCCAATCACTTCGCATACTGAGCCTCGCCTTCAATTAGTTAACAGATCGTTAACACAACCTTAGCATGTGATGCTTTTATGAAAATATTCACTGGTTTCCCCTCCCCAGATATGGGGAACGCCTGGTCTGTAAGGTGCTGACATCTATCACTGGTTGAAATTATCAACGAAAATGGCCCGCGGGGCGCTTCAGCGCTCCACGGGCCATCGAATCAATCTTAAGGAGAAACGGTTACCTGCGCGCCTCCAGCGCGTCTTCCAGCGTGCGCAATCCGGTTGTCGGCGATTGCACCAGCACAGACATGTTGCCCGGCTTGTGCTCGTTCCGCAGCATCTTCATGTGCGCTTCGGGCAGGTCGTTCCAGGCAAAAACCTCGGACATGCATGGGTCCAGACGCCGCTCCAACATCAGCTTGTTGGCTGCCGCCGCCTGCTTGAGGTGGGCAAAGTGGCTGCCTTGCAGGCGCTTCTGGTGCATCCACATGTAACGCACGTCAAAGGTGCAGTTGAACC
>CAYUSM010000446.1:0-2799 GCA_964447345.1 uncultured Sulfitobacter sp. | reverse complement strand
TCGTAATTCCTCAGAAAATGAGGAAGCGGCGGCCGAACCGCCCGGACCGGCAACGCCAGCGCCTGTGGCACGGACAGCGTCGGACAGTGGGGCAGGGGAGGCGAACAGACCGCAGGTCGGGATCGAGTTGGGAACGATATTGCAAGCCTGCCCGGAATTCACATCCTGGGGGCGCAATCTGGGCGGCTACATCCGCGATTGGCGCGATTTCGTGCGGGTCGCCGGTGAATTGCGGCCGATGATCGGCATTTCAGAACATGCCTGGATCGACGCACAGGAGCAGATGGGCAAACCCGCCGCTGCGGCTGCATTTGCCTTGGTCTTCGAGAAGGTCCATTCAGGCGAGGTCAACTCGCCGGGCGGATATCTGCGGGGCATGGTCGAAAAGGCCGGGGCAGGGGAGCTGCATCTGGAGCGTAGCTTCTTCGGTCGGCTGAGTGAGATGGCGGCGTGAGACGGGGCTTCACCTCTCGAAATCCTTGCAAATCTTCCACGTGATGGAATAAATGCAAGGTATGATCGTTCGCAATCACCTCAAACGGGTCGAAGACGCCCTCGATGCCCAGGCGGGGGTCGTCCTTCTCGGGCCGCGTCAGGTCGGCAAGACCACGCTCGCCCAGGACATCGCGGAGACCCGCGAGGCGATCTATCTCGACATGGAGCGGACCGCGGACCGGCAGATCCTCGAGGAGCCCGATCTCTATCTCGATGCGCAGATGGGCAAGCTGGTGGTGATTGACGAGGTGCAGCTGATGCCGGGGCTGTTCGGTGCACTTCGGGGGCAGATCGACCGCCGTCGCCGGGCCGGGCACCGCACCGGGCAATTCCTGCTCCTGGGGTCGGCCTCCAATACGCTGTTGCAGCAAAGCGCAGAATCGCTGGCAGGCCGGGTCAGCTATCACGAACTGACGCCGTTCACGCTGGATGAAGTGGGGCAGGGGGCCTTGCAAAGGCTCTGGCTGCGCGGCGGCTTTCCAGAGAGCTTCCTGGCCCAGTCGGACCGGGCCAGCCTGAGCTGGCGCGAGGATTTCATCCGGACCTATCTCGAGCGGGACATCCCGAGCTTCGGCCTGCGCATCCCGGCCGAAACCCTGCGGCGGTTCTGGACCATGCTGGCCCATGAGCAGGGCGGGCTCTTGAATGCGGCAAAGCTGGCGGCGGGCCTCGGTGTCTCCGGCCAAAGCATTGCGCGCTATCTCGATCTGCTGGTGGACCTGATGCTGGTGCGACGGCTCCCGCCCTGGCACGCGAATACCGGCAAGCGGCTGGTGAAATCGCCCAAGGTCTACATCCGTGATGCGGGCCTGACCCACGCGCTCTTGGGGATCGAGACCGCGGAAGCGCTGCTCGGTCATCCGGTGGTCGGCGGCTCCTGGGAAGGCTTCTGCATCGAAAACCTGATCGCGGCGGCCCCGCGTGGCACGGAAGCCAGTTTCTATCGCTCCTCGGCCGGGGCCGAGATCGACCTGATCCTGAAACTGCCCGGCGGCGCGCTTTGGGCCATAGAGGTCAAACGCACGACCAGCCCCAAGGTCACCCGCGGGTTCCATATCGCCGCTGACGATCTCGACGTGGCGGAGCGGCTTCTGGTCTATGCCGAGACCCGCGAGGTGCCGGGGCAGGGCGGGCTCCGTGCCATGCCGCTCTCGGCCGCAATCGACCGGCTGCGCGCGCTCTAGGAGCGCCTCTCCGCCTGGGTCCCCGCCAATCCGCGGACCAAGCCCCGATGACACGGGGCTGATCAATCCTCGACCCGCCTGCCAGCTGCGCCTCCCGTCAGATCCCCCCGTGCGAGCAGGGGAGCGCGGGCGTGACAGACGCCGCCGCCAGCGCAATGGCCTGCCCGCGCCGGTCGCGGACGCTCCCCCGTGTTGACCATGCGCCGTCGGCTCACGGCGTCCGTCCTGCCTTTCCGCGTCCCGCACGAGGGACCTGCCGAAAGGAGGACATCATGGCAAAACGACCCGACATCTACACCCGCGTCACCGCGAAGATCATCGCCGATCTCGAAGCCGGGACCCAACCTTGGCACAAGCCTTGGAGCGCCGAGCATCTTGCGGGGCGGGTTTCCCGACCCTTGCGGCACAACGGGGTCGCCTATCGCGGTCTCAACATCGTCCTGCTCTGGGCCGCCTCGGTTGCCAAAGGCTTCGCCGCGCCGACCTGGATGACCTATCGTCAGGCGTCAGAACTCGGCGGCCAGGTGCGCAAGGGCGCGAAGGGCGAGCTGGTCGTCTATGCAGACACCTTCCGCAAGACCGAAACCGACGCGGCCGGTCAAGACCGCGAAGTCGCGATCCCCTTCATGAAAGGCTATACGGTTTTCAACGTCGACCAGATCGAGGGCCTTCCCGAGGGGTTTTACGCGGTCCCGGAGCCGATACTCGACACAGTCGCGCGCGATGCGGCTACAGACGCCTTCTTTGCCGCGACAGGGGCCGACATTCGTCACGGGGGAACCCAGGCCTATTACGCCGTTGAGCCGGACTACGTGCAGATGCCGCCCTTCGAGACTTTCCAAGACCCAGAGAGCTACTACGCCACACTCGGTCACGAGATCACCCACTGGACCCGCCATCCCGATCGCCTGGACCGGAGTTTCGGTCGAAAGCGTTGGGGCGATGAAGGCTATGCGCAAGAGGAGCTTGTCGCGGAACTGGGCGCTGCGTTTCTGGCCGCCGATCTGGGATTGTCGCCGGAACCGCGCGCGGAGCATGCCGCCTATATCGATCATTGGCTTCGCGGTCTTCGGAGCGACACGCGATATATCTTCCAGGCCGCGGCCCATGCGCAGCGTGC
>CAYUSM010000445.1:0-2805 GCA_964447345.1 uncultured Sulfitobacter sp. | reverse complement strand
GCGCTTTCTGGGTGCGGACGATTGAAAAGGGCCGTCAGGAGGACGGCGATCTGGAACATGCGCTGAGCTTGCTGGACAAACACGGCACATTGCGGATGACACAGGACGATGCGTTGGGCTGGGCGGCCAAGGCCAAGTCGGCCCTCGTCCCGCTGCCGGACCATGAGGTCAAGGATATGCTCTTGGATCTGGCGGATTTCGTGGTCAGCCGGATCAGTTGAGAACGCAGGGTTTCACCCACCAGTCAGGGCGCTTTTCTGCCAGCTTGGTCGCTGCGGCTTGCGCCTCTTCTTTGCTTGGAAACAGGGCAAAACAGGTGGCCCCAGAACCCGACATGCGGACAAGTTGCGCGCCGGTCAGAGCGTCGAGAGACGAGAGAACGTCCTTGATGACCGGCACCTGGCTAGCCGTCGCGTCTTGCAGGTCATTCCGCTGGGTGGCAAGCCATTGGATGCAGTCCTCGGGTGTCGCGAACGTAGGTAGCAGCTCAGGCATCGACGCATTGTTCTTCTGTTTCAAGGCCTTGAAGACCTCCGGCGTCGGGACATGGACACCGGGGTTTGCAAGGACGGCAAAAAGCGGGGGCAGTCCTTCCACGGCCATGACCATATCGCCAATGCCGCGCATCCGCTGGGCCTTGGCCATCAGGCAGACAGGCACATCCGCGCCAAGCAGAGCCGCGCCTTCGTGGACATCGTAGTGCCGAAGGACAGCCGCTGCATCGGAAGAACCGCCGCCGATGCCCGCGCCATGGGGGAGGTTCTTTTCAACCGTGATCTCCGCCTTGGCCTGCGCCATTTCGGCGGCCTTCCAGATGATGTTGGTGTGATCTGCGGGCACGCCTTCTGCAAAAGGCCCGATAACCTTGAGGCTCAATTCATCCTTTGGCTCAAACCACAGGCGGTCTCCGACATCGGCAAAGAGCACGAGCGAATCCAGCAGGTGATAGCCATCCGCCTGCTGGCCGGTCACATGGAGTGTGAGATTGATCTTGGCGGGCGCAAAGCCCTCAGATGTCATTGGTCAGTTTGAGCGGCGGTGCGCCCTCTTCCTCCAGCACCCTATCCAGACCCACGTCCAGCTTACGGCGGATGCGTTCAGGTTCGGCCTCGCTGTCGCCCTCTTCCTCATTGATAAAGGACAGGGCACGGCTCCATTGGAACTCCGCTTCGCGCTGGCGACCGACGGCCCAATAAACATCGCCGAGGTGGTCATTGACCACAGGATCGACCGGCAGCAATTCCACTGCGCGTTCCATCTGCACAACCGCCTCATCGTAGCGGCCCAAGCGGTAGAACACCCAACCCAGCGAATCCACGATGTACCCGCTGTCTGGGCTCGCGGCGACTGCGCGCTCAATCATATCCAGCGCTTCTTCGAGGTTGCGTTTTTGTTCAACCATGGAGTAGCCGAGATAATTCAACACCTGAGGCTGGTCGGGTTCGATAGCAAGTGCGGCGCGGAAATCTTCTTCCATCGCGATGTCATTGTCTGAACGTTCATGCGCGATGCCGCGGGAGTAGTAGAGCACCCAGCGGACGGGCGCATTGTCGGCCACACGCTCCAACGCGCGGTCATAGGCGGCGATGGCACCGGCATAGTCTTCCTGACCGCGCAGAACGTCGCCCAAGGTCGAATGGACGACGGCAAGATCCCCGTGTGTGCGTGCCAGTGTCTCAAGCACCTCAATGGCCTGATCCTCTTTGCCGGACCTGCGCAATGCGTCGGCACGGCCCAGTTCAGCCACGTGGAACGCGGGATCATCGGCGGGGACATCGCGATATTCGAGGATTGCAAGCTTGTGTTGACCAAGGTCTTCCAGCAGCCCCGCAGTCAGCAAGAGCGCATCAGTGTGTTCAGGCCGCAGAAAGCGCGCGATGCGGGAATACAGCAGGACGTAATAGTCGCCCGCCGCCTCCGACTTCAGAACGGCAGCAAAGGTAAAAAAGACCTCTGCGATGCCTGCCTGCGCGTCTCGAACGTGGGTGAAGGGGATTTGCTCTTTCGCCTCCAATGCAGCGATCAATCGGTCAAGCTCCGGGTCCGTTGCGTCACCAAATGCACCGCGCACCACAGCCAGCGCATCCTCATGGCGTTCAAGCTGAGCAAGCACTTCCGCGTGGGCCATCACACCGCGTCGCGTCTGGCCTGCGGCACCCGCCTGCGCATTGCCAAAGATGGTCTCCGCCCCCTCAAAATCGCCCACGCTGGCAAGGGCCAAGGCCTTGTGATACATGACAAAACCCTGCATGCCCGCCTCCTGGCTGAGGCTGTCGAAGCGGGCCATGGCAGAGGTCACATCCCCTGCCCCCATATGCGCCCAAGCCTTGACCAGACCGTCGACCCAGGGGCCGATGCCGCTGGTGTCGTCTTCGCGGTCCAGCAGGGCGGCATAGTCACCTTTCTTGGCAAGATCCGCGGTGATCACCATGCGGGCCACCTGCGAGGACTGGTTCAGGCGCTCCAGCTGCCGGGCAAGCGGAATGGCCTTGGCCACATTGCCAAGGGAAAGCTGTGCCAGAACGGTGCTTTCGATCAGCTCGACGTTGTCGGTGTCCCGCGCCAGAGCTTCGGTGTAGTAGCGCGCGGCTTCCGCATAATCGCTGTTCACCGCGGCGCTGCGTCCGGCAAGATACGACCCCGCGACGGACTGCGCCGTGGCAGTAGGGACAAATGCCCCGCTTAGCAGAAGCACGGCGATGCCGGTAAGGGTGTTTCTGAACATGGAGAGCTGCCTCATGCGCGTTTATGAAAAGGTATCAGGTCTTTGCCCAAGCGCAATGGGAGCGCGTGTCGCATGACGGA
>CAYUSM010000444.1:0-2807 GCA_964447345.1 uncultured Sulfitobacter sp. | reverse complement strand
GACCGCCCTGCTCGCCGTCTTTGGCACCGGCATGCTGATCAACCTGCGCGAACGCCGGTTGGCGGATGCCAAGCTCAAAAGGCTGACCCAACGCGTGTTTGACGCACAGGAAGAAGAGCGCGGCCGTGTGGCACGCGAATTGCACGATGGGATCAGCCAAATCCTTGTGGGTGTTCGATATGCGCTCGACAATGCCCGGCGGCGGTTGGAACGCGGTGACGAAAAGGCTGCCGATCCGCTGAACAAGGGGATCGAAAGCCTTGGTCAGGCCATCAGCGAGGTCCGCCGGATCAGCCGAGACTTGCGGCCCGGTGTGCTGGATGATCTGGGCCTGGGCCCGGCCATCAAGACGCTGGCCGAGGAATTCGAGGCCCGCACAGGCATCACTTGTGCATTTGAAACCGTGGTGTTCCGCAACCGGCTCGACAATGAGGCGAAGATTGCTCTCTACCGCATCGCTCAGGAGGCTTTAACGAACGTCGAGCGTCACTCGGGCGCGACCCGTGTCGAGATCGACATTCGGGGCCACCGCCGGGGGGCAACCCTCGCCATTACCGACAACGGCAAGGGGCTCTCTGCCAGTCGCTCTGCCCTCTCGCCGGGCCTGGGCTTGCGAAACATGCAGGAGCGGATGGAGCAATTGGGCGGCAAACTGTCGATCCGGGACATCAAGGCAGGCGGGACAACTATTGAAGCTACCGTGCCACTCAGCCATATGCTGCCCCCCGAAGAGACCGAAAGTCGGAAAGTGGCTGCCGAATGACCGCCCCCACACGCATCGTAATTGTCGACGATCATCCCATGGTCGCCGAAGGCATCCAGTCCATCCTGGAAAGCTATGACGGCATTGATGTCATAGGGACCTTGTCAAATGGCCGCGAAGCCATCGAGAAGATCGAGATGCTGAACCCGGATGTCGTGCTGATGGATCTGAACATGCCAGAGATCGGTGGGCTGACGGCAACCGAAATTCTGCTTGAAAAACGCCCCGGCACGCGGATCGTGATCCTGTCCATGCACGATAACCCAGAGTATATCTCCTCTGCGCTGAGCCATGGTGCCATGGGGTATCTGCTCAAGGATGTCCCCACAGACGAGATCAAACAGGCCATCGATATGGTGATGCAGGGTGACACCTATCTTTGCACCGGTGCCAAGGGCTCAATCGCGCCGCGCGAGCACGGGGCGCGCGAAGCGCTGACAGAACGCGAGCAGACGATCCTACTGCAGCTGGCATCGGGCAAATCCAATAAGGAAGTTGCCGGCACGTTAGATATCTCGGTCCGCACCGTCGAAACACACCGCAAGAACATCAAGCGCAAACTTGGCATATCCAGCACTGCGGGCCTGACACGCTACGCCATGGAGCACGGCGTTTTACAGGGAACCGGCGCGCGGCTCTGACCACTGATACGAAAAAGCCCCCCTGCGGTTGCAGGAGGGCGGGTCTTCAAAAGTCAAAGCGGTCTTAGCTGTCGTCGCTTGGTGGCGTGATGCTCAGGCCGGGAACGGTGACTGTCTCTTCTTCCATGGTGACCTCAACGTTGGGTACTTCCACGGTCACTTCTTCTTCGGTCAGTTCAACAGAACCGACCTCGGCGTCGAATGCTGGCAGCTGGCCACCTTCAACAGAGACATCAACGTCGGGCAGACGGGTCTCCTGTGTCTGGTCAATGTCGACCATGTAAAAGCCAACAACGGCCAGAAGGACAACAGCAATTGCGCCAACGATTGTCAGTGCGGGTTTCATCGTATTTCCTTTCATTCCTGTGCGGCGCATTGCCGCCTCTTGTTGGCATTACAACGGGGAACTTGTTCGCTTGGTTCCATTTTTTTCGCAGGCACCCCGGGCCGCACAGTGTTCTCCCGCTAATCAAGCCTTAACTTCAGCTGTACTATCTGAAGGGATGATCCAGCCTCCCAAGTTCATTCAACCGGCGCTCACGCCGCTGGAAGAACGCACGTTGTTTGCGCAGCGACGGGCGGCCATCGACATTGTGGCCACGACACGGGCGACGATTATTCGATGCGGGTTGTTTGGCAGCTATCTCTTCCGTCCCAACCCATTGCGTGAAGACACGTCGGAAACGCGTCAAAGCTGGGTGGATGAAATGTGGTTGCAGTTCAATCACATTGATCGTGCCACCCAGATGGTGGCAGGCCACGATCCCGTTGGGGAGTTTCCGGATCAGATTTGCACTTGGCTTGCCGACTGCGCCGAGCGCAACTCAGAAAACGCTGGCCGACTAAAGGAAATGGTCAAGATGACCAGAACCTTGATCGAAGCCGTGCCAACGGGCGGCGGCGCCTTTGAGAAACTGCTGATCGATCACGCCGTTTATGGGCGCAAGGTCTTCTTTCCGTCCATCAGCAACCTGTGTGACAGTTTCTGGGCGGACCTTGATCTGCAACGCCACAACGAAATGATGCGCGCACAGGAGACAGGTGACACCATCGGCACCACCCTGTCCCGCCTGGAACAGATCGGCAAACATGTCCGTCTGGTCTCTCTCAATGCGTCAGTCGAGGCCGCACGCGTGGGCGATGCTGGCAAGGGATTGGGGGTCATCGCACAGGAATTCAAAGCCCTCGCCGAAGAAATCCAGCATCTGGCCAATCACGCCCGTGACGACATTGACGGCATCAGGCAATCGGAAATCTGACCCCCAGATTTGCTAAAATGTCGCGGCGGACCGACCACCGGCAATAAGATGTCGCAAATTATTGCCTCAGCGACACTTTTTTCACCGAATTGCCTGTTGACGCCCCCGCAAACCGCTCATAATGTCGCGCCACGCAAAAGGAGC
>CAYUSM010000443.1:0-2811 GCA_964447345.1 uncultured Sulfitobacter sp. | reverse complement strand
CACTCCTTAAAGACGTTCGCCTACCGCATTGGTTGCTTTGGTATTTGCGCTATGGCACTCAAGTAGAAGAACAGTCGCTAGCCCGCCAGCAGCTCATGGCGAATGTGATTCTTGGGATCACAGGGGTAAGCACAATGATCCACGCATTTGTTTACGCTCTCCTACCTGGACTGATGCTGGTTGGGTTGGCGGCGGCCTGCATAGCCCTGGTTTTCTTATTGGCAGTGTTTTTTTTCAATCGGGCACCCGCAGCGACGCTGGTTATCGGTATCACCACTGTTGGCGGATTGATTTGTTCTCAGACTTATCTTGGAGGAACCGCGACTGGAGTGCACCTGTTTATGTTAGTCGGACCAATCTTTTGGGTTGCCATACTCGGGGCCAGTCGCATCGGCCTATTGCTAATAACATGTGTAGTGTCTGTCGGCTGTGTAATTTTTTCTGAATACAGTTTTCAGCAGCCAGCTCTGGCTGCCGCAAACAACGAGGCTTTCCAAAAATTCGCCTTCGCGGTGAATGTGACGAACATTGGATTATTTGGACTTGTGTTTGGGTTCGTCGCATTGCTTCGCGCTCAACGCGCTGAGGAATCTCTGGCCGCTGAACACGCGAGATCAGAAGCATTGCTCTACAACCTGCTTCCTGAAGGTATAGCTGCAAGACTGAAAGTAGAACCTGACCAGACAATCGCAGACAGCTTACCCAATGTTGCCATCCTCTTCGCAGATATCGTGGACTTCACACCCCGGGCCGCCTCGCTGCCCCCAGAAGAGGTTGTCGGGTTCCTGAACAAGATTTTCCGCGCCTTTGATGAACTGGCCGAGAAACATGAGCTAGAGAAGATAAAGACTATTGGCGACGCCTACATGGTTGCAGCTGGTATGCCCAATCCCTGTCGCGACCCGGTGCATCGAGTAGCTGAAATGGCGCTCGACATGCAGAGGACCGTCGCGGAAATGTCGGACAAGTTTGCGGACGGATTAAAGATTCGTATCGGCCTTCATACAGGACCCGTCGTAGCCGGAGTCATTGGCAACAAAAAGCTGTTCTACGACGTTTGGGGCGAGACGGTAAACACCGCAAGCAGGATGGAAAGCCACGGTGAACCGGGACGTATTCAGGTGACTGGCGCAACTCTGGAAGAGCTTTCCGAGGACTACCTATTTGAGCCGCGCGGGATAGTTGGCATCAAAGGAGTGGGTTCCGTTGAAACTTGGTGGCTTACTGGGAAAGCTGCATGAAACTCGAGCTCGGCTCAATCTTCCAATGAATAAAGCGTCCATGAACCATCAACCCCTTTTAGAGCGTGTGTGCCGCGTTCGCTCAACCTGAGGCCACTGCCCATAAGAAGGTCCCTTACCGTCTGAGAGACGAGGACTTCCATTGGTTCGGCCAAAGATTGCACGCGCGAAGCGATGTTCACAGCTATTCCGGAAACATCTCCATCATCGTGGGTTTCAATCTGCCCCATGTGTATGCCAGCCCTTATTGGTATGCGCGATCCGTCCAAGTCATGCACGAGTTTCACAGCGGCTTGTGCTGCATCAAGAGGCGAGGCAAAGATCACAAGGAATCCATCGCCCGTCTGCTTGATTTCGTTGCCCCCAAACTTGCGAAATGCAGCGCGTGAAACACTGTCATGAATCTCCAGTCGAGATCGCCACTCCGCGTCGCCTAGTCGCCCAGCGATCTCAGTTGACCCAACAACATCAGTGAACAAGATGCAGCCAAACACTTTGGTTGTGCCGCCGGGAGGACGTACACCTGTGAAGAATTCAATGAGATCGTTCTCGTGATCTCTCCAGGAAGATCCAAATCCCCAAAGGTGATTATGGTTTTCCCAAGACCTAAACTCAGCGCCAGGGATGCGCGCGGCGAGTGCTCGGCCCTCAGATATGTGAGAGATACGATCGCCGCTCGCGTGACAGACAAGGGTTGGGGCTTGAATCAGCTGAACGAGAGGGGAAAGATCGAATTCCGCCATCGCGCGAACCATTGTCAGAAGTGATCCAGGGCTACAGGATTGTCGCTCAAATCTATTCCACCACCCTTGAACCCGTGCGTCTTGAGCTGCCGATGGAGCAAACCACCTAAGGCAGATTGACTCTTTCGTTCCCCAAGTACGTATGATTTCCCGCCATAACGCCTCTGTATCGCTGCTTCCAGGCAGTCTCTCATCCACCAGCAGATGTTTCTCTACTTCGCTACGGGGTATCCCAAAAGCTGTCGTGCCGATAAGGCATAATTTCTGAACGCGCCCTGGAAAACCTGCTGCCAAAGCGATGCCGACCGCACCGCCTTCACTCTGACCAGCTATGTTTGCCTTATCCAGTCCTTCTGCATCCATGACTGCCAGAACATCGGATACATGATCAGACAGTTCCGAAGAACCGGCCAGCCTGTCGGACAGGCCTACGCCACGCTTGTCCATGATAACGACACGCATGTACTTTCCGGCCCACTCAAAGAGCCTTTCCCACTCAGGTAAGTCCCACATCAACTCCACGTTGCTGATCAACGGGGGCGTGAAAACCACCACATCTTTTCCTCTTCCCCAGGTGGAATACGCGACGGTCACGTCGCCGTTTCTGGCATACTTAACCTCGGCAGAGTTCTTCATTGATGGTTTCCCTCAGCTTGCAAGTGCTTTGATCAATTGCTGGATGGATTAAACAGGCGCGGAATTCGTTTCAGGTTCGCATCTCCCAATCTCCGACCTCGTCACTCTAAGGTCGACAACAACCCCGCAATAATCCTTGTACGAGGGACGATCATGTCTTCGTCGATATGTTCGGTCAGCGTGTGCAGACC
>CAYUSM010000442.1:1591-2814 GCA_964447345.1 uncultured Sulfitobacter sp. | reverse complement strand
ATGCGCCTGAATGAGATTGTCTTTACCGACGCCCAGCCAGTGGAAGGATACGGGCCCGGGTTTTTCCGCATTGGCGGACAGGTGATCCACGGGCCGGTCATCACCGGGCCCATTGGCACGCAAACTTGGGCGGGGCTGGACGATCCCGACCCGCTGATTGAGCTTAAGGACCACATCGACGTGCTCTTTGTCGGGACCGGGGCAGACGTAGCCCATCTGCCTGATGCGTTTCTGGACAAGCTGCAGGTCGTGGGTCTCGGGGTTGAGGCGATGTCATCACCCGCCGCCTGCCGCACCTACAACGTTCTGCTCAGCGAAGGCCGCCGCGTGGCGCTTGCGCTGATCCCGGTGTAGACACGTCGAAATGACCCTCAAGGCTCAGACCCTGACGCTTGCCCGTGGTGGTGTGCCTGTCCTTTCGGGGCTGAGTTTCGTGCTGGAGCCTGGGAAGGCATTGATCCTCCGCGGACCGAATGGAGCAGGGAAAACCACGCTTTTGCGCACCATTGCGGGCTTGCAACCGGCTCTTGAAGGCGAGATCGAAGGCGCCGATGACCGCATAGCCTATGCTGGCCACGCAGACGGTCTCAAGGCCATGCTTACCGTGCGAGAAAACCTGACATTCTGGGCGCAGGTCTTTGGGCGCAACGATATTGCACCGGCTCTTGACGCCTATGCCCTGCACACACTTGTCGATCGGTTGGCAGGCACGCTATCGGCGGGCCAGAAACGTCGGCTTGGCTTGTCCCGGTTATTGGTGACGGGCTGCCCCGTTTGGGTGCTGGATGAGCCGACCGTTTCTCTCGACAAGGATGCGGTGGCGATGTTTGCCGCGGCGGTGCAGGGGCATCTGGGGCAGGGCGGTTCCGCGCTGATTGCCACCCACATCGACCTTGGCCTTGATGCTGAGGTGCTCGACATCACCCCTTTTCGCGCCAAATCCACCCTTCGGGCCGGGGCCAGCGACGAGGCTTTCTTGTGATCGCGCTGCTGCTCCGTGATCTGCGTCTCGCTTTCCGCGCTGGCGGCGGTTTTGGCCTGGGCCTCGCCTTTTTCCTGATCGTCACCACCCTTGTGCCCTTCAGTGTCGGGCCAGATCCAACGCTGCTCAGCTCTATCGCACCCGGCATCCTGTGGCTGGGCGCGCTCCTTGCGTGTCTGTTGTCCCTCGACCGTCTTCTGGCGCTTGACTACGAGGACGGGACCCTTGACCTGCTTCTCAC
>CAYUSM010000442.1:0-1491 GCA_964447345.1 uncultured Sulfitobacter sp. | reverse complement strand
GTCCTGCGCCGTGGGCTGCGATGACCCACCCATCTGTGACCGATTGCCCATTGAGCGCAACCGCGGGGGCGACTAAATAACGCCCATGTCCATCTGGTCTTATGCAAACCCTGTGAAATTCCTTGCGCTCAGCAGCAAGGTGCAACCCGTCCTCTGGATCGCGGCGGGGAGTTGCGTGATCATCGGATTGATCTGGGGCTTCTTCGGCACGCCGGATGATTTCCGTCAGGGCTCGACCGTCAAGATCATCTACCTGCACGTTCCATCGGCGCTGATGGCGATCAACGCGTGGTTCATGATGCTGATCACCTCGCTGATCTGGCTTGTGCGCCGCCACCACGTCAGCGCGCTTGCCGCAAAGGCCGCGGCCCCCGTGGGCCTTGTGATGACCCTCATTGCACTTGTTACAGGAGCCATCTGGGGCCAGCCGATGTGGGGCACCTGGTGGGCATGGGACCCGCGGCTGACGTCATTTCTGATCCTGTTCCTCTTCTATCTTGGCTACATCGCCCTTTGGGAAGCCATCGAAGACCCTGACACCGCGGCAGACCTCACTTCCATCCTCTGCCTTGTCGGGTCTGTCTTTGCCGTATTGTCACGCTACGCCGTGCAGTTCTGGAACCAGGGTCTGCACCAAGGCACGTCGATCCCTGTTGCCACCGGCGAACGCTCCGTCGCGGACGTCTTCTGGTACCCGCTTCTGACCAGCATGATCGGCTTTGGTCTGCTTTTCCTTGCGCTTGTTCTATACCGAACAGGTACCGAAATCCGCCTGCGCCGTGCGCAAGCCCTGCGGGTCCGGATGGAGCGCGAAGCATGATACCTGATCTTGGCAAATACGCCGTCGAAGTGCTCTCGGCCTATGCGGCCTCGCTTTTCCTTTTGATCGGGCTGATCTTGCTGACCCTGCGCCGTGGCCGCGCGGCCCGCGCGACACTCAAAGAGATCGAGACTGAGGTGAAAAAGGATGGCTAAAGTCTCTCCATTGATGATCGCGCCGCCGCTGATCTTCGCCGCATTTGTCGCCCTCGCCGCCGTCGGCATGTTCCGCGAAGACCCCGAGGGTCTGCCCTCAACGCTCGTTGGCCAACCCGCGCCCGGTATTCCCGAGGCCGCACTTGAAGGCTTCCCCCCAGCCACACCTGAAATGCTGGCCAGCGGCGAGGTCACGCTGGTCAATTTTTGGGCCAGCTGGTGCCCGCCCTGCCGCGCCGAGCACCCCAAGTTGCTTGAGATGGCTGCTGATGGTGTGCCAATTGTCGGGATCAACTTCAAGGACACCGCCGCCAACGCAAGCAAGTATCTCATCGAAGATGATAACCCTTTCGCAGGCGTCTCCTTTGATCCGCAAGGCCGCACCGCCATTGACTGGGGCGTAACAGCACCCCCCGAGACATTCATCCTGGATGGAGATGGCAAAGTCCTGTTCCGATTTGCTGGCCCCCTGATCGGCAGTGATTATGAGCAAAGGTTCTTGCCCGCATTCCGCGC
>CAYUSM010000441.1:0-2823 GCA_964447345.1 uncultured Sulfitobacter sp. | reverse complement strand
CCCAGTGGCACGCCGATATCGTGGACCGCAGCCTTGATGGATTTCTCGAAACGATCCCCGCCGCCAGCGTCGATGTCTTTGACGTGCCCGGCGCCTTCGAGCTGCCACTGATGGCGCAGAAGCTGGCCCGGACGGGGCAGTATGACGCCGTCGTCTGTGCGGCATTTGTGGTCGATGGCGGTATCTACCGGCATGATTTCGTCGCCAGCGCTGTGGTCGACGGGCTGATGCGCGTGGGTCTTGATACGAGTGTGCCGGTTCTTTCGGTATCGCTCACGCCGCACCAGTATCAGGAGACGGACCACCACAATGCGATCTACCGCGCGCATTTTGTGGAAAAGGGGCGCGAAGCGGCTTCGGCAGCGTTGAAGATCACACAAACCTGCCGGGCCATCGCTGCCTGAAGTCTTTGAAGGCTTCGGCGGCTCACCCGAGATACGCTTTGAGTTCCGGTGGCGGGTTGTCCATCAATGCCGCCGCCGGACGCGGGGCTTCGGCACGTCCCGAGCCGACAAAGATCACCTCATCGGCGATGCGCCGTACATCTTCCGGCGCGTGAGTGACCATGATCAGCCCAGCCCCCGTTTCCTCGACAAGTTGGCGCACGAGATCGAGCATCTCGTTGCGCAGCGCCGGACCGAGAGCGGCAAAAGGTTCGTCCAGCAGCACCCAGGGCCGCGCCTGCACCAGCACGCGCGCCAATGCGGCGCGGCTTTGCTGTCCACCGGAGAGTGCCCCGGGCTTCTTGCGCATCTGGTCGCCAAGGCCGACGCGCACCAACGCTTCCTCGACCCGGGTTTTCTGGTCCGCTGACAGGCGCAGGTCGGGGCGTATGCCAAGACCCACGTTCTGCGTGACGGACAGATGCGGGAAAAGGTTGTTGTCCTGAAAGAGCATTGTCATCGGTCGTGCGCCGGGATCGGCATCTGTGATGTCGGTATCGTTCCAGAGGAGCTTGCCTCCCACCAAGGGGACAAAGCCACAAAGTGCACCGAGCAGCGTTGATTTCCCGGCGCCCGAAGGCCCAATCACCGCATACTTCTGCCCCTGTGCCAGCGACATCTCCGCCGCCAGCCGGAAATCCCCCTGCGCAATCGTCAGCCCCTCAAGCCGCAGCATAGCGCCGTCCTCCCCAATCGCAGACCCAGAAGATGCCCAGCGCCATGATCAGCAGCAAGAGCGCAGCCCCCGCCGCTGCTTCCATCTGGTAGGCCCCCATCAAACGGTACATCTGCAAAGGCAAGGTCGCGCGCTCCAGATCCGCAAACAGGGCAATAACGCCCAGATCACCCACCGACAGCGCCCCGGTCAGTCCAGCGGCAAAGCCGATCTGCGGGGCCAGTCGCGGCAAGACCACCCAGCGCCAGAGGGGCCAGCCCGTCAGTCCCAGCGTTGCGGTGAGCCTGCCGAAATCCTGCAGGGTGTCGCGCAGACGCGGCACCATGATCCGCAGGCAAAAAGGCAAAGCCATAAGCGCGTTCACCATTGCCGTCACAGGCAGCGCAAGGTCGGCAGGGTTCATGACCGGGTTGATCAGGATGAACCATCCGGTGCCAATCATCAGCGGAGAGGCGGAGAGGCCCAACAGGCCGATGGCCTCGACCCCGCCGCGCCTGCGCGAGGCGATCCAGCCTGCCATCGGCAGGGCCAGCGCCAGCAGGACCGTCACACTGAGTGCCGCGACAACAATGGTGTATCCCGCGGCCTCCCAGACCTGCGACGGCATCCGTGTCATTCCGGCAAGGCCACGCACAACCACCGATGCCAATGGCAGCAGCAGAAAGGCCGCCGCGAGGGTGACCGCAAGAATGTCAAAGACCCTTTGCCCACCGCCCCGCGCATCCCAGCGCCGCAAGGGACGGTCCTGCCCTGCGCCCATGGAAATGGTGGGCAAGATCGAAAGTGCCAGCAGCGCGGCCCCTCCGGCCAGCACCAGTTGAGTGACCGACAGAAGTGCGGCGCGGCCAAGGTCAAAATCAAAACGGAACGCCTGATAGATGGCCAGTTCCACCGTCGTGGCCCGTGGTCCCCCGCCCAGCGTCAGCGCCACAGCAAAGCTGGTCAGGCAAATGACAAAGATCAGGGCAGCCACCCCCGGCAGGATTTGCCGCAGCAAGGGGAGTTCCAGCGTGCGGAAGATTGCCCAGGGTGTCAGCCGCAGTTGGGCTGCCAGACGAAAACGCTCGGCCGGCAGTGTCTGCCAGCCCTGCAGCAAGAGGCGCGTGGCAAGAGGCAGGTTGAAAAAGACATGGGCCAGCACCACCCCGTGCAGGCCGTAGATGGAGACCGGCGGCAACCCGACCGCCTCGAAAAGGAGGTTGAGCCAGCCGTTGCGGCCAAAGACGCTGAGCAGGCCCAGTACCGCGACAATCACCGGCAGGATGAAGGGGGCCCCCAGCAGTGTCACGAGAACACTGCGCCCCCGAAACGTACGGCGGGCCAGCGCACGGGCGACCGGGATCGCAAGAAGGACAGAGATCAGGGCGGACAGAAAGGCCTGCCAAACGGTGAAGCGGATCGCCGCGAAATCGGACGGCAGAAAACCGGTGCCGACCTCCGCGCGCGATGCAACCGCCAGCAAAGCCGCCAGAATCAGCGCCACGACCAGGGTCGCGGCGCCGATCCCGGAGGTCGTGCTTACTGAGACAATGCGCCGAGCCACTCGGCCAATGCCTCATCCCGGATCGCGGGCACCTTGTCAGCATCGATCAGACGCGCTTTTTCGGGCTCGACCAGTGCCTCAAACCCTTGCGGCAGACCACCCGAGGGCATCACCGCCGGGTACATCCAGTTGGTGGTTGGCAGGATCGACTGCGCGGCATC
>CAYUSM010000440.1:0-2829 GCA_964447345.1 uncultured Sulfitobacter sp. | reverse complement strand
CGGACTTGAGGCCGGTTGCCATCGGCTCGTGCACGGATTTGCGCGGGATGATGCCCGGCGCCTTCACGTCGGCGACGCGGCGCTTGGTGGCGCCCAAGGGGCCCTTGCCGTCGATGGGGTTGCCCAGACCGTCGACAACGCGGCCCAGCAGTTCGTCACCAATCGGCACGTCCACGATGGAGTTGGTGCGCTTGACGGTGTCACCTTCGGTAATGTCGCGGTCGGAGCCGAAGATAACGACACCCACGTTGTCGGCTTCAAGGTTCAGGGCCATGCCCTGAATGCCGCCGGGGAATTCGACCATCTCACCGGCCTGAACGTTGTCCAGACCGTAGACGCGGGCAATACCGTCACCGACGGAAAGCACGCGGCCCACTTCGGCCACTTCGGCTTCCTGACCGAAATTCTTGATCTGGTCCTTCAGGATCGCAGAAATCTCTGCAGCTTGGATACCCATTTATCCGACCTCTTTCATTGCATTCTGGAGGGAATTGAGCTTCGAGCGGATCGAGGTGTCGATCATCTTGGAGCCCACTTTGACGATAAGACCACCGATAAGGCTTTCATCGACGGTCTGTTGAAGCGAAACGGTTTTGCCCGTGGTCGCCTTGAGCGACTTGGCAAGCTTGTCTGATTGCGCCTTGGTCAGCGCTTTGGCGGATGTGACCTCTGCTGTCACTTCGCCTTTATCTTCCGCGATCTGCTCGCGCAGCGTCCTGACCAGCTGCGGGACGACGAAAAGGCGGCGCTTGGAGGCCATCAGTGCCAGCGTGTTGGCCATGGTGCCGGAGAGGCCCATCTTTTCGGCCAGTGCCGTGATGGCCGTGCCCTGCTCTTCGCGGGTGTAGATGGGGGAATGGATCAGGGTGCGAAAGTCTTCGCTGTCATTCAGCGCGCCTTGCAAAGCGTCCAGATCGGATTCAATCTCTTTGATCTTTTTGGCCTCTTTGGCCAGTTCGAAAACAGCGGATGCGTAGCGCTGGGCGATGCCGGTGGAAATCGAAACAGTTTCGGACACGTCCATCCTCTCGTTCAGTCAGGCCGGACATACGCGCAGCAGTCGCGTCACCGGATCGTTGGCGCGGCTTGAAGGGATTCAAGACGTCTAAATCAGGGGCCATGTAGCAGAGGGTTTGCCGCACCGCAACACAGTAACGTGCGGTGATATGACCCTCCAACGGCCTTATCTACTGGCGTTAGCGCAAGCATCCCCAACACTCCCCAAATGTGGCGCGCAGGCCCTGTAAATCGAAACAATAATACGAATCTTGCCCCGCTGTCGCCGTCATTCGCCTCACTGGCGACAGAATTCTTCGTCAAACCAAGACAGATTTATTCAAATGGCCTGCAACTCCGCAGGCTTACCGCATGAGGATAGGCAGCATGTTAGGTATAGGTTTTCTGGCTCTTCTGGGCGTTGGCATGGCAGTGTCCATGGGTTCTGGCGACGATGGAGTCGAGATCGAGCAGGACAACGACACCCAGGATGACGTGGTCAATCCACATCAGGGAGAGCAAGACTTGCTCGACTTCGGCGATTTTGGGTTTGCGCCCAGCGACGAGATCAGCGCGGACGATATGCAACGCATTAACGACTTCATCGTTGAGTTGCAGCAAAACCCATCCGACGACGCACCCGCACGTTTTCAGGAGTTTCTTGACGCCCTTGAGGCTGAAAAGCTCGGTGGTGATGCTGGAGGCGACGAGGAGCCTTCCGAAGAAGGCGATGAGGAGCCTGAAACCCCGGATAATGAAGATGGCGGCACTGACGGTGGCGACGATGGCGAAGACACCACAGACGATGTTGCCCGCCCCCCCATGGGTGACGAGTTCCGCGATCCACTGAAAATTGCTGAAGAGGAAGATGCCCCCCGGTCTCCGGAAGAACTTGTGGCTGTCCTCAATGATGCAGGCGAGATCGCTGACGCATTGGTGCTGACCCAAAACCTTCAAGGTGCAGAAACCGACTACACGGTAACCGCTCCTGATGGCACGCACGACATCAATGTCGGATACAATGCCGAACACACCTTTCTGATCGAGTACTCTGATGAGACTTCGTCCATCACAGCAGGCCTGAACAGCACGCTAGAAGGCCCAGAAGGCAATCCGGTTCTGGCACGCAGCACCACTGAGGATGATGAGGGCAACTTCATCACCGAGGAGTCTTACCGCTTTGACTTCGGTGGCAGCACCAGTATCACCCTGAACGTTGATGCAGATGACATTGGCGAACACGTCGCGCAGGTGTCTTTGATCAATCCAGCAGACTCCCTGAGTTTTGAGTTCGATGCAGACGTCAACGGCAATTTCCACTTGTTCTTCCACGAAAGTGAGACGGGTGAGGCAGGCGACACCAGCACCATGCTGCGTGCCTTTGTTGTCCAGACCAGCTCAACCCAATCATCGCTTAGCGATGCAGAAATCGCTCAGATCGTAGAAGAGGGTCTTGAGCGGACCGCAACGACCAATGTGATTGCCGAAATCTATCTGGGAGACGATTCTCTGGTTGTTGAAGGGGGTGAAGGTGTCGACGTGGTCATCAATGACTTCATTAACAATGATCCTCGGATCAACAGCAATATCTCATTCACGTCTGTGACCCATCACGATGAAGACACAGCTGATCCGGGAACAACCGGTGGTGAAGACGACGATCCGGACCAGTTTGATGACCCGTTTGATTTCGACATCCCCTTCTTTTGAAACCTGAGTGACACCGGACCGAGCAGCGCTGACGCGAAGCTCGGTCCAATTTGTTAACCATGACTGCACTACCCTGATCGCAATATCGCAATTGAAAGGCCAAGCTGATGTGGGAACTTCTTT
>CAYUSM010000439.1:0-2842 GCA_964447345.1 uncultured Sulfitobacter sp. | reverse complement strand
AACAGTTCAGCCCGATGGGCGGTGTGATCAGACAGAACTCCGCCATCTTGACCACAAGAATACCGAACCAGATCGCGCACATGGGACCGGACATCCCGAAAGCACTATCAGCGGCGGAAACAAATTCACCACCGTTCAGCGCCATGACCGCCGGATAAACGACAGGCAGCGTCAGCAGCAGCATGCCAATCGCATCCATGAACATGCCCAGCACGGCATAGGCCAGCAAGATGCAGATCAGGATCAACAAAGGCGACATCTCAAGAGACGTGATCCAGGCGGCAAAAGCGTCGGGCAATTCCGCAAAACCAAGGAACCGCACATAGATCAGCACACCCCAGATGATGGTAAAGATCATCACCGTCAGCTTGGCGGTGTCCAGCAGCGCGTCCTTCAACTGACCCCAACGCATCCCCTTATAAAGCGCCATCAGGAAGACGATGAATGCACCAACCGCTCCACCCTCTGTCGGAGTGCCCCAGGCATCGCCGAAAGGGTTGTAAACAAAGAAGATGATAATCACGACCACTGCCACAATGGGCAACGCAGGTGGCAGAGAGGCAAATCGCTGTCCCCAGGTGAAGCCCCGCACGGGCGGGCCGACAGACTTGAAAATGACGGCGATGCCGATGATCAGCGTCGCATAGACGATTGCCGAGAAAGCCCCCGGGATGAATCCCGCCAGCAGGAGCTTGCCCACGTCCTGCTCGACAATGATGGCATAGATCACAAGGATCGCGGACGGTGGGATGAGGGAGGCAAGCGTGCCGCCTGCGGCCACCACGCCCGCCGCAAATTGTTTGTTATAGCCGATCTTGAGCATCTCTGGGATGGCGATCCGCGCAAAGACCGCTGCCGTGGCAACGGATGCACCGGACACTGCCGCAAACCCGGCGGTCGCAAAAACCGTCGACACGGCCAACCCGCCCGGCACCCAGGCAAACCACCTCTTGCAGGCCTCAAAAAGGGCTGTGGTCAGCTTGGCGTAATAGGCAAGATAGCCAATCATGATGAAGACCGGGATCAGGCTCAGCACCTGCGCCGACACTTTTGAATGCGGGGTCAGACCGGCAATCTTGACGCTGATCTCCACGGCTTTCCAGAACCGTTCAGGGTCATAATCGAATCCGTTCCAGCGCAGCCAGACCAGACCGATGAACCCCGCCAGACCGGCGGCAAAGGCCACGCGCATCCCAAGAACGACCATGACCAGCAGACCGACGGAGGTCCAGATGCCAATATCAATGGGCTCCATCAATCCGCCCCTTCCAGCGCATCGGCTTCAAGCCGGGCCTGTTCAGCAACGCTGAGGTTCAACGGAACGGCAACAGGGTTTTCCAGCCCCAAGATCAGCGCACGGCCAAACCCCCAGGCCTGCAGGATGAGCCGGAGGACCAGCACGCCAAAAGCGATGGGCACCACCAGTTTTGAAGGCCAAATCGGAATGCCAACATCGATGGAGCTGTCCCGGCTGCAAAGCGGGCGCGCGCAGTCAAAGGAGCGGTCAAAATGCTCCCACGCGCCCCATGTCAGCGCAACGATCAACAGGAGGATCAAAAGGACAGACACCAGTTCAAAAAACCAAAGAACCCGGCCTTTGAGTGCTGAGACGAGCATATCCATCCGGATATGCGTGCCGTCCCGCTGAACGTATGAGATCCCCATGATCGCGATGATGGGCATCGCGGCCTCGATGTAATCGACATAGCCCAGCATCGGAGAGGCAAAAAACTTTCGCCCGGTCACGGACCACGCCGCAAGAAACATCAGGGAAAAGATGGCGAGCCCGGAAAGAAGTGCCGCGAAGCGCTCCAATGGCAAAAGCATCCTGTCCAGTTTGCTGAGCGTGCTGGAATCCTCCAGCACCGCGGCTGATCCGGCCATACGTCCCCTCCCCGTCTATTGTCGTTGAAATGGCGGGATAAAACCCGCCCTACGGTGCAACCCGTAGGGCGGGGTTCACCCCGCCATCCCGAAAGGTCTTAGCTGCCGCCAGCCTTGGCTTCTTCCAAGGCGCTCACGACCAGATCATAAAGCTCCTGACCCGGCAGGCCCTGTGCTTCCATATCCGCAATCCACTTGTCGCGGATGGGGGCTGCCGCCTTTGCGCGGAACTCTTCGATGACCTCAGGCGCAATCTCGACCTTCTGCACGCCCTTTTCCTCCAGAACGGAATCCCAGCGCTTCAGCAGCTCGGCATAATTGGCCAGATAGTGATCCAACGCCTCTTCAACCGAGCCGTCAAGTGCCGCACGGTGTTCATCGGACAGGCTTTCATACGCGTCGATGTTCACCACCACCGGGCAGTTTACCGTGCCGGGGTTGAGGTTGGCTGTCCACCAGTCTGCCTGGTTGATGGTCCCGAAGCTCAGGTGCGCATGCTGGGCAAATGCCACAGTGTCCACAACACCGGATTCCATCGCCTGATAGGCCTCAGTCGCGGTCACCGACGTCGGCACACCACCCACGGCCGAGAACGCCTCACCCAGACCACCGGTCGCGCGCACGCGCATGCCTTCAAACTCTGCCAGTTCATCGCGTGGGTCCCCTGTGCCAACAAGGTTGTACTGCGGCATGGGCGAGGTCATCAGAAGCTTGGCATTCCACTGCGCCATTTCTTCTGTCGCGGCGGGGTGACTGTAGACGGCCTTGGAAACGGCACGCTCCTGCTCAAGGTTTTCAACCCCAAGGAACGGCAGTTCCAAAACGGTGATCACACGGTTCTTGTCACGGTGATAGCCCGCACAGAACTGTGCCATCTCAAACGCACCGATGGAGATACCGTCAAGGTTTTCACGGTTCTTGGACAGGCCCCCATAGCTTACGTTCATCGTGAATTCGC
>CAYUSM010000438.1:0-2846 GCA_964447345.1 uncultured Sulfitobacter sp. | reverse complement strand
CGTAACCAAACGTATCTAAGGGACAAAACGATGGCCGATCACGAACATGGCAGCATGGATACCACCACGCAGGAAAAGACCTTTGCCGGGTTCATGTCCTTTACCACCAAGACGACGATTGTGATCTTGGTCCTGCTTGTTTTGATGGCGATGTTCATCCGCTAAGGCGGCCTTTGAGACGAACTGAAGGGTAAGCTTTGTGAAGAAACTCCTTGGCGCCCTTGGATTGATTGCCCTCATTGCAGGCTGTGGTGTTGACAACAGCCCCGACAGTTCGATTGAGCGGGTACAGGCCGCCGCTTACCGCTCATCCGAGGCACCCAGCCTTACTATTTTTACCATGGTCAACAATCGGACCGGCGAGGGCGGGCATACCTCCCTCATGGTCAACGGCTCGCAGCGGGTGATCTTTGACCCCGCCGGGTCGTTCCGCGATGCGCGGGTGGTTGAGCGTGGCGATGTGCTTTATGGCATCACCCCCGGCTGGCTGCAGGCCTATAAATCCGCCCATGCACGGTCGACGTTCCATGTGGTGTCTCAGGAAATCCCGGTCACGGCGGCGCAGGCCGAACAGGCGCTGCGTTTGGTACAGGCCAACGGCTCGGTCTCTGGTGCATTTTGCACCAACGCGACAAGCAACATTCTGTCCCAGATTGACGGTTTCTATCCGGTCAGCACAACGTTTTTTCCTGTGCGTTTGATGGAACAACTCGAAACCCTGCCCAATGTGCGCACAACCAAGCTTTTCGAGAATGACTCCGGCGATATCGTCGACGGTGTTCGGGCAGCGGTCCTAGCTCAGTCCGAGTAGGTAGAGCACGCCGTAAAGCGTACACGCGCCCGCGAACATCGCTCCAAACACACTCCGCGTGATCAAGCCAACTGTCAGTGTCACGGCTGCTGCTGCCAGACGCGCCGGATCTGGCTCGCCCCCGGTGGCCGAAGGCCAAAGCACCTGCGGAGCCACCAACGCAGGCAGGACCGCCACCGCCGTATAGCGCAGGTGGCGCAACAACCAGGGGGGCATCGCGCGATTGCCGACAAGGCCAATGAACACAAAGCGCAGAAAGAAGCTGCCGAGCCCGAGGCCGATGATCACAATCCAGAGCGTCGTTGTGTCGATCATGTGGTGGCCTCCTTCTGCCGCTGCAGCCAAAGTTCTGCGCGCGCGCCCGCCATCATTCCTGCTACCCCTGCAATGATGATCCCCAACGAGAAGGGCACACCTGCGGCCAGCAGGCTGACAACCATCCCCACAAAGGCGGCGATCACATGCGCCAATGTGCGAAACATCGGCGCGATGATGGCAAGGAAGGTGATCGGGATCGCGAAATCCAAGGCCCAGCTTTCTGGCACCTGCGCGCCCAGAAGTGCTCCGACCACCGTACCTGCATACCACAGCGGGGCAACCGGTGTTACCGCGCCAAAGAAATAGGCCACGCGCTGCGGCACGGTCATCTGCGGTTCCTTCTCAAACTTCGCGATCGAGACAAGGTAAGACTGATCAACCGTCAGATAAGCAGCAAAGGCCCGCTGCCAGAGCGGGGCCGACCCGATGTAGGGGGTCAGCGAGGCCGAATACATCGCCATGCGCAAATTGACCGCCAGGGAGGAGGCAAGCACGATCACCGTTGGTGCCTCTTCCTGCAAAAGCTGGAGCGCGGTGAATTGCGCGGCGCCCGCGATCACCACCAAAGAGAACGCCAGTGCCTCCAGCACGTTCAGTCCAGCTTCTGCCGCCAGCAACCCAAAGAGGGCGGCAAACGGCACGATGACGAAAATGAACGGCAAACCGTCGAGAAGGCCGCGCAAATAGGCGGATTTGGCTGTGGTGGAGGACATGGGAAACCCTTAGATTACGTCCAACAGGTAACGGTATCGCCGGGGGGATACAATTGGCCCAGGACCCTGATCTCAGCGATTATCTGATCGCGCCCAACCCGACATCGGAGCGGCTCACACGGGCTGTGACCGGGGTGGATCACGACGGCACGGAAACCACGATCCGCGTGGTCGAAGAACGCCCACTGACGATCTTCCTCAATGCGCAGGAAATCGTCACAGCCATGACGATTGGCGACTATCCCGAATACCTGGCCCTTGGCTTTCTGCGCAATCAGCACATGCTGCGCGCAGATGATGAGATCACGCGTGTCGACTACGACGAAGAGCTGGAAACAGTGGTCGTACGCACCGCCCGGCAAACCGACTACGAAGACAAACTGCGCCGCAAGACCCGCACCAGCGGCTGTGCTGTCGGCACGGTCTTTGGTGACATGATGGAAGGCCTCGAGCAGGTGACGCTGGTTGATACGCCCGTGCGAACCTCTTGGCTCTACACGCTCTCGGCCAAGATCAACCGCACCCCGTCGCTCTACCTCGAAGCGGGGGCCATCCACGGCACCGTGCTGTGTCAGGGAGACCACCCTTTGGTCTACATGGAAGACGTCGGCCGGCATAACGCGGTCGACAAGATCGCAGGCTGGATGCTGTCCGAAGGGGCCTCGGCGGAGGACAAGATCCTCTACACCACCGGTCGGCTGACCTCCGAGATGGTGATCAAGACCGCGATGATGGGCATTCCGGTGCTGGCCTCGCGCTCCGGCTTCACTGCCTGGGGGGTCGAGATCGCCCAGCAGGTTGGCCTCACCCTCATCGGACGGATGAAAGGCAAACGCTTTGTCTGCCTCAGCGGTGAAAACCGCCTGATCCGCGATGCAGACCCCGCACTTGTCGCCGAAGAACCCCGCCGCGCGGGCCGCAAGGGGGCGGCATGAACCAACCTTACGGCGTGATCCTCGCAGGCGGACTGGCCACACGCATGGGTGGGGGTGACAAGGGCCTCC
>CAYUSM010000437.1:0-2855 GCA_964447345.1 uncultured Sulfitobacter sp. | reverse complement strand
ATGGCACGCTCAGAGGCGGATTAGCAGCAGCAGGGTGGCAGGCAGCAACGCGCGCGAGCGCGGAAGGGTCGAGATATGTGCAGCCTGAGTCATGGCAGCATTTATAGCCGCGTCTTTCCAAATGGGAAGGGGGGAGTTTTCGTCGCAGGTGTTTTGGCGTGGCGGGGGATTGAAGCAGGACCCGCCCCCGCTAGGTCACGGCGCATGGATAAGACATTGATATTGGGTGCCTCGGGCGGGATTGGCCGCGCCTTGGCAGCGGCCTGTGCGGCCAAAGGCGAAGAGGTGATCGGGCTTTCGCGGTCAGGTGATGGGTTTGATATCACCGATGAGGCATCGGTGGCGGCGCATTTGGGCAAGCTGGACGGGCCGTTCAATCGGGTGATCGTGGCGACAGGTGCGTTGGAGATTGACGGGGCGGAGCCGGAGAAAACTGTCAAGGCGATCAGCGGCAAGGCGATGATGGATCAGTTTGCGCTGAACGCGGTTGGGCCTGCGCTGGTCCTGGCGCATGCGCATGAGCTTCTTCCACGTCAGGGACGGTCGGTCTTTGCGGTGCTTTCGGCGCGGGTCGGGTCGATTGGTGACAACCGGATTGGCGGCTGGATCAGCTACCGTGCCGCCAAGGCGGCGGTGAACCAGATCGTGCATACGGCCTCGATTGAACTGGCGCGGACGCATAAGGAGGCCGTTTGCGTGGCGCTGCATCCCGGGACAGTGAAGACCGCGTTTACGGAGAAGTATCTGGGGCGGCATCCGGCGGTTGCGCCGGAGGAGGCCGCGGGCAATCTGATCGGTGTGATGGACGGCTTGGGGCCGGATCAGACGGGACAATTCTTTGACTGGGCCGGGAAAGCGGTGCCGTGGTGAGCCGTCTTGTTCTGGTACTGGGCGATCAGCTGTCGATGGACCTTTCTGCGCTGAAAAAGGCGGAGAAGGGGAGCGATATCGTTGTGATGGCGGAGGTGTCCGAGGAAGCGGGATATGTGCGACATCACCCCAAGAAGATCGCGCTGATATTTGCGGCGATGCGCAAGTTCGCGGCGGCGTTGGAGGACGACGGTTGGGAGGTCCGCTACACCAAGCTCGATGATCCCGACAACGCAGGCTCCATCGTGGGGGAATTACTGCGCCGGGCGGAGGAGACGGATGCGCCCGGAGTGATCTGCACCGAACCGGGCGAGTGGCGGCTGATCAATAAGCTGAAGCACGCGCCGATCAAGACGCATATCCTGAACGATGATCGGTTCATCGCCAGCCACGGAGAATTCGAGGATTGGGCCGAGGGGCGCAAGGCGCTGCGGATGGAGTATTTCTACCGCGAGATGCGGCGCAAGACCGGGTTGATGATGGAGGGGGACAAGCCTGCGGGGGACAAGTGGAACTACGACCACGACAACCGCAAGGCGGCACCCGATGATGTGACTGTCGAGGGGCCGCTGTGGTTTGAACCGGATGAGACGGTTGAAGAGGTCTTGAAGCTGGTCGAGAGCCGGTTCGACAACCATTTTGGCGATCTGCGGCCCTTCGGGTTTGCGACGACGCGGGAGCAGGCGTTGGAGGCGCTGGCCTACTTTGTAAAGAACGCGCTGCCGCGTTTCGGGGACTATCAGGATGCGATGCTGGAGGACCACAAGTTCCTTTATCACGCGGTGGTGTCGCCCTACATCAATCTTGGGCTTTTGGGGCCGCTGGAGGTTTGTCAGGCGGTTGAGAAAGCTTGGAAAGACGGGCACGCGCCGATCAATGCCGCCGAGGGGTTCATTCGACAGATCATCGGTTGGCGAGAGTATGTGCGGGGCATCTATTTCCTGGAGGGGCCGGAGTATGCAGGGCGGAACACGCTGAAGCACGACCGCGACTTGCCGGGCTTTTATTGGGGTGATGAGACGCGGATGAATTGCGTGGCCCATGCGGTGGGGCAGACCAAGGAAGAGGCCTATGCCCACCACATCCAACGGCTTATGGTGACAGGGAACTTTGCGCTCTTGGCCGGGATTGATCCGCATCAGGTGCATGAGTGGTATCTGGCGGTTTATGCCGATGCCTATGAGTGGGTGGAGGCACCGAACACGGTGGGGATGAGCCAGTTTGCCGATGGCGGGATCATCGCGTCGAAACCCTATGTGTCGTCAGGGGCTTACATCAACCGGATGTCGGACTACTGCAAGGGATGTCATTACTCTGTCAGTACCAAGACGGGCGAGGGGGCCTGTCCGTTCAACCTGCTCTATTGGCATTTTCTGGACCGGCACCGCGACCGGTTTGAAAGCAACGGGCGCATGGGCAACATGTACCGGACGTGGGACCGGATGGACGCAGATCGGCGTGAGACGGTGCTGCGGGAGGCCGATGCCTGGCTTGCACGGTTGGATGCGGGTGAGGTGGTCTAGGGGCTTGGCAGCCGATGCAACCTGACGCGGGGTATTGCCCGCATCAGGTGCTCATGTCTTAGGCTTTTTCCTTTTTCAGCTCAACCAAGGCGGCGGCCTTGATCTCCTGCCGCAGGATTTTGGTGAGCGTGCTCTTGTTCTTGACGACCATCTCGTCAAAGGCGCTGTCGAGCACGTCGGATTTCGTCAAATCCTTGGCAAAGGCTTTGGCGGTGCTGTCTGGATTGCTGCCCGCGACACGTTTGGAATCGCCGGTGACCCAGTCGACAACATGTTCTTTCATCCAGGTGCCTGTGCCGAGTTTCTTGTTGAGGAACCCCATGGACACGCGGAGCAGGAACTTGCTCAGCGCCACGCCCATGATTTTGGCGCGCGCATCCAGCAGGCCGTTCATGCTTTTGATGCCCAGCTTTTCGACCATGCCTTTGACCTCGGCCTTGTAAAGCTCGTTGAGGTTGCCGG
>CAYUSM010000436.1:0-2862 GCA_964447345.1 uncultured Sulfitobacter sp. | reverse complement strand
GACGGTAGACAAGCGTACCCTGCCCGGAATAGAGCCCCTTGGCCTCGATATGATAATGATCTTCGAGCCGGGAATAGCTGTTGAGGCCCGGATGCACCCAGGGCAAGTGGTAGCTTTCGCAATAATTTTCGACCGCCAGTTTCCAGTTGCAGGCCACCTCCAGCGTAAAGCGGCTGTCTGCACCGCCGTGAAAGAGCGGCTGGTCGAATTCCGCCCATCGGGCCATGAGATCGGCATGTGCGTCTTCGAAACGCGGGGCTGTGCCGGAGACGTTGATGAAAACGACGTCCATCCAGATGTGGCTGCGGATTTCGATGAGGCCCAGCAGGGCACGGTCAATACCCGCATGCGTATTCTGGCCGGGCCCGCCGACGTGGGGCGTGCTGATCAGGCGACCATCGGTGCTGTAGCACCAGCTGTGATAGGGACAGCGGATTGCACCCTCGATCTTGCGGGGCTCTTCGACAAGGATCATACCGCGATGGCGGCAGGTGTTCTGAAACACCCGAACCGCGCCACTTTTGTCCCGGACCAGCAGCAGGGGCATGCCAAGAAAGGTGAGTGGTACCGCATCACCGACCTCAGGCACATCAGCTGCGACTGCCAGCCCGGCCCAATTGTCAAAAAGCACGCTTTGACGTTCCTCCGCAAACACACCGGGGTCAATGTAATGCGCGTTTGGCAGGCCATGAGCCTCATCAATGGGCCGACGGACGCTGGCGAGATTGGTGGGTGAATTGGTCATGAGGCCCTCCTGCGGTTGGCAAAAGTATAGCCGCATCAGACGCCACCTTGATCTCGTGAGCGACCCGAATTTTCCGTGGGCGACATCAGAGGCCATCGCCTGAACGGGCTCAAGCGAATGGTTCATCCGGTTTCAGCAGGCGACGGTGAAAGGGCGGCAGCTCTTCAAGCGTGTGAAAACCGGCGTCCCTTGCTGCGGGCAGCCCGTCTTTTGCAGAAGGTCCGAGATATTCAAACACCATGCGCGTGGCACGGATATCACCCTTGGCCTCAGGCACGGTGCGTGTGATGTAGCCAACCCAAAAATTGTTCTCAAAAGACGCAACACGGTTGAGATAGTTGAAGGAAGAGGTCATGGCGTTTTTTCGCGAAACAAGAAGAACAATCCCGTCCTCCTGCTGCATGACCAGCCCGCGAAACTCCCGTGCCTCCGGCGCAACAGGCAGGCTCTGGACCCGCATGGCGCTTGCGCTTTCATAGCCGCGCAGATGAGTGCTCGCCCCGTTACGCCGGATGTGGATGAGGTTGAGAATGAACTGATCGTTCTCGACAAAGCTGCGACGCGAGAAACGGTAGAACCCACTTGGGAAGACGTCTTCGGAAATGTTGTAGGCACCTGCGCCGATGTAGTCACGCAGGAACGGGTTGGCGATCGGGTCGTCTGCTGCGCTGCCGATCTCTGCTACAGGTTCCAGCAAAACCCGCGCATCAACTTTGAAAAAAGCGCAGACCCGCGCCAGAACGTCTGGACGTGGAAAGCTTTCGCCCGCCAGGTATCTGTTGAATTGCGTCCGGTTGATGCCGAGTTGTCGGGACAGATCAGAGATGGAATCGTAGTCTTCTGACAGTTTGCGCAGATTTGCGCCAAACATGGCGCGCAGTTCTGATGGGGACGGCAAGTCGGATGACATTTCAGTTTTTCAACCCTAAGGTGCAGAGCGAGTGCGCTGGTTTCGTATCACAAAAGTAGAACGTCACGGCTGACGCTAGTTAGCAGCAAGTGTGACGCTGTTTCGCATCATTGAAGCATGTCAGGCGACACAAATGCAACCGTGCGCCGCCCTGCAGAAACCATCATAATGGTTAACTGAAATGATAGCGGACAGTTCAAGGGGCAGTGGTTGAGTGATGATTGGTGTGGTGCTTTGGAGTGATCATGGGGATCAGAAGGCGGTGTTTTGGTGTGAAGACCATGGCGACCTGGCGTATTATGATGGGGCCACGGATGCCGGTACCGCAGGCGTAACTCTGAACGCGGGCGACATGGTTGAATTCGAGATGCGGGTCGAAAGCAAGGTACGCAAGGCGCAGAACCCGGTCGTGGTCAAACCCAAGGTTTGCCACGGGTTGGAAGAGCACCTGCGCGCCTCTGCCTCAGAAAAAGACACAAGGGCCGCACCGCCCTCGGGCAAGGTCGTTCCTTTCTCACCAAAAGCTGCCAATGGCATGCCGCAGCGCCGCAGGCGCAGCGGCTGAGCGCACTCAGTCGCCGCGCGACAGGGCGGCAACACCTGTTCGTGCCACTTCGGTCAGGCCAAGCGGGCGCATTAGATCAGCAAACGCGTCGATCTTTTCTGGCGCTCCGGTGATCTCGAAGACAAAGCTTTCGAGCGTGCTGTCGACCACGTTTGCACGGAAGATGTCGGCCAGGCGAAGGGCCTCAACACGTGCATCGCCCTTACCGGCTACTTTGAACATGGCCAACTCGCGTTCCACGCTCGCCCCTTCGACGGTCAGGTCATGCACGTCATGGACAGAAACGATGCGGCCCAGCTGCGCCTTGATCTGTTCGATGACCTGCGGCGTGCCGGAGGTCACAATCGTGATGCGGCTCAAGTGGCCTGTGTGATCCACCTCTGCCACGGTCAGGCTGTCAATATTATAGCCGCGACCGGAGAAAAGACCGATCACACGGGCCAGCACGCCGGGTTCGTTTTCGACCAGCACGGCCAGCGTGTGGCGTTCTTCGATGTCCGAGAAGTTGGGACGTAGGTTATAGGCAGAATGGCTGGTGGCGCCTTTTTTGATCTTTAGGGCTGACATATTCATTGTCCTTTGAAGGGAGGGGCCAAGGCTTTTGCAAAAGCCTTGGCAAATCTCTTGCAAGAGATTTGGTTA
>CAYUSM010000435.1:0-2870 GCA_964447345.1 uncultured Sulfitobacter sp. | reverse complement strand
TGGCCATACCATCGCCCGAGACGACACGGCAAGCAACCAGCCGCGCCTGCGGCCCTGCGGCCACCAGTGCGGCGGCCTCGGCCAGTGAACCGGTGCCGAACCTGTCCTGAATGCGCGCGGATTGCGTGGGGGTGATCATCTGCTCAATATCGGTTTGGGTGACGCCAAGACCGGGGATGCCGAGCAGTTGCGCGAGTTCGCGGAAGACCTTTTCGCGCGACTTGGCACTTTCAGTGGCGAGCGCATCGGGTTTCTGCGCGCCGCCCTCTGCAAGGGCCAGACGCATGGCATCCTGCAGGCTGGCCAGATCAGCCGCCGCGCGAAAGCCGATGCCCATGACCCTCACAGCGTGACGCTCCATTGCACGACCGCGCGCGCCGGTGTCCAGCCGCGCATGGTGCCGAGCGGTTGGGCCTGGGCCAGTTCGATGCGCATGAGATCGCCACCGTGAGTGGCGTGCAGATGGGTGAGCAGTGCTTCGGTCTCGAGCGTGACACCGTTGGCAACGAGGCGGGTGCCGGGTGGGAGGGTTGTGAGCAGGTGGTCGAAAAGCGCCGCCGAGCCGCCGCCGCCGACGAACACGGCATCCGGATTGGGTTGATCCTTGATCGTTTCCAGCGAGGTGCCTTCGACAACCTGCATCAGGTGATCGATGCCGAAATCCGTGATGTTCCGGGCAATGTTCGCTGCGCGGTCCGGCCTGATCTCAAAGGCCGTGGCACGGCCACCGGCGAGGCACCATTCGACGGAAATGGAACCTGAGCCTGCGCCGATGTCCCAAAGGGTTTCGCCGGGGCGCGGGGCAAGGGCGGAGAGGGTGAGCGCGCGGATGGGACGCTTGGTGATCTGACCGTCGTGGGTGAATGCCGTGTCGGGCAGGCCAGACGCGCGGGAGAGGCCAATGTCTGCGGGCAGGTCGATGGCGACGGCAACGGGAGCAGTGACATCGGTGAAGTCGAATGTTGCGGCGGTGGTTTCGCGAATGCGTTGATTGGGGCCGCCCATGCGTTCGCAGATATGGAGCGTGGCGGCCCCTGCCTCCTGCTCACAGAGCCATTGGGCGAGGGCTGCCGGGGCATCGCCATCGCGGACAAGGCAGATCAGACGTCCCCGTGGGGACAGGACCCGGCGCAAGCGCGCAAAGGGGGCGGCGTGCAGGCCGTGGCAGGTGATCTCCTCCATCCGCCAGCCAAGTGCGCCTGCGACAAGCGAGAATGTGGAAGGGGCGGGCAGAGCTGTCCATTCTTCGGGTGTAAGGTGTGCAACAAGGCTGCCGCCTGCGCCGAACCAGAAGGGATCGCCGGAGGCAAGCACAACGGTCGGGCGGCCTTTGGCGGCAAGGACCGGGTCAATTGAGAAAGGCACAGGCCAGGGCTGACCCCGGTAACCTGCCTCGACAAGATCAAGGTGGCGGGGACCGCCGATGATGACCTCCGCCGCGTCAATCGCGGCACGGCTTGCAGGTGGCAGGTTGGCCGCGCTATCGTCGGCCATTCCGATGATCGTCAACCAAGGATCACCCATGATGCGCGTCCTTTTGCTGGGCGGAACCACAGAGGCCAGCCGCATGGCTACCGCTTTGGCGGAGGCCGGTGTGGACGCCGTGTTCTCTTACGCGGGCCGGACAAATGCGCCGATGGCCCAGCCCTTGCCGACGCGTGTCGGGGGCTTTGGCGGTGTGGCTGGTTTGGTGGTATATCTGAAGGCCGAGGCGATCAGCCACGTCGTCGATGCTACCCACCCTTTTGCAGCCGGGATGAGTCGGAATGCGTTTGAGGCTTGTCAAAGCGCGAACGTGCAGCTGATCCGGTTGGAGCGGCCTGCATGGACGCCGGGAGAGTGTGACGACTGGACTCTGTTCCCTCGGATCGAGGATATCCCGGAAGCGCTGCCCGAAGCTCCGGCGCGGGTTTTTCTGGCAATTGGCAAGCAGCAGATCGGGCTCTTTGCATCGAGGCCGCAGCACCACTATCTGCTGCGGCTGGTCGATGCGCCGGAAGCCGCCTTGCCGCTGCCGGATTGCACGGTGGTCGTGGCGCGCGGGCCGTTTGATGTGGCCGGTGACCGGGCCTTGATGGAGGCGCATGGCATCACCCATGTGGTCGCCAAGAATGGCGGCGGCGTGGGCGCGCGGGCCAAGCTGGACGCAGCGCGGGCGCTGGGGTTGCCGGTGTTCATGGCGGAGCGCCCTGCCCTGCCCGGCGACAGCGTGGCACGCAACGTGGAAGAGGTGATGCGCTGGCTGGGTCATGAGGCCGACCGGGGCGTGTAGATGTAGCGGCCCACACGTTTCGTTGCGGCGTTCCCGACAATAACAACGGTTTGCATGTCGGCCATCTCGGGCGTGGCCTCTGCCAGCGTGACGGTGTTGAGGTGCTGGTCCGGTTTGGTCACGGCACGGGCAAAGGTGATGAGGCGCTCTGGCTCGCATTCCTCGCGCAGGATGGTGAGTGTTTTTTCAAAACCCTCGGGACGGGATTTGGAGCGGGGGTTGTAGAATGCCATCGCGAAATCACCTCGCGCGGCCATGCGCAGGCGATGTTCGATGAGGGACCACGGTTTCAGGTTGTCGCTGAGGTTGATGGCGCAGAAGTCGTGGCCCAATGGCGCACCCGCGGCAGCAGCGGCGGCAAGCATGGCAGTGATGCCGGGCAGGACGCGGATATCGGTGTCGACGTAGTCGGGGTGCTGTTCGAGCGCTTCGAAGACGGCAGAGGCCATGGCGAAAACACCGGGGTCGCCAGAGGAGACGACAACGACCTTTGCACCGTCGGCCGCGAGCTCAAGGGCGTGCAGGGCGCGGTCGAGTTCGACGCGGTTGTCGGTGGGATGCAGGGTGAGGCCGGGACGTTCGGCGACACGGGCGACGT
>CAYUSM010000434.1:0-2872 GCA_964447345.1 uncultured Sulfitobacter sp. | reverse complement strand
GAGAGAATTCGCTTTGCGATGAGGCAGCGCACGTATGAACATAACAACAAGGGAGCTCTTCTGAATGTACCACAATCCAAAGGCCTATAGCGTCTTGCCGGTTGGCGTCGTCCTGAGACGTGCGCCCGGCGTGACCAAATGGCAAAAATGGTCATGGACCGTGAGCGCTGTTCTGCCGGGGGCAGGGCAGGCCACGTGGCGCGAGCTGCGCAGGGAAGGCGAGGTTGTTGAGTTCCATGCCGATACCCTGCCGCTGGAATTGCACGGGGCGGATGCAGAGGCCTATCTTCACGGGCTGACCGCAGAGGTGCCCAGTCTCTACGTGGTGATGCGGCAGGGTGCCGGTGAACATCCGCTGGATATCCTTCTGGTCACGGCATCGCCCTATGAGGCGCAGGATTACACCGACAGCGGCGAAGAGATCGTGGAAAAGATCGCCATGCCGCCCATGCTGGCCGCACAGGTTCAGGACTTCGTCGATACGTTCTATCAGGAAGAAGCTTTCGTGAAGCGCAAGCGTGACAAGCAGCGCGTGGATCACAAGCAGGATGGCATCGGCGATCCGCGAGTGGGCAAGGCGGCGGATATCTATGCTTCGCCCGCGCAACTGCGGAGGAGGGTGCATTGAGCGCCGGGATGTGGTCACGCCGCAGGGCGGCTGTTGCTGAGGAAGCGCGCGCGCTTGAGGCGGAGGCGGCGGCTGAGGTCAGCGCCGCGCAGGAGGCCGCCCTTGCCGAGCGGAGCGATGAAGAAATCCTGCAAGAGCTGGATTTGCCCGAGCCCGAGACGCTCGACAGTGCGGAGGCCGTGCGGGAGTTCCTCGCCTCGGCTGTGCCGCAGCGCTTGAAGACGCGCGCCTTGCGGCGGTTGTGGACACTCAATCCGGTGCTCGCCAACCTCGACGGTCTGGTCGACTACGGACAGGATTTCACCGACAGCGCGACCGTCGTGGAAAACCTCCAGACCGCCTATCAGGTGGGCAAGGGCATGCTGAAGCATATCGAGGCGCTGGCCGAACAGGCCGCCGCCAAGGATGCGCCAGAACTCGAAGACGAGATCGCGGACCTGCCAGAAGAGGCCGAAGAAGCACCGGAGGTGCTGGAGGCCGCGCCACTGCCAACCGCTGCGCCAGATGAAGCACCCGTTGCCGCCCTGACCGACCCCGAAGAACCGGCGGCGGTGTCCTACACCCCCCGCCGCATGCAGTTTCGCTTTGAGGAGAGCGCATGACCGCCCAAGCCGCCATTCCCCCGCAGATCGCCGAAGAAGACCGGATGCGCGCCGATCTTTACAACTTTCTTGGCGTCATTCTGGCCCGTCCCGCTGACGAGATGCTGCTGGCGCAGACCCAATCGCTGACCGGTGATGAAAGCGAACTGGGACAGGCGATCACCACGCTGGCCAAGGTCGCCAAGCTGTCCAAGCCGCGCGCGGTGGAAAGCGAATACAACAAGCTCTTTATCGGATTGGGCCGGGGCGAATTGCTGCCTTATGCCTCTTACTACCTTACCGGTTTTCTGAACGAAAAGCCGCTCGCGCTGTTGCGGCAGGACATGACGGCGAATGGTCTGGCGCGGGCCGAGAACGTGTTTGAGCCGGAAGACAATATCGCAAGCCTGATGGAGATGATGGGCGCGATGATCGTCGGGCGGTTTGGCAGCCCTGCCGATCTGGACCGGCAAAAAACCTTCTTCCGCAAGCACATCGGCCCATGGGCCAGACATTTCTTTACCGATCTCGAAGGGGCCAAGAATTCTGTTTTCTATGCCCCTGTCGGCACCCTGGGCCGGGTCTTCATGGAGATCGAAAGCGAGGCATTCCGCCTCGGCGGATAGCGTGAACCGGCTGTGCCGGGTCTGACCCGGCGCAGTCATCCCTGCGGCGGGTGACCGTCGCCCAACCACAAGTGAAAAGGAGGCTTGTGACATGGCAGAGAAAGAACCGGTGAACCGCCGTGCCTTTCTGAAACTGGCAGGCACCACGGCCCCTGCGGCGGCCGTCGCCGTGGCCAGCGGCACAACGGCAGCGGAAGCGGCCGAGCCTGACCTGTCCCGCGAAACCATGCAGGACACGGCGCATACCCGCGCCTACTACGATTCCGCGCGCTTCTGACGCGCATCAAGACAGGACGCCGCCCGGCAATGCGCCGGACGAGGTCAAGAGCGGTTCAAGGCGACTGGTTGCGTGAGGCCCGACTGCCAAGAACCATACCGTAGCCAAGCCCGCCAGGGTCGATGACCCCAGCGAGCAAGGGAGGACTAAAATGCTTAGGAAAAAGACCAACGGGGTTGCGCGACGCCCCCAGCGGACTTCGATCCTGTCCGAGGTGGCCAACACCTCGGTTGACCGCCGCGCGTTCCTGCGCGGATCTGGTCTGGCCATCGGGGGCCTGGCGGCGATTGCGGCCACAGGCGGAACCGTGAGCCAAGCCAATGCAGCCACCGCTGCCATTGGTGAGATCGAATTAAAGAAATCTGTCTGCACACATTGCTCTGTCGGCTGCACGGTTGTGGCCGAGGTTTCTGATGGTGTCTGGGTCGGGCAGGAACCCGGCTGGGACAGCCCGTTCAACCTTGGGGCCCATTGCGCCAAGGGTGCCGCCGTGCGCGAGCATGCCCATGGCGAACGCCGCCTCAAGTACCCGATGAAGAAAGAAGGCGGGGAATGGAAGCGCATCAGCTGGGAGCAGGCGATCGACGAGATCGGCGACGGCATGATGCAGATCCGCGACGAAAGCGGGCCTGACAGCGTCTACTGGCTTGGCTCGGCCAAGCACAACAACGAACAGGCCTACCTGTTCCGCAAATTCGCGGGATACTGGGGCACCAACAATGTGGATCACCAGGCGCGGATTTGTCACTCCACGACTGTT
>CAYUSM010000433.1:0-2875 GCA_964447345.1 uncultured Sulfitobacter sp. | reverse complement strand
GAGAGGTCTCGACCGCCTCAAACTGCACCGGCTTCTCCAATGCCAACCGGTCCAGTTCCGCGTCATGATTGCTGGTGCCGTCAAACCCCACCACGGTCTTGAGGAATGTCGACGTCTTGGCACAGGTCGTCATCTCATCCATCAACCGCGTGTCGCACAGCGCATGGGTGATCTCGGCCTTGTCCACGATGGCCGAAAGCTCGCCTGCGCGCAGCATCGGCATGGTGTTGACCACAACCGCGCCTGCCTTGGTCGCCGCCAGCCAGCATGCCACCATCGCGGGGTTGTTGGCCGAGCGGATCAAAACCCTGTTGCCGGGCTTCACCCCAAGGTCCTCAACCAAAGCTCCCGCCAGCCGGTTGGTCCAATCCGTTAACTCTTTGTAAGTACGTCTGCGCCCGTTGCCGATCAAAGCGGTATTGTCGCCAAACCCCTTTTCAACCATCTTATCCGTCAGTTCCACGCCGACGTTCAAGCGATCCGGATAGTCAAATCCGCCCAATAACAGATCGGGCCAGAGGCTCTCATCAGGCAATGTTTCGCGCGCGAAACAATCTGTATGTGCCGAAGGTCTGAGCATCACCGTCCTCCCAGGGTCTGTCGCGCAATCACCACCCGCTGCACATCCGAGGCCCCCTCGTAGATGCGCAGGGCACGAATCTCTCGGTAAAGGCTCTCCACCATCTGCCCGTGCCGCACCCCGTCGCCGCCATGCAATTGCACCGCCTTGTCGATGACCTGCTGCGCGTGATCGGTGGCAAAAAGCTTGGCCATCGCCGCTTCGCGTGTCACGCGTGCGGCCCCCGAATCCTTAGCCCAGGCCGCGCGGTACACCAGCAAGGCCGCCGCATCCACATCCAGCGCCATATCCGCGATATGCCCCTGCACCATCTGCAAGTCACTCAGCGGCGCGCCCTGTACTGTGCGACTGGTCACACGGTCAATCGCCTCGTCCAGCGCCCGACGCGCAAACCCAAGCGCCGCCGCCGCCACCGTCGAGCGGAAGACGTCCAGCACCGACATCGCGATACCGAACCCCTTGCCGCGCTCCCCGATCAGGGCAGAGCCCGGCACCTGCACCCCATCAAAATGCAAGGTCGCCAGCGGATGAGGGGCCATCACCTCCAGCCGCTCCTCAACCTTCAGACCCGGCGTATCGGCAGGCACCACAAAGGCCGACAGCCCTTTGGCCCCCGGGGCCTCGCCGGTGCGCGCAAAAACCGTATAGACATCGGCAATCCCGCCGTTGGAAATCCAGGTCTTGCGCCCGTCAAGCACAAATCCGTTGCCCTCCGTCTGCGCCGTCATGGTGGAACTGGCCACATCAGACCCCGACTGCGGCTCCGTCAGCGCAAAGGCCGATATCGCCTGCCCCGCGCGCGTCTTGGGCAGCCATGCCTCCTGCTGCTCGGCGGTCCCGAAAAGAGAAATCGCGCCCGTCCCCAGCCCCTGCATCGCAAAGACAAAATCCGCCAGCCCGTCGTGCCGGGCCAATGTTTCGCGAATAAGACAAAGGGAGCGCACGTCGAGGCTCTCGCCATTCATGGCCCCCGAATGCTGCAACCAGCCGCCCTCGCCCAAAAGCCCGACGATGGCGCGGCAAGCCGCGTCCGTATCACTATGATCCACCGCTGCCAGCTTCTCAGCCGCCCAAACATCCAGCGCCTCGGCCAACACCCGGTGCCGGTCCTCAAAGAACGGCCAGGTCAGAAACGAACGATCAGGCAAGGCGCGACCCTCCCGCTTCATCTTTCCAATACAATTCAAAGAGCAAGGCTGCCATACTCAATCCCCTTCGAAAACCGGGCGCTCCTTGGCCACAAAGGCCTTGTAGGCCCGCTCGAAATCCCCGGTCTGCATGCAGATCGCCTGCGCCTGGGCTTCGGCCTCGATGGCCTGTTCGATGGACATCGACCATTCCTGCGCCAGCATGGTCTTGGTCATCATATGCGCGAAATTCGGGCCGGCCTGTATCTGCTTGGCCAGACCCATGGCATCGGCCTCCAGGTCGGCTGATGCAACCAGCCGGTTGAAGAAGCCCCACCTTTCGCCCTCTTCGGCCGTCATGGAGCGGCCGGTGTAGAGCAGTTCTGCCGCGCGCGTTTGCCCGATGATGCGCGGCAGGATCGCGCAAGCCCCCATATCGCAGCCTGCAAGACCCACGCGGGTGAACAGGAACGCGGTCTTTGCCTCTGGTGTGCCGATCCGCAGATCGGAGGCCATGGCGATGATCGCACCGGCACCGACGCAGATGCCATCCACCGCAGCGATGACGGGCTTGCCGCAGTTCACGATGGCCTTGACCAGATCGCCGGTCATGCGGGTGAACTGCAGCAGTTCTTTCATGTTCATTCTGGTCAAAGGGCCAATGATATCATGGACATCCCCGCCAGAGCTGAAGTTGCCGCCGTTCGATCCAAAAATCACCGCATCGACGTCGTCGGCATAGACCAGATCGCGGAACCAGTCACGCAGCTCGGCATAGCTGTCAAAGGTCAAAGGGTTCTTGCGGTCGGGGCGGTCAAGGCGGACGGTGGCGATGCCGTCCTCGATCTCGCAGAGAAAATGTTGCACGTCACTGCGCATGGGCGGGCTCCTTTGTCTTGTCGGTCGCGGCCTCCGCCGCCGCGGCGAAATCCTGCAGCCGCGCGGCCATGGCGCGGGCGTCCTCGGGGCTCACGGCCCCGAGCATGTTGTTAATCCAGTCTTCATGGGCTTGCGCCTGCGTGGCAAACTCCGCCTGCCCGTCAGGCGTCAGGCGCAGCACCGTTGCCCGGCGGTCACCGGGGACGGCAACGCGCTCTACCAGCCCCTCATCGCTCAGGCGGTCGGCAATGCCGGTGACATTGCCGTTTGAGACGCGCAGCACCCCCGA
>CAYUSM010000432.1:0-2887 GCA_964447345.1 uncultured Sulfitobacter sp. | reverse complement strand
CCAGACCTCCATCAGCACCTCCTGCAGCTCCCAGCGCGTCAGGCTGTCGAGCATTCCGAAAGGCTCATCCAGAAGCAGCAGCTTGGGCGACAGCGCAAAGGCCCGCGCGATGCCCACGCGCTGCTTCATCCCGTTCGAGAGCGAGGCCGCCCCCTTATCCATGCTGTCGGCCAGACCCACGCGTTCAAGGTAGTATTCCACCACGTCCTGCCGCTCTGCCTGGGACGCACGGGGGTAAACCTTGTCGACCCCGATCGCCACATTCTCCTTCGCGGTCAGCCAGGGAAAAAGGTTCGGCGACTGGAACACAACGGCCCGCTCCGGGTCCGCGCCTTCCACGTGACGGCCATCGAGTTTGATCGCCCCCTTGGAAATCTCATTCAAACCAGCGGCCATGGTCAGCACCGTCGACTTGCCACAACCTGAATGCCCGATGAGCGAGATAAACTCCCCCTTGTCGATTTTCAGATCAAAGTCCTCGACCACCGTGAGCGGCCCCTTGGGCGTCGGATACACCTTGTGAAGCTGCGAAAAGTCCAGAAAACGGTTCTCGATCATCCCTTCCTGCGCCTGCGCCACCGCCACTGGCACGCCGTGGATCGGGGTCACATTCGGCAGAACCTTGGTCTCTTCGACCTTGGCCTCAATCCCCACATCCATCAGGTACTTCGTCACGTCTGCGCGCAGCCGCTTGAAGGTGGGATCGGTGTTCATCGCCATCCGGTCACGCGGACGCGGGATATCAACCGTCACCGGTTCGGCCAGCGTCCCATCCGGGTTCAGCGGCACAATGCGGTCGGCCAGCAGAATGGCCTCATCCACGTCATTGGTGATCAGAATGCAGGTCTTCTTGTCCTGTTCCCAGATGTCGAGGATCTCATCCGCCAGATTGGCCCGCGTCAAAGCATCCAGTGCGGACAGTGGCTCATCCAGCAGCAGCATCTCAGGGTTCATCGCAAGTGCCCGCGCCACGGCCACCCGCTGTCGCATCCCGCCTGAGAGTTCCGCAGGCCGCCGGGTGATCGCATGGCTGAGACCAACCATGCCGACGTAGTGATCGATTTTCGCCTGCCGTTCGGCCTTGGAAAGCTTGGGAAAGACAGCATCAACGGCCAACCCCACATTTCCGCCAACCGTCAGCCAGGGCATCAGCGAATAGCTCTGAAAGATCAGCCCCCGCTCTGGTCCCGGCTCCGTGATCGGCGCGCCCTTGAAGGTCAGTGTGCCACTGTCGGGCATCTCCAATCCGGCGATCAGGTTCATCAGCGTGGATTTGCCGGTGCCCGAGAAGCCGAGGATGGCAAGGAACTCGCCCTCCTCTACCTCAAGGTTGATATTCCGCAGGACTTCGGTGCGCTGTGCGCCCTCACCAAAACCCTTGTTGACGTCTTTGAAGGAAAGAATGCTCATGCCGCTCACCGATTGGCCGAGAAGGTGAACATGGACTGCAGCGCGTACATCACCCGGTCCAGCAGGAACCCAATGATGCCGATGGTGAAGACAGCCACCATGATCTTGGCCAGCGACTGGCTTGAGCCATTCTGGAACTCATCCCAGACGAACTTTCCAAGGCCGGGGTTCTGCGCCAGCATTTCCGCGGCAATCAGGACCATCCAGCCCACCCCAAGGCTCAGGCGCAGACCGGTGAAGATCAGCGGCAGGGCCGAGGGCAGCACCAGCTTGGTGATCTTGGTCCAGGTGTTCATCTTCAACACGCGAGAGACGCTGACGAGGTCCTTGTCGATGCTGCTGACGCCCAGCGCGGTATTGATGAGCGTTGGCCAGAGCGAACACAGCGTCACCGTGATGGCAGAGATCAGGAAAGACTTGGAAAAGAGCCCATCATTGGTCGTGTAGACGGCTGAGACGATCATGGTCACGATGGGCAACCATGCCAGCGGGGAGACCGGCTTGAAAATTTGAATGAGCGGGTTCAGCGCGGCGTTCGCCGTCACCGACAGCCCCGCTGCAATCCCCAGCGGGATGGCAACCACCGAGGCGATCAGAAACCCGAAGAAGACCGTTTTGATCGACGTCCAGATCTGGTCGTAATAGGTGGGCTTGCCGGTGTAGACCCGCTGCTTGACCCGGTCCTCCTTGCCGTCTGCGATCAGCTTGGCGTTGCGTTCGTCCTGACGGACATAAAAGGCCGCTTCCTTCTCTTTTTCGCGCTGCGCGTCCGCATGCAGATTGCCGACCTGCTCCCAGACCTGCGCAGGTCCGGGCACCGCACCCAGCGACGTTTGCACCTTGGGTGCCAATGTGCCCCAGGCAATCAGGAAGGCGATGATGGCCAGCACCGGTACCCCCAGCAGACGCCAGATTTGCCCGACCTGCGCGCGCGGGTTGTCCCCTGCGGCAGCCTTCAGGATCGGGGTCAGCCAGGCAAGGCCCAGGACCTGAAACCAGCTGTCCATCTTGTTGATACGGGTGAAAAGCCGCGCGCGGCGCGCTTCGGCTTCGGCGTCCAGTGTGGCGGGGTCGATGGCGGTCATCTCAGTCTCTCCTGACAGCGGCTCTGTTCGCTATTTCACGCGATGCTGCACGGCGGCGCGTACGTGCGGTGTACGGTTGGTGTACAAAGTGTGACATTCCGTTTCGGCGGATGATGCTGCCCTGCGGCATGCTCAGTTTTTGAGCACTTGTGCCGCAGGGCAGTTCCATTTTTTCTGCAACGCAGCGTAATCAGCCCTGCACTTCGTCGCCCACGACCTTCTGGTCACCCTTCAGGCCAATCGGCAGGCTTTCGAGGTAGGCATTGGGCGTGCGCCCGTCGTAGGGGATGCCATCGATGATGTCGGCTGCGGGGGTGGCGTCCTTGAAGCCGTCGCTGTCCCAGGGGAAGTCGGCTTCATTCGCCATGCCTTCGTCCACCAGCATGCGCGCG
>CAYUSM010000431.1:0-2899 GCA_964447345.1 uncultured Sulfitobacter sp. | reverse complement strand
TCGACAAAATCCTCGGTCTTGGCCAGCGCGGGCCCGACGGTTGCGGAATCAGAAGTGACGCTCTTGAGCAGGTCCGTGGCCACCGCGCGGGCCTCATCGTCAAAGACAAAGCCTTCGATCGCATTGGTCTTTTCAAAGAAATCGACCGAGACCTGCACCTTGTTGTCGATGGTCTGCTTGTCGGTGCCGGAGTTCGCGCCGTTGATGATATCAAGGATCGCCTCGCCGACGGTGCGCTCGCCGGAAATGATCTGGCCCGAGTAGTATTCCAGACCTGCCTCCTGAATGGGGCGGCCCAGCACGTTCATGAACACGTCATTGAGGAAGGGCTGAAGGGAGTCCTTGGTGAACTGGCTGGGGTCCCGGTCGTCGGAATCCAGCAACGGATAAAGCGACGTCGTCTCGTTCTGCACCGAGAAGCTTTCGGCGATCTCGGCCCAGGTCATGGCCGGGCCTTCCTCGCTCGCCTCGAACCGCCCGGTCCAGTAATTGGTGCCGCCCGGTGCCGGGGCGCGGTCAAAATAGCCAATGAAAAGTTTGATGATCTGTTCGACTTGTTCCTGGGTAGCCATGGTACAACGGTCCTTTTGAAAAGATGCGATCCGAAAAAAGCATTTTTTAGAATTCAACGGCACAAGCCGCCTGTGAAAAGTTCAGGCATGAAGCCTCACCCGGAACCCCCATTTTTGCAAGGATTCCATGCGCGCGCGCCGGTCCGAAAGCTCTGCTATCCCATTGTTCTAGCTCAGGTTGTGGGTTTCGCCTGAGGGTGGTGTTCGGGCCGGAGCGTCTTTTCAACAGTTACATAACAACGACTATGCGATCTGTGATTTGCCTCACAGAAGGGCCCGGCAAAGAGCGGCTTCACCAAAGCTTCACAAGGGTGCTATCCTCTGGCCAGGGACACCAAAGTCCAAGGATCGAGCAAACTCAGGACCCCGCATGAGCCACCCCTACCAAGACCTCCCCGCCGAGGCCTTCTGGCGCAGCGCCGTGGCGGAACCTGCCATGGATGAGATCACCGGCCTCTGGCGGCCCAAATGGCCCCTGCAGCGCAGCGACAGGATCGTGACCGCAGGCAGCTGCTTTGCCCAGCATATCGGGCGCGCGCTCAGCCAGCGGGGTTATGGCTGGACCGATTACGAGCCTGCCCCGCCCCTGCTGAGCCAGGAAGAGGCGACACGTTTCAACTACGGCATCTTCAGTTTCCGCACCGGCAACATCTATACCGCGCGGATGCTGAACCAGTGGCTGGACCTGGCGCTTGACGGTGCCGAAGGCCCGCCGCCGGTGCCCCTTGAGACGGGACGGCTGGCCGATCCCCTGCGCCCCCTGATCGAACCGGAGGGGTTTTCACATGAGGCGGAGTTTTACGCAGCCAGGGCCGCCACCGCCGCCGCCATAGGCCGCGCGGTGCGCGAGGCCAGCCTTTTTGTCTTTACCCTGGGGCTGACCGAATGCTGGCGGGATGCGCAGACGGGGCTTGAATTCGCCGCCTGCCCCGGCACGCTGGCGGGCACTTTCGAGCCCGCGCGCCATCACTTTCACAACATGGGCTTTGCGGAGGTTTTCGACGAAACCGGGCGCGCCATCGACCGGATGCGCGCGGTCAACCCCGGGCTGCGGGTGCTGCTCACGGTCTCGCCGGTGCCGCTGACGGCCACCGCCTCGGGCAGCCATGTGCTGACGGCGACCACCCGGTCGAAAGCCACCCTGCGCGCGGTGGCCGCCGAGCTTTCCGAGACGCGGGCCGAGGTCGATTACTTTCCCTCCTACGAGATCATCACCGCCCCGCCGTTTCGTGGCCGCGCCTTTGCCAAGAACAAGCGCAGCGTCAAACCCAAGGCCGTCAACCACGTGATGAACCAGTTCTTTGCCGATCAGCGGCGCAGCTTTCCCGAGCTTTTCGACGACGTGGACACTGAAGCCGAACAGCGCGCTCAGCGCCAGCGCGTGCGGCAGGCCCGCCGCGCCAACCGTGCCCGCGAAGAGGCCGATGACGTGGTCTGCGAGGAGGCGATGCTCGATGCCTTCAGCCGCTAGGATCCTGCTTTTCGGAGACAGCCACCTGGCCGCCGCGGCCCGGGCGGTGCGTGCCGCCGGGGCCGAGGACCGGTTTGAATTCTGGGGCGCCAGCGGGCCCAACTTCCGGGCGCTGGAGATCGAAGACGAGGCCGTGGTGCCCGTGACCGGGGAGGCCGCGGCAGAGGTGGCACGGGTCAACGGGCGCGGGCGCGCCCGGCTTGAGCCCGGCGCCTTCGACAGGGTGATCATGGTGGGCGGGCGGCTGCGCAGCAGCGATTTCTTCGTGCCCATGGCCCGGCACATGATGCAGCCGGCGGGGGCTGTCTCGGAGGCGGTGCTGGCCGCCTGCGCGCGCCGCTGGGCCGGCGGGCGCGGCTTTCGCCTGATCCGGCATCTTTTCCCGCAGGGCGGCCCTATTGCCTTTATCCCGGCGGCCCTGCGGCTGCCCCCGTCCTCCCCCGATCCCGATCAGCCCCGTCTTGACAAACACGCCCTCACACGGCTGCGCGCCGCGGCGGATGCCGCGCTGTCAGAACAGGGCATTCACCTTGTTCAGCAGCCCGAGGCAAGCATCACGGAAGACCTTTATACGCCCCCCGCCCATGGGGCGGACCCCGAGGCAGGCGATGTCACCCATGTCTCGCCCGCCTTCATGGGCCGGATGCTGGATGACGCCCTGACCCGGCTGGGGGAGCCCGCGCTCTGACGCGCGGCCCTTCGCCACCCGCATTGCACCCTGAGAGCGCGCCCTATACATGGCGAGACGCATTCACAGGCGGCTGGCACGGCATATGATCAAGCTCAACCCGTTCAAAAAGCAGGACGACAGCGAACGGCGCCCCCTCTTTACCGAGCGGGACAAGGAGAACATCTC
>CAYUSM010000430.1:0-2920 GCA_964447345.1 uncultured Sulfitobacter sp. | reverse complement strand
GGTGGCCAGCCGCCCGCCGTGAAAGAGGTTCATGAAAAACGTCTCAAGGATGTCGTCGCGGTGGTGACCGAGCACGACGGCCGTGCAGCCCTCTTCGCGCGCGATGCGGTAGAGGTTGCCGCGTCGTAGGCGAGAGCAGAGTGCGCAGAAGGTGCGGCCCTCGGGCACTTTGTCCATGACGATGGAATAGGTGTCCTGATATTCGATGCGGTGGGGGACGTCCATTTTCTGCAGGAAATCCGGCAGGACTGTCGCGGGGAAACCCGGCTGGCCCTGGTCCAGGTTGCAGGCCAGAAGCTCTACCGGCAGGAGGCCGCGCCACTGCAGCTCGTGCAGGATGGCCAGCAGGGTATAGCTGTCCTTGCCGCCCGACAGGCAGACCAGCCATTTGCCGCCCGGTTCGATCATGCCGTACTGATCTATGGCTTCGCGGGTGTAGCGCACGATGCGTTTGCGGAGTTTCTTGAACTCCGTTGTCTGTGGCGCGCCGTGAAAGAGCGGATGGATGTCTTCGGGTTGGTCGAGCATGTGGTCTGATAGATCACCTGCCGAGGTTGGGCAATTGGTTTGGAAAGAACGCGTTGAGGGGAAGCAATATTTGTGAATGTCCCGTAAGAGGCGCTTGCGGCGATGTGATACCCTGTACACCATCTGTACACCGGGTCGGCATACAGGTGATCCATTAAGGGGGCGGGCGTTGCTTTGTTGCCGGGGCGTGCGGGGTATTTACAGGGGCTGTGCGGGTCAAACCTGACTTCCTTTCGGTCCCGCCCAGTGGCTGCCATTGACATTTGGGTACGCGGTCAAATCAGGTGTCGGCAGTTGTATTGTGCATCTCTTCTCCCTATGTGCCTTTTATACGAAATGGAGATTTCATGTCCCGGTAAGGAAGGGAGGCAGCGCGCCTCCCGGTGCACATAGAACGTCTGAAACAGCTCCGTCGCTTTGAAGCGGACGGCTGGTTCTGATGTGCACGCTCTTTTCCTACCATCAGCGCCCATTCAAGGTTTGGGCACAAGACATGAAAGTCGACACCCGATGACACGTGACTACTCAGCTTTTCTTCCGCAGCGCGCCCGCGACGCGGGATCACAGGCCAATCCCAGCCCTCTTCAGGCATTGGGGTGGCAACCCTTCTTCGCCCAGCAAATCAGTGTGGACGATTTGAACACGACACCTCCCGTTCGCGTTGTTGAAGTGCATCGCAATGGGCTGCACGTTCTTGGTGACAGCATTGATATGATCCTTCCTCCCAGACCGGATGTGACTGTTGGTGATTGGTTGATGCTGGATCATGCGCACCCGCGTTCCAGCCGGACACTCGAGCGCACAAGCCTGATCAAGCGGCGCGCCCCCGGCACGGACCGGCAGGAACAACTGATTGCCGCGAACCTTGATACGGTGTTTATCGTCACGTCGTGCAATCAGGACTTCAACGTGGCAAGGCTGGAACGCTACGCCGCTCTTGCGTTTGAAGCACGGATCACGCCCGTTATCGTCCTTACAAAAACCGACCTCGTCACGGATGCGCAAAGCTACATCGATACCGCGCGCACGATATCGGATATGATCGACGTGATCGCGCTTGATGCGCGTGGAGAAGCTCCCCGGACGGCGCTGGCCCAGTGGTGCAAACCCGGTAAGACGGTGGCGTTTCTTGGGTCATCTGGCGTTGGTAAATCGACGCTGACCAATGCATTGCTCGAAACGCAGTCTATCGAGACCCAGGACATTCGCGAGGACGATGCGAAGGGTCGGCATACGACGACACGGCGTGAGCTTCATGCGATGCCCAATGGCTGTCTGATCCTGGATACCCCGGGCATGCGGGAACTGCAGCTCACCGATGCGGCGGAAGGGATCAATGATCTTTTCGCCGATATTCGGGAACTGGCCGCCGATTGTCGCTTCAATGACTGTCAGCACGAGACCGAGCCGGGATGCGCTGTTCTGAAGGCTATTGAGCACGGTGCCCTTGACGCTGGTCGTTTGGGGAGATGGCGTAAACTCCTGGCCGAAGACGCCTTCAACTCGGCCAGCCTTGCGGAGCGCAGGTCGCGAGACAAGGCATTCGGGAAGATGGTCCGCGACGTTAAGAGACTTAAGGACGTCAGGAGATAAGACGATAACGCAGTCACACGTCGGTCTATACGTGTGGCAGGACCTGTGGACATCGAACAGCGGAGCGGACGTGCGTCCGCTCTGCAGCGTCTGAGAGTTTAGGTTCAAAAGCACAAACCCGTCGTTTTTAGCACCGTGGCTTTCTGACTCTCACTCGGGCACGTTGTCTATCCCGCTGCCGCCCCAGGGGTGGCAGCGCCCGATGCGGCGGGCGGCGAGCCAGCTGCCTTTGATCGCGCCGTGCTTTTCCAGAGCTTCGAGCGCATAGGCGCTGCAGGTGGGGTGGTAGCGGCAGTTTTGCCCGACCCAGGGGGAGAGGATCATGCGGTAGGCGTAGACAGGAAGTGCAACGAGGCGGGCGAGGGGGGTCATGGCGCACGCCCGTGCAGTTTGGCGAGGGCAGCGCGCAGGTCGGCTTGCAGTTGGGAAAAGGGGAGGGTTGCCGTTGCCTCTTTGCGCCCGATCAGCACGTAGTCATGACCGGGCAGACCGTGGTGTGGCAGGATCAGGCGAGCGATTTCGCGCAGGCGGCGTTTGGCGCGGTTGCGGGCAACGGCGTTGCCGACCTTCTTGGAGCAGGTGAAGCCGATGCGGATTGCGCCTGCATCGGGAGGCTCATCGGCCGCGCGTTTTCGCATTTGCAACACAAAACCGGGCTTGGCCACATGGGCCGCGCGGGTGGCGCGTTGAAAGTCAGCGCGCTTGGTCAAGGTCACCAGACGCAAAGAAACCGCCGGGGGCGTCTCCCCGGTGGCGGCGATGCTGCCATCCATGGGGGCCTCCGGCGGTGTCATGTCTT
>CAYUSM010000429.1:0-2922 GCA_964447345.1 uncultured Sulfitobacter sp. | reverse complement strand
CACAAGATGATCGTTGATCAACCCACAGGCCTGCATCCATGCATAGACAATCGTGGGACCGCAAAATTTGAACCCTTCTTTCTTGAGGTCCTTTGATATCTGCTCGGTCAGCGGCGTCTTGGCAGGGACGTCTGCCAGGGTGAGCCAGCGGTTCTGGAGTGGTTCACCGTCCACATAGCGCCACATGAACGTATCAAACCCTTCGCGTTGCTCGACCTTCTGCCAGGCCCGGGCATTGGTAATCGTCGCCTCGATCTTGCCGCGATGGCGGATGATGCCTGCATCGCTCAGCAGGCGCTCCACTTCCGGCTCTCCCCAGCCTGCAATCACATTGGGATCGAAACCTTCAAAGGCCGCGCGAAAGTTGTCGCGTTTCTTCAAAATAGTGATCCAGCTGAGTCCGGCCTGAAAACCGTCAAGGATCAGCTTTTCCCACAATGCGCGGCTGTCCCACTCTGGCACGCCCCATTCAGTGTCGTGATAATCTACATAGATCTGCTCGGGCCCCGCCCAGCCACAGCGTTCCATTGCTCTGCTCTCCTCTGCGGCACTACCCGTAGCGCTTACAATTCAAACCAAATCCCGCCTTTAACAGGGGGTTATGACTTTGCCCGCCATGGTCTCTCAGAGCGCAGGGAAAGTAAATCATATGGGCCCTTTCAAACGTCGTCGTGCCAATGTCCCGCCGGGGGCTGAAAACCCGCTGAATGTGGCCGTTGCCCGGCGCGACGCGGATACGCTTGAGATGGTCCGTGAAGCAGTGGCACATCGACAGATCCTGCTCGCCTATCAACCGGTGATGCGCGCCAGCAACCCGACAAAGATCGCCTTTTACGAAGGGCTGGTGCGCGTGCTGGACGCCACCAGCCGGGTGATCCCGGCGCGTGAATTCATGACCCAGGTCGAAGACACAGACATTGGCCGTCAGATGGACGTACAGGCCCTGCGCATGGGATTGCAGTCGTTGCGCGGCAATCCCGGGCTGCGTTTGTCCATCAACATGTCTGCCCGTTCCATCGGATACAAAGCATGGAACGAGGTGCTGCAGCGGCATCTGAAGCAGGACGAAACGATTGGCGAGCGGCTGATCCTTGAAATCACCGAGGATTCAGCGATGTTGGTCCCCGAGCTGGTTGTCGACATCATGGATGAGCTGCAACCGCACGGTGTCTGTTTCGCGCTGGATAACTACGGGTCCGGCAATACGGCAATACGGTACTTCAAGGATTTCTACTTTGACATCCTCAAGGTTGACGGACAATTCGTCCGCGGCATCGCAAAGAACCCCGACAATCGCGCGATCACGGCGGCACTGCTTTCGGTCGCGGGGCACTTTGACATGCTGACGGTGGCCCAAAGTGTCGAGAATGCGGAGGACGCCGCTCTTCTGACTCAGATGGGGGTCGATTGCCTGCAGGGCTATTTCTACAGCGCGCCGACCACCCAACCGTCCTGGCTTGAACAACGTCGGCGTCGGACCAGAGCGGGGTAGTCACAGCCTGCATCGATCTTGCTGAGCCGCACCTGATGCGCTCTAGTGGATCGGTGAATATGATCCGGTCATTCTCCCGACAGCAAATCATCGTTCTTCTGGTCTGTGTTGCGATCTTTGCACTGGGCCAGTTTCACCGTGCGTCAGGCGGTGTCTTTACCCCCATCCTGATGGAGCGGTTTGCACTTTCCGCTGCGACTGTCGGTGGATTGGTGTCGGCCATGTTCCTGGCCACGATTCTGGCACAGTTCCCCTTCGGCATCGCCCTTGACCGGATCGGTCCACGGATTGTGCTGAGCCTGTGCATTCTGGTCATCGCTGGTGGCACCGGTCTTTTTGCGGTTGCGGGCAGTTTTGATGCCGCTCTTCTATCACGGGTGCTGATCGGTATTGGGCTCGCGGCGATGGGAGCAGCGACACATGTCATCATCGCACGCAATTTCGATGCGCGCGATTTTGGATATGTCAGCGGGCTTGTCGTGACCATGGGCGGGATTGGCGGCTTGCTGGGCACCTATCCGCTCGCCCTGGTGCTGGAGCGGGCGCCCTGGGCACTGGTCTTTGGCTCTGTTGCCATTGCAACGCTACTTTTGGCGTTCGTCGTCTACCGCGCCGTGCAGCCCGGCAAAGCAGTGCCAGATGATCCAACATCTTCACCCCCCACCGGCGGGTATCTGACCCTGCTGCGTGACAAGGAGTTTCTGAAGATATTGACACTTGGCGTGGTGACCTTTGCCCCCATCACAACGGTCACCGGGCTTTGGGGTGGGCCGTTTTTGCAGGATGTGGCCGGGCTGACTGCGGAACAGTCCGGTGCTGTTTTGCTGGTGTTTTTTCTGGCGACCATTCTGGGCGGGTATGCGTTTGGCCTGCTGGACCGGAAGGCACCGTCACGGCGTTTTGTGATCGCGGTGGCTTTTGGTATCTCTGCACTCAGCCTCTTCGCTCTGGCCGCTCTCGGCCCGGTCTCGGCGATGCTTTCCATCCTGTTGCTGTTGATCATGGTTTTCTGCCAACAGTTCTACATCCCGCTGGGGGCTCATATGAGAAACACCGTCCCGGACCACCTGCTGGGTCGGGCCTCCACTCTTCTATCCCTCTTCTCGGTCGCGGCGATACCGGCCATGCAGGTCGGCTTTGGCGCTATTCTTGATGCCGGATCCGAATTGGGATTGCCTCCTGCGGATCAGTACCGGCTGGCTTTTGGCGGGATGGGTCTGTTGATCGCAATATGCGGTGCGATCTATCTCACCGCGCGGCGGATAGAGGAAAACGGGCCGCCAAGCACGTAGGAGTGTTGGGCCAAGGGTCGGTGTCTGTGCATAGCAGCCATTACCTTACGTCAGTTGCCGCGATGCAGCGTATCATGTAAGAGGCCCTGCAGAAGGCGGGGGAGTCGCGCTCTGCGAGGAGGCATGCGCGTCAGATGA
>CAYUSM010000428.1:0-2927 GCA_964447345.1 uncultured Sulfitobacter sp. | reverse complement strand
CAGCCCGCGTTTGCAACCGGCGTACTAAAGGAGCCCTCATGGCATCGCCCTGGATCGCAGCAGCACTTGCAGTCTTCGCCTGGTGGTTTTTCACCGGGGCGATCCTGCTGGTCGTGCGCCGCGCGGATGGGGGCGATGCCGTGGCCCACGGGCGCAACGTCTTTCTGTCGATCCCGCTTGCAGCACTTGGCGCGGCAGGTCTGGTCATCTCATCGACAGAGCTGACCCTAATCAATGTCTATATCGCCTTTGTCAGCACCCTGCTGATCTGGGGCTGGATCGAACTGGCCTTCCTTGCAGGTGTCATCACCGGCCCCGAACGCCGCCCCTGCCCCGCTGGCCTGACAGGTCAGGCGCGCTTTGTCCGCGCCTGGCACACGGTCAGCCATCATGAACTGCTCTTGCTCTTTGCGCTGTTGATCATTCTCAACGTCACACGCGGAGCCGAAAACACGGTTGGCTTCTGGACCTATCTCATCCTCTTCGTTGCGCGCATCTCAGCGAAGCTGAACCTCTTCTTCGGCGTGCCGCGCATCAACACCGAATTCGTGCCGCAGCCCCTGCAGCATCTCAAAAGCTATTTCCGCCAAGGGCCCATCACCATGGCCTTCCCAATCGGTGTGACGTTCCTCAGCATCACCGCCGCCTGTTTTGCCGAACGCATGATCTCGGCCCCCTCTGCCGAGGCCCTTGTTGGCTTCGCCCTGCTCACCGCGCTGGCAACGCTTGCCACGCTCGAACACTGGCTGATGGTGGTACCCCTGCCCGACGCCAAACTCTGGCGCTGGATGCTGCCAGAGACGACCTCTGCTACGAAGGACCAGACCCATGAACTTTGATGCTCTCTTTCAGGCCCAGCTCGACCAACTCAAGGAAGAGGGCAATTACCGCTATTTCGCCGAGTTAGAGCGTAAGGCAGGCAAGTTTCCCCGAGCCGCAAACCATGTGGACGGCGAGAAACGAGACGTGACCGTCTGGTGCTCCAACGACTACCTTGGGATGGGCCAGAACCCGATGGTGATTGAGGCCATGTGCGAGGCCGTGCAGCGCACCGGAACGGGTGCAGGTGGCACACGCAACATCTCGGGCACCAACCACGACCATCTGCTGCTGGAGGCCGAGCTGGCGGACCTGCACGGCAAGGAAGCGGCCCTGCTCTTTACCTCAGGATATGTCTCTAACTGGGCGGCATTGTCCTGTCTGGGCAGCCGGTTGGAGAACTGCGTGATCCTCTCCGACAGCGGCAACCACGCCTCCATGATCGAAGGCATCCGCCATTCGCGCGCGCAAAAGGTCATCTGGAAGCACAACGATGTAGCCGACCTTGAAGCCAAGCTGCGCGAACTGCCTGCCAATGTGCCAAAGATCGTCGCCTTTGAATCCGTTTATTCCATGGACGGCGACATTTGCCCGATGCGAGAGATCGTCGAAGTGGCAGAAAAGTATGGCGCTATGACCTACCTTGACGAGGTTCATGCCGTCGGCATGTACGGCCCCCGCGGCGGCGGCGTGAGCGAGCGCGAGGGCTTGGCCGACCGCATTACCCTGATCGAAGGCACCCTTGGCAAAGCCTTTGGCGTGGTCGGCGGATACATCACCGGCTCCGCCGCGCTCTGCGATTTCATCCGCAGCTTTGCGTCAGGCTTCATCTTCACGACGGCCCTGCCCCCGGCGGTGGCGGCTGCCGCCCGCACCTCCATCGCGCATCTGAAGAAAAGCAGTCTTGAGCGCGATCTGCAGAAACGCCAGGTCGCCAAGCTGCGGGAGCTTCTGGATCGCGCAGGCATCCCGCATATGCAGAACGACAGCCACATTATCCCAGTGATGATCAAGGACCCGGTCAAGACCCGGATGCTGGCGGACTACCTGATGGAAGAATGGGGCATCTACGTGCAGCCCATCAACTATCCGACCGTGCCCAAGGGCACCGAGCGGCTGCGTTTCACCCCCTCACCGCTACACACCGACAAAGACATCGCCTATCTTGTCGATGCGCTCAGCCATCTCTGGAAACAATGCGCGATCAGCCACGCGGTTGCCTGATCCGGACCAGCCGTGACGCAAGCGCGCATTGCGGCCCGCCCCTGCAACCCCCATGTTTGAGAGGCCATGTCCTCTAGTCTCCCTTTCCGCGCGGTCCTGCGCAACGGCGAAAGCGTGCTGATCCGCGAGATCGGTCCCGAAGACCGTCCGCTGCTGCGCGATGGCTTTGAGAAGCTGTCCAAACAATCGCGGTTTTTCCGTTTTCTCGCGCCGCACCGCGCGCTCTCAGAAGCCGAACTGGACCAGTTCACCGAGGCCAATACAGATGAACACTTCGCCATCGGTGCCGCCTCCATCGGGGTGGAGGCCGACATGCCACTGGCCACCGCCCGGTTTGTCCGGCTCGCAGAGGGGGCCAAAGATGCAGAATTTGCCCTGACCATCATCGACAGCCACCAACGCCTCGGCCTCGGCTCCCTGCTGCTGCGCACGCTGGCGCGCGAGGCCCATGGGCGCGGGGTTGAAAGGTTCCTTGCCCTGCTCCACCACGAAAACCATGGCATGCAGGCGCTCATGCAGCGCTTTGGCGGCCACCGGACAATGCCCGGAACAGAAGAGGAATGGGTCCTGCCCCTGCCGCTGACACCGGAGCCGACACTGTCGACGCAGCCGAGTGAGGTGGCGATCTGGCGAAAGCGGGGTTAACCAATTCTCCAGAAACGCTTGGTGGATCAGCCTCTATGGCATATATTGCCAATAACTGAGACAGGAGCCCCCTATGTCCACCCGCAATGTTGTGCTGACCGACCACCAGGACAAGCTGATCGAGAACCTTGTCGGCTCAGGTCGCTACCAGAACGCCTCAGAAGCACTCAGAGCCGGTTTACGGCTTCTGGAGCAGGAGGAGGCAGGCTTGCAAGCTCTGCGCGAGCATCTTTCAGAGA
>CAYUSM010000427.1:0-2929 GCA_964447345.1 uncultured Sulfitobacter sp. | reverse complement strand
TCAGCGAGATGGTCGAAGAGGGAACAGGCGACATCTATGTCAACGACCACCGTGTTCAGCACATCAGCGGTGAAGAACGCTGGGGCGCGTTCCATATTTCCTGGACGTTTGACAGGAACACCAACCGGTTCAACTACATCGCGCAGATCATCGATGTGACAGAGCAGAAGCGCGTGGACGAGCTTAAGAACGAATTCGTCTCCACGGTAAGCCACGAGTTGCGCACCCCCCTGACGTCGATCAAAGGTGCCTTGGGTCTGCTGGAGGCGGGCGCAAGGGACACGCTGTCAGATCAGCACAAACGGCTGGTGCATATCGCGACGTCAAATACGGAACGGCTGACAAACATCGTCAATGACATCCTCGACTTGGAGAAAATCTCGTCCGGTGAAGTCAGCTTTGAATTTGCGACGGTTGATCTGAACGAGCTTGTTCAGGACACGATTACCGAGCTCGCACCTTTTGCGATGAACCACAACAATGTGCTCAAGACCCGTTTGCCGGAGGAGTCGGTTTGCGTCCGTGCGGATGCCCGCCGTCTCAAGCAGGTTATTGTGAACCTGACCTCCAATGCTTGCAAATTCTCCGACGCGGATACGGATGTTACCTTGATTGTCGAAACGATCGAGGACGATGCCATTTTCTACATCCAGAACTACGGTCCCGGTGTGCCGGAGAAGTTTAAGGAGCATATGTTCAAGGCTTTCTCTCAGGCAGACAGTTCCGACACGCGAAAGAAAGGGGGAACCGGCCTCGGTCTGAATATCTCACGCCAGATCATTGAGCGTCACAATGGCAGGATCGGCTTTGAAAGCCGCAAGGATGGCGAGACGGTCTTCTGGTTTACCTGTCCCCTATGCACCGATGACCGGGCGCAAAAACCGGAAGTTGCGCCGTTGACGCCGGAGCAAAACAGCTGGTGCCCCCGGGTGCTGCACATCGAAGAAGACCGCGATTTTGCCGAGATTGTCGCCTCCGGTTTTAGTTCTCAGGTGGACATCACGCTGGCCCGGACACTTCCAATGGCGCGGCAGGCTATCGCGCTTGAAAGCTTTGATGCCGTTATCTTTGATTGGTCGGCCGTGGACAGGGACTCGGGAGACCTCATCAACGACATCCTAAAGCGTCAGCCGGACATCCGTCTGATCAGCCTGTCGGCAGACGCAGACCGCCGCTCTGACCCACGCATTGCGGCGTCATTCGTGAAGTCGCGGGCGGATGCGAAGGAGCTTCTGCGGGTTCTGACGGAAGCGAGACCCAGCGGACCAGAGGCGCTGGTGTCCTAGTCTCTCTCATTTGCAGAATTGGCACCATAGGATGGTGTTCGTGAGGAGCCTAGTCCGTAGCCCCCTTGTGTGATGACCTTTTCAGCGTCATCTTGGACGCCATCAGTTTCCTAACAAGCGAGTGTCATCCATGCGTCTGCTTTCTACCGCTGCCGCGGTCATGCTGGCTACCAGCGCCCACGCTGCCGAGTTCACCTGGGCCGAAACCACTGACCCATCAACGATGGACCCGCACGCTGTGAATTCCGCCGCCGTGCTCGGTTTCCTCAACAACGTCTACGAAGGCCTTGTGCGCCGGAACAAAGATATGGAAATCGAGCCAGCGCTCGCGACATCGTGGGAAGCTATTGGCGACGGTGAAGGCTGGCGCTTTGTCCTGCGCGAAGGTGTGACGTTCCACGATGGATCAGACTTTACCGCTGAAGATGTCCTTTTCTCCTATGAGCGCGCCTCATCTGAGGAGGCGGATACCCGCAGCTGGTTCGCGCCGGTTTCCGAGGTGAAAGTCGTCGACAATTATACCATCGACATCATGACCACCGCGCCGAACCCGATCTTTCCGGACAGCATCGCCAACTGGATGATGATGGACAGTGGCTGGGCCGAGGCGAACAATACCGCCCGCCCCGACAAAGAAAACGGAAACTATGCGACGCTGAACACCAACGGCACAGGTGCATTCCGTGTCACCACCCGTGAGCCCGGATTGCGCACGGTGCTGGAGCCCCACGATGGTTGGTGGGATGAGGCCACGCACAACATCACCCGCGCGGAGCTGACGCCGATCCAGAATCCAGCCACCGCTGTTGCGGCGCTGCTGTCTGGAGACGTGGATTTCATCAACCCCGTGCCGATCCAGGACACAGAGCGCCTCAAGCAGAACGCCGATGTCAACGTGATCCAGGGGATCGAGGCACGTGTCATCATGCTGGGCTTTCCGCATGAGGCGGATGCGCTGAAGTATTCGGCTGAGACCAGCGACAAGAACCCTTTTGCCGATGTGCGAGTGCGTCAGGCCGTGGCGCATGCGGTCAACGTTCCGGCGATCTTGCAAACCATCATGCGGGGCAACGCAGAGGAGGTCAGCCAGTTGGTCAGCCCCGCCATGCGCGGCTATTCCGATGCGCTGGCAGCACGTCCTGCTTATGATCCTGAAAAAGCCAAGGCTCTATTGACCGAAGCGGGTTATGCCGATGGCTTTTCGTTCGGTCTGAAGTGCCCCAACGACCGCTATCTGAACGACGAAAGTGTGTGCCAGGCCGTGACGGGCATGCTTGCGCAGGTGGGTATCAAGGCAACGCTCGACGCGATGCCGGTGCAGAATTACTGGCCAGAACTGCGCGCAGACAACTACGACATGTATTTGCTGGGCTGGTCCCCAGGCACATTTGATGCCGAACACCCCATTCGTTTCCTGGCCTCCACGCCGAATGAAGAGAAGAAGCTCGGCAGCTGGAATTTTGGTGGTTTCTCAAACGCTCGGGTCGATGAATTGCTACCGATGATCCAGTCGGAGATTGATGATACGAAGCGTCAGGCGATGCTAGACGAGACAATCAAAATTCTGCAAGACGAAGTGGCTTATGTCCCGCTCTACGTGCAGCCTTTGGTCTGGGGCACGCGGGCGAATGTGCAGATGACGC
>CAYUSM010000426.1:0-2929 GCA_964447345.1 uncultured Sulfitobacter sp. | reverse complement strand
TATTGCGCCGCGCGGGCTGGCGCGTGCGTTTCCTGCCGCGCGTGACGGGCAGTTTTGAAGAGGTGCCCGGGACGCTGATTGACTACACGCTGCGCGACCGGCGGTGGTGCCGCGGCAACCTTCAGCATCTGCGGCTGTTGCGCACGGCAGGGTTTCATCCGGTGTCGCGGTTTCATCTGTTCCACGGCGCGGTAAGCTACCTTTTGTCGCCTGCCTGGTTTGTGTTGCTGGTGATCTGGGCGTTGCTGGGCAAGGACGCCGAGACCAATGTGATCCGCTATTTCAATGAGGCGAACCCGCTGTTCCCCGATTGGCCGCCCGCGATGAGCCATATCGATTCTGCGGTGTTTCTGGTCATTATGTATGCGATGCTGCTGACACCCAAGATCGCCGGGGCGGCGATCATCGCGGCGACGCCTGCCGCAACCCGCATCTTTGGCGGACATGGCGCTTTTCTGACAGGCTTTCTGACCGAGGTGCTCCTGTCTGTCGCCTATGCGCCGATCATGATGATCCAGCAGACCAAGGCAGTCCTGCGCGCGACGTTCACACGGTCCGAGCCGTGGTCGCCACAACGCCGGGACGTGCGGCACTACCCGTTTGGTGCCTTGCTGAAGTTCCATTGGCTTGAAACGGTGCTGGGCGTGGTTCTGAGCGTGGGTCTGCTGTCGGGCCTTGTGTCGCTCTGGCTGCTGCCCATTGCGGCCAGCCTGTTGTTTGCAGTGCCGTTGTCGGCGCTGTCGGCTCTAAATATTGCGGCGCGTGCGCCGCGCAGTCTGGCGATGAACAGCCCCTATACTTTGCGTGAACCTGCGATTGTGTCGCGGGCGAAGGAGGCCAGGGCAGACATGAAGGCGCAGCTTCTGTTAAAGGTGCCTGCGGAATGATCTGGGCGGTAAGACTGTTGCAACAGTTTTTGGAAAATCTCTTGCAAAAGATTTGTGGCTAGCTGGAGATCTGGACGACGGGTAGACCACGCTTGAGCCAGCCGGGGCCTGCGCCGGAGCCCAGCATGCCCTCGGGCACATCGATGATGTTGGTAAACCCGGCCTCAGCCAGCCGTTGAGAAAGCCGCGCTGAGCGGACGCCGCGTGCGCAGATCAGGGCCACGGGGACATCCTCCCGCCCAACGATTTCAGCCCGGAGGGCATCTGTGAAATCTGGACGCCGCATGTCGATGGGGATGGCCCCTTCGCCCACGCCTGTGCGCGCCCATTCGTCGGGACGGCGGATGTCGATCAGGGTGATGTCGCCAGCCACAGCAGAGGCATGCGCATCCGGAGCGCTGAGATCACCCCCCGAGATGTCTGCACCCACGTTATACCAACGTGCGGCCCCGACGCCCGCAAGCCCCACAACAGCAAAGCCGGACAGCAAAAACCCCCGCCGCGCCAAGCGCGACGGGGACATGGTGTTCTCCGACGGAGGGGTGTCGGAGCGGTTCGTCACTTTGTAGGAGCCGTTGAGGTGAACTGCGGGATCGGGCGATCGGACCCTGGGGCAGGCTCAATCGACGGCCAGTTGTTTTCAGCCAGTGTGATGTTGCCGGGGATGTCTTCTTCCCAGAAGCCCACAACGTTCTTGGTGATGTTGAGGTAGAGCTTGTTGTCTACGATCCGCCAAAGGTTGGGATTGCCCGGTACCTTGCCGCCTTTGGAGACACCGTAGGCGCAGTGGCCGTCATACTGCGGCGCATATTGTGCGGGGTTGGCCAGGAACTTGTCGCGGTTTGCTTCGGAAGAGAAGGCAAACGTTGCGCCGTTGTACTCTGCTGTGATGTCTGCGTCACCGGGCACAGCGGCGGGCTGTGCGGTGCCCACCGGGTTCTGCGGCAGGTCGAAGTAAGCGACCACGTCATAGCCAGAGGCGGCAAAGCCTGTGCCATCGATGTATTGCTCTCCCGCCCAGGCCTGGCCTGCGACGGTCAGGGCGGTGGCGGCGGCGGCCAATGTCAGAGTGAAACGGTTCATAGGGCTCTCCTTGGTTACAGTATGCCTTGGAGTGCAAGCTAGGGATAGGCGGACGGAGTTTCACGGCACGAAAACGTGACCTCCCGCCTTCGTGAAAGAGGGGTGAGCGGAACGGCATCTGCGGGGCAATTTATTTCAAGATTGGGGGTTTGGAAGGGTCCGAGCCCGGTGGCATGCGCGGCGTATGTTGCAGACCCTCCCCCTGCGGCAGGTCGAAACGCAGGCCGACCTTAGCCAGTTTCTCGACCGTCGGGTCCGTGGGGGCGAAGAAGCCCACATCCATCGCACCTGCCTCAATGCCAGAGAACGTCAGCGCTTCGGATGCCGCGCGCACCAGCGCGTCCTGCGCGCGTGGGATGGCACCGATAAAGGCCAGAAGATGCCCGCGCCCACCGCCATGGTAGTCAACAGCGACGAGGTAGGCCCCGGCGGCCATGGCTGTAGCGGTCGCCAGCTTGGCATCAATAGCGGCAATCAGGGTTTCGGGCAGACCCTTGGGCGGCAGTACCCGTTCGATCCGTGCCTCGACCTCTCCTGCTTCATGGGCCAGCGTGTCACGCAGCCATGCGACTGCCCCGGCGGGCAACAGGATTTCGGACGGGGCCACACCGATGTTGACAGCCATGCCGAGGTCCTGGCCGTCCAGCATGCCCGCAATCGCGCGGCCGGAGAGAGCGACGTAGGGCGCGGGATGTCCGACGTAGGCGGCGAGGCGTTCGGCACGGTCGAAGACGAGGACGTAGCCGTCATCAAGGAGGACCGGGCTGACCTGGTCGTCGTTAGGTTCGGCTTCCAGCAGCAGGAACAGTTCCACATCTGCGATCCGCTCATAGAACCGCAGGCGGGCGGTGTCGTCGTCCTCTGCCGCTGTCATCGCCGCATGGGCATCATCCAACGGGGTTCGTTCAGTCATCCAGCACATCCTTTACCGCTGCGCGCAGGCGCGGCAGCACCTCAGC
>CAYUSM010000425.1:0-2939 GCA_964447345.1 uncultured Sulfitobacter sp. | reverse complement strand
CCCGAGAACGGCAAGCGCGCCCTGGCGGCCATCGCCGCGCAATTGGCCACGATGGACCCGGAGAACGCGGACACCTATCGCAGCAATGCCGAAGAGGGACAGGAGCGGTTGGACAAGGTCTCTGCCGAGATCAAGGCGACATTGGCCCCTGCAGCGGGGCAAGGGTTTTTGGTGTTTCATGATGCCTATCAGTACTTTGAGACCGCATTCGACATCGAAGCGGTAGCTGCCGTCAGTGACAGCGACGCAGCCGATCCCGGGGCGGCCCGTGTCGCCGAACTGCGCGAGATCATGGGCGCGCGTGACGTCTCCTGTGCGTTTTCGGAGCCGCAGATGAACGTCAGCATCATGGGCACTGTCATTGAAGGCGAAGAGATCAGCGTGGCCACGATTGATCCACTGGGCTCCGCACTTGAGCTTGGGCCGGACCTGTATCCCGATCTGCTCAAGGCCATGGCGGATGACATGGCAGGCTGTCTTACCCCGTCAGGGTGAGATCGGAAGGGTCATAGCGATGCCTGCCGTCTTCGGACGGCAGGGCACGTTTCAATGCCCAAAAGTGGCGGACGTCTTTCATGCCCATCTCCGGATTGTCCGCCAGAAAGTCGCGGGTGTATTGATTGAACTGATTGTGCGCCGCGATTTTTGATTGGAAACCGGGTTTTGAGGCTTCTTCTTCAAGTGCTTTGATCGCCTCTACCGCGTCGGCGAGGGTCCGCCCGACGTTGGATTTCATCCACGCCATGCTGGCGATATTGAATTTGAAGTGATCCCCGACATGCGCCTTGAAGAACCGGCGCACGTTTTGCGAATTCTTGTAGCTGTCGGTGATCACGGTTTCCAAGGTGAGGTCGGCCGAGTGCCAGTCGAATTTGGACGTGGCCTTGGCTTTCTTGTCGCCGGGGAAGGCGCGTTCGCCTGTGTCGTGGAAATGCGCAATTCGGTCAAGCAGGCGGAACTTGCCGCCCGAGACGCGCAGCTCTAGGCGGCGGCATTCGGTCAGCAATTCGTCCTTGGTCCAGTACCAGCGACGCAATTCGCCGCTGTTGGTGACGGTCTCGATCTCTGGTCGGGTCTCTGAAGCGTTGGTCATGCCCGTCAAATAGCGGCGGTGCGGGCATAGAAAAGGCCCCGCGGGGGACCAGCGGGGCCGAAAATGCTGAAAAGGGCTTTGAGTATGCCTTAGACCGCGATTTTGCCGCCGCCTTGCTTGGTCACGACCAGCACCGAGGGCCGAGGTGGCATGGCCGGGTCAAAATCGGGCCAGCGGGTGGCCGGGTCTTCGAAGGTTGAGTTGCGCTCGAACCCTTTGAAATCCTTGGTGCCGTCAGTGCCGGGGTGCTGCACGGCAAGGAACAACGTCTCACTGTCTTCGGTGAAGTAGGGGCCGCAAAGCTCACCACCGACGGGGCAGCGGAAGAAGAGCTTCGAGGTGCCGCGACCGTCGCCTTCGGTCTCAAGCGCATAGAGGCCATCGGACTTGCCGGTCTTGCCCCAGCTTGAACCCTGATCGGTCGAAATCCACAGACGGCCATCGGCGTCGATGGCGCAATTGTCGGGCGAACCGAACCAGCCGTTCTCGGAAGTTTCGGGGTTCCACTGGGCGCCGACCTCGGAAATCGTCGGGTCACCGCATTTGACGAGGATAGACCAGGTCCCGGTGGTGGCTGCATGGTTGCCGCCCTCTTCCTTGATTTCGATGATATGGCCAAAGCTGCTTTCCGCACGGGGGTTTGCCGCGTTGACCTGATCGGGCTTGCGACGGGTGTTGTTGGTCAGCATGACATAGGCTGTGCCATCGCCGCGCGGCTGCGCGTCTTCGGGGCGGTCCATGGGAGTGGCACCCAGAAGGTCTGCCGCCATGCGGGTGTCGATCATCACATCGCCCTGATCGTTGAAGCCGTTCTCGGCTGTCAATGGGCCTTCACCGTGAACAAGAGGCATCCAGGTGATCGTGCCGTCTTCATCAAAGCGCGCCACATAGAGCGTACCGTCTGACAGCAGGCTGGAGCCGAAGCCTTCGTTGTCCGCTACGGTGCCGTTGGAGACGTATTTGTACATGTAGTCAAAGCGGTTGTCGTCGCCGGAATAGACCACAAGTTTGCCGTCGGAGGATACGGTGGTTTCTGCGCCTTCATGGCGGAAACGTCCCAAAGCGGTGTGCTTGATCGGTGCGGCATCTGGGTTGCGGGGATCAACCTCAACAATCCAGCCCCAGCGGTTGGGCTCATTTGGTTCCTTGTCGATGTTCCAGCGGTCGTGGAACTTGCCCCAGGCATACCACATGCCTGGCACGCCGTATCGGCCATTACGCTTCGCCATGGCTTCTTCCATGCCGGTCACGTCAGGCTTGCCGTCAGCATCGACCTTGTCGGTCCAGAAATAGCCGTGGAAGTTTTCCTCGGCCATCAGGTAGGTGCCCCAGGGGGTCATGCCGCCTGCGCAATTGTTGACCGTGCCGATGACGGTCATGCCTTCGGGGTCTGCGTTGGTCTTCATCCGGTCATGACCCGCTGCTGGCCCGGAAATGGTCATTTCCGTGTTCAGCGGGGTGATCCGGCGGTTGTACTGGCTGTCGCGGACCAAGGCCCATGTGCCGTCCTCGCCCTGCGCGATTTCCACGACGGAGCCACCGTGGGCGGCCATTTCGATGTCGACAAGCTCTTTGGTCATACCTTCGAAGCCCGCGCGGTCCTGACGGCCAAGGCCGGGGAACATCACTTCTTCGTTGGTGTATTCGTGGTTCACGCAAAGCAGGCCGCGGGTGCCTTCGTCATTGAGCGCGGTAAAGCCCACATAGTCGTTGTTGTAGCCAAACTGCTTGAGCTGGGCTTCAGCGGTCTGGTTCATCACGTCGAATTCAGGTGCGTCTGCCGTGATCGGATCGCCCCAGCGCAGCAGGACCTGCGCGTTGTAGCCGTCCGCGATGTGGTGGGTCT
>CAYUSM010000424.1:0-2968 GCA_964447345.1 uncultured Sulfitobacter sp. | reverse complement strand
CCCGGACTGACTTTGACCCGCGCACGCTCTTGACGGCGCGCGGCAAGCCTGAACATCTATGCAGCGTCTATACCCCGGCGGGTGGTCATCAATCCAGCCCCCTGCCCCAGATAGGAAAAGATAAGACCCTTGCTGCTGCTCATCGATAACTACGACAGCTTTACCTACAACCTTGTACACTATCTGGGCACTCTTGGCGCGGACGTGAAGGTCCAGCGCAACGATAAGCTGAGCGTTGCCGATGCGTTGGCCATGAACCCGGCCGGGATTCTGCTGTCTCCGGGCCCCTGTGACCCCGATCAGGCCGGTATTTGCCTTGAACTGACAAAAGCGGCTGCAGAGCACCGCATTCCACTGCTGGGCGTCTGTCTGGGTCATCAGACCCTGGGACAGGCATTTGGCGGCAAAGTGGTGCGCGCACAGGACATCGTGCATGGCAAGATGGGCCAGATGCATCACGACGGGACGGGTGTTTTTGCGGGTCTGCCCTCGCCCTTTGCCGCGACGCGGTATCATTCGCTGGTTGTTGACCCTGACAGCCTGCCCGACGCACTGCGGATCACGGCAAGCCTGCAGGACGGCACGATCATGGGGCTGCAGCATCGTGAGTTGCCCTTGCACGGGGTGCAGTTTCATCCGGAATCGATCCGATCCGAGCATGGGCATGCGCTTTTGCAGAACTTCCTCAATGACATGAAGGTGCCCGCATGAGTGACGCGCTGAAGCCGCTCATCGACGCGGCGGCCAATGGCCCCCTGACCCGCGATCAGGCGGCGGAGGCTTTCGAGATTCTCTTTGACGGGGAAGCGACACCCAGCCAGATCGGTGGCTTCTTGATGGCCCTGCGCACGCGGGGCGAGACGGTGGATGAATATGCGGCTGCGGCATCGGTCATGCGGGCCAAGTGCAATGCGGTGACGGCCCCCGAAGGTGCAATGGACATCGTGGGCACAGGGGGCGACGGTAAAGGCACGCTCAACATCTCGACGGCCACAGCCTTTGTCGTGGCCGGTGCGGGCGTGGTGGTGGCAAAGCACGGCAACCGGAATCTCAGCTCCAAATCCGGTGCTGCGGATGCGCTGACCCAGATGGGGCTGAACGTGATGGTGGGGCCGAAGGTCGTGGAACGGGAGCTCAACGAGGCCGGGATCGGTTTCATGATGGCCCCGATGCATCACCCGGCGATTGCCCATGTGATGCCCACGCGGGCAGAACTGGGCACGCGGACCATCTTCAACATTCTGGGACCGCTGACCAACCCCGCCGGGGTGAAACGGCAGCTGACGGGCACATACCTGCGCGCATTGACGCGGCCTATGGCCGAGACGCTGCTGGCGCTGGGGTCCGAGAAAGCCTGGCTTGTACATGGCTCCGACGGCACGGATGAGCTGACGATCACCGGGGTGAGCTGGGTTTCGGGCGTTTCGGATGGCGCGATCAGCGAATTTGAAGTGCATCCCGAGGATGCCGGGCTGCCGGTGCATCCCTTCGAAGATATTCTTGGCGGCACACCGGAAGAAAACGCACGCGATTTCAACGCGCTGCTGGACGGCGCACCTTCAGCCTATCGCGACGCGGTGCTGTTGAACGCTGCGGCGGCGCTGGTGGTGGCAGATGCCGCCTCTGATTTGAAGTCAGGTGTCGAGATGGCCCGCGAAAGCATCGATTCCGGTGCGGCCAAGCAGAAAATCGCCCGCGTGGCCGAGCTTTCGCACCAGAAATGACCGGCCTTGATGTCTCCCGGCTGGGCGGCTGGGCCGACCTGCCTTTCTTTTCTGAACACCTTCCGCAGATTGAGGCGGTGTTGGCTGAGGAGGATCGACCTGTGTTCCCTCCGCCCGCGTCAGTTTTCAGCGCCCTGGAACGCACGCAGCCTGAGGACACGCGCGTGGTCATTTTGGGCCAGGATCCCTATCACACGCCGGGCAAAGCGGATGGTCTGGCGTTCTCGATACCGCAGGGTTTTGGCGGCAGGCTCGACAGTTTGGGCAACATCTTCAAAGAGATAGAAAGTGATCTGGGCGTGCCGCGCACCCAAACGGAGCTTTGGGACTGGGCCGACCAGGGGGTGCTGTTGCTGAACACGGCCCTTACGGTGCCGCAGGGCGCACCGAAGGCACATGCCAAGATCGGCTGGTCGCAGCTGGTCAGCCAAGTGCTGGCGCATCTGTCCATTCAGCCGCGCGCCTATTTGCTCTGGGGTGGGCCTGCACAAAAGGCAGCCAAGGCAGTCGCGGCGCCACCCAACCTCAAGATCGAAACGGCGCACCCGTCGCCGCTTTCCGTGCATCGCGGCTTTTTCGGATCGCGGCCTTTCAGCCAGACGAATGCATGGTTGCAGGCACAGAACTTGCCCGCCATAAACTGGGGCGACCCGGAGGGATGATGACAGAGACGATCCTCGATAAAATCAAGGCCTATAAGCTTGAAGAAGTGGCCGCCGATAAGGCGGAGCGCCCGCTGGCAGAGGTTGAGGCCGCAGCCAACGCTGCACCGCCGGTCCGCCCCTTTGCAGATGCGTTGCATGATGCGTCACGCGAAGGATATGCGCTGATCGCGGAGATCAAGAAGGCGAGCCCTTCCAAAGGGTTGATCCGCGAAGACTTCGCGCCCGCCGCGCTGGCGCAGGCCTATGCGGCAGGTGGCGCGACTTGCCTGTCGGTATTGACGGACACACCCAGCTTTCAGGGCGACAAGCAGTTTCTGGTCGATGCCCGTGCGGCCTGTGATCTGCCGGTGCTGCGCAAGGATTTCATGTATGACACCTATCAGGTGGCCGAGGCGCGCGCGCTGGGGGCGGACTGCATCCTGATCATCATGGCATCCGTGTCAGACGCGCAGGCGGCGGAGCTTGAAGAGGCCGCAACGGGCTGGGGCATGGATGCGCTGATCGAGGTGCATGATGCAGAAGAGCTTGAGCGGGCCACCCTGCTGAAGAGCCGCTTGCTTGGCATAAACAACCGTAATC